>NZ_LIFT01000002.1:0-525861 GCF_001297795.1 Citrobacter sp. CtB7.12 | reverse complement strand
ATTACGACTGGTGTTACTCGTATTGCCGACGTAGCCAATGTTCATGTGTTCGCTTAAGGAGAGGGTTCCGCCGCGGGTAATCATCAGGTTGCCGCGCCCCTGATCGCCGACCACGCTCCAGACGGAAGAGACGGACGAATTTGCGCCATCGATAGTAACCGTTCCCTGCGCGTTTGCGGCATATTCTCCAATGCGCAATTCATCAATACCGCTGATTTTACTGCCGTTATTCACCCGCAGCGTACCTGAACCATCATGGGTCCCGAGTACCAGATTCAAATTGCCCAGTGTCCAGGTCGCACCATTCGTCAGCGTCACGCTGCCGTTTGCGCCATTACCGATCATACCGGCGGCGGTGGTGATAGCCCGACCATCGATCAGCAGTGAGCCGTCGGAGTTATCACCCACCCAAAGACTGCGGAAGTTATTCCATGCGGGGTCGGTATTTTCCGTGGCGGAAAGCGTAATATTTTGTCCATTATTAATAATGACAGTATCCCCCACACCTGTTGGTGGGGAAATATTATTATTGGCTACAGCAGTGGACGTTAAAGCCATGGAAATTGCAATGGCTAATAGAGTTTCAGGGAAACACTGTGCATTTATTTTCATATATTGACTCTTCCTTAAGATTTAAATATTACATCCAGGCATAAGCCAGAAAAGCCAGTGCTGAATACACGGCTATTTGTCGGGTTGCTCATGCAAATAAAATTCTGATGATTTTTAATATTATTTGCCGCGGGCGATATAGCGTAATCGTTTTGCCGCAGGCTTGCATTCGATATTGATAGGCTGAGTCTATTAACCGTCATTAACAGAGTGAAGATATTTAAGTGATGGCTAATTATTTGATTACAAATGTTTATTGTTTTTGGCTATCCTTCCAGGAATAATGCAAATATAAGGCGAAAAACAACAGGATAGATGAGGTTTTTGATAAGGAAGACTGAATAGATGCGAAGGATTAACATTAGTGTGAATATCGCTTCACTATGTTTAATTACGGACAGTAATAATGTTTTTTAAGAATTTTAGGCTGACTAATTATCATTGTTTTGATGAGTATCAATTTTTACATTGGTATTAATCTGAATGTCTTTTATCGATGTTAAGATTATTACCAATAAGTCTGTAAGGGTTTTGATAATAATCTTAAGTGGAGTTGTTTCGAACAGGGTTATGCATATTTACGCAATAATGAGAGATTTATTAAAAGACAGGGTTGTCGGTCATTATTTTATTTGTATGCAGAAAGTGACTTAACTTTACCGTAGTATGCAAAAAAGGACTGAGCAGGCCGAAATCACAAAAGCAACCTATCACTGAAAGGGCTCTGGATTTTTTCTGGAAGCTGAACTAGTTATTAATCATCCCTGAACAGCGGCATGGATTCAGCGGTGATGATAGCGTCATAACATAACCTGGAGCTTCTCTATGAAAACTGGATATAAACTCTTGATTGGTGCGTTGGCTTTTGTGGCGACAAATGCGTTTGCAGCGGAGCTGTTAACAAAAGCTGAGTTTGAGAAAGTGGAGTCGCAGTACACCCTGATTGGCAACATCAATACCAGCAATGAAACGTCCACTCAGGATGCGAAAGAAGATCTGCTCAAAAAAGCGGATGAGAAAGGGGCTGATGTGGTCGTGCTGACTTCCGGTCAAACCGACAACAAAATTCATGGCACTGCCAATATCTACAAGAAAAAGTAATTCGTAAGCGTGCCGGATGGCGCTGGCCTGGTGAAATGTGTAGGCCGGGTAAGACGCTGTGTGTCGCCATCCGGCCGTTCATTCCTTCAGCCGTCGCCAGAATGTGGTTCTGCTGACCCCCAGATAACGCGCGGCGGCGCGCTTATCGCCGTTAAACTGCGCCAGCACCTGCTGTGGCGTAGCGGAAGGCGAAGGGTATGACGGCGATTCGTTCTCCGCCAGTTCCGGCAGTATCTGCTGTAATAAATGTTCATTCAGTTGTGGCATCGGTTCAACGCTTAAAAACAGTGCCAGCCGTTCCATCATATTGCGCAATTCGCGAATATTTCCCGGCCACTGATAGTGCAACAGCGCACCGGCACTCTGCGCCAGTCCGGCGCGCACCGACTCGGTAAACGGTACGGAGAGCGCGGCCAGCGATTGTTTTAAAAAACCTTCCGCCAGCGGCAGGATATCGGCGGGGCGCTCCCGTAGAGCCGGTAACGACAGACGTAAAATACTCAGGCGATAAAACAGATCGCGACGAAACTGCCCGTGTTTCATCTCGTCTTCCAGATTGCAGTGGGTGGCGCTAATCACCCGCACTGTTACCGGAATGGGGTGATGTCCACCCACCCGGGTGACCTCTTTTTCTTCCAGCACGCGCAGCAGTCGGGTTTGCAGCGGCAACGGCATTTCGCCGATTTCATCGAGAAACAGCGTTCCGCCGTGGGCGATTTCAAACAGCCCGGCACGACCACCGCGTCGCGATCCGGTGAAGGCGCCTTCCTCGTAGCCAAACAGCTCCGCTTCCAGCAACGATTCGGCGATCGCCCCGCAATTCACCGCGACGAACGGATGCGCCGTTTTGTCGCCGCGCGTGCCAGGACGCGTACAAAACTCGCGGTGAATGGCCTGGGCTGCCAGTTCTTTCCCGGTGCCGGTTTCCCCCTGAATCAGGACAGAGGCGGGTGAACGGGCATACAGCATAATGGTATGGCGCACCTGTTCCATCTGTGCGGACTCGCCACGAATATCTCCCAGCCCATAGCGGGTGCGCAGCGCCTGATCGGAGGCATAATGACCGTGGCGACGCTGGGTCAGGCGGGTCATGTCCAGCGCATCACTAAAGGCCTGACGCACCGTGGCGGCAGAATAGATAAAGATACCGGTCATGCCTGCCTCTTCCGCCAGATCGGTGATCAGTCCCGCGCCAACCACCGCGTCAATGCCGTTTGCTTTCAACTCGTTAATCTGCCCGCGCGCGTCTTCTTCGGTGATATAGCTGCGTTGTTCCAGTTGCAGGTTGAAGGTTTTTTGAAAAGCCATCAGCGCGGGGAGCGTTTCCTGGTAGGTCACCACGCCAATGGAGGCGGTCAGTTTTCCGGCCTTTGCCAGCGCCTGCAGAACGTCAAACCCGCTGGGTTTGATCAGGATAACTGGTATCGACAGGCGACTTTTCAGATACGCGCCGTTCGATCCGGCGGCGATGATCGCATCACAGCGTTCGGTGGTCAGCTTCTTACGGATATAGGTGACCGCTTTTTCAAAACCGAGCTGGATGGGGGTGATGGTCGCCAGATGATCAAACTCCAGGCTGATGTCGCGAAACAGATCGAACAGTCGCGTTACCGAGACCGTCCAGATAACCGGTTTGTCATCATTCACCCGCGGGGGAAGCGTTGTCGTCGCCATAGCCAACCCAAAATAAAAGGACAGAGTAATGGGTGTAGTCTTGTTTCATAATTGTTGCAATGAAACCGGTCGGGACGTTTCATGAAACGTTAGCTGACACGCTTTTTTTCGCTTATCGCGGTATGCTGTGGTTTATCTTATTGTTATATCGATGGTTATTTAAAACACTCTCTTTCAAAGCGCCTTTGGCATAGCCCTTGCTTTATGTGAATCAACGGTTAGTTACAAGTTGATAACACGAGGATGGACTATGTCTCTGGATTCTCCGGGTCAGGCATTTCGCGCTGCACTCACCAAAGAAAACCCCTTACAAATCGTCGGCACCATCAACGCCAACCATGCGTTGCTGGCCCAGCGCGCCGGGTATCAGGCGATTTATCTTTCGGGCGGCGGCGTCGCGGCCGGTTCGCTGGGACTGCCGGATCTGGGCATCTCCACCCTGGACGACGTCTTGACCGACATTCGCCGCATCACCGACGTCTGTCCGCTCCCGCTGCTGGTGGATGCTGATATCGGCTTTGGTTCGTCGGCGTTTAACGTTGCGCGCACCGTCAAGTCGATGATCAAAGCCGGGGCGGCGGCGCTACACATCGAAGATCAGATTGGCGCCAAGCGCTGCGGCCATCGTCCGAATAAAGCGATTGTTTCGAAAGAGGAGATGGTCGATCGCATTCGTGCGGCAGTTGATGCCCGTACCGATCCCCACTTTGTGATCATGGCGCGTACCGATGCCCTGGCGGTGGAAGGGTTAGACGCAGCGATCGATCGTGCGCAGGCCTATGTCGAAGCGGGCGCCGACATGCTGTTCCCGGAGGCGATCACGGCGCTTTCGATGTACCGCCAGTTTGCCGATGCAGTCCAGGTGCCGATTCTTGCCAATATCACCGAATTTGGCGCTACGCCGTTGTTCACGACCGACGAACTGCGCAGTGCGAACGTGGCGATGGCGCTCTATCCGCTCTCGGCATTCCGCGCCATGAACCGGGCTGCTGAAAAGGTCTACAACGTGCTGCGCCTGGAAGGGACGCAAAAGAGCGTTATCGACATCATGCAGACCCGTAACGAACTGTATGAAAGCATCAATTACTACCAGTACGAAGAGAAGCTCGACGCGTTGTATATCAAGTAGGCCGGATGGCGGCTACGCCTTATCAGGCCTGGACGAAAACCCTCAGTACCCTACATATGACAATAATGATGAGGACAACATGAGCGACACAACGATCCTGCAAAATAATACCCATGTTATTAAGCCTAAAAAATCCGTCGCGCTGTCCGGCGTACCGGCGGGCAATACCGCGCTGTGCACCGTCGGCAAAAGCGGCAACGATCTGCACTATCGCGGCTACGATATTCTCGATCTCGCCCGGCAGTGCGAATTTGAAGAAGTCGCGCATCTGCTGATTCACGGCAAACTCCCGACCCGTGACGAACTTCAGGCATACAAAAGTAAACTCAAAGCGCTGCGCGGGTTACCGGCTAACGTCCGTACCGTACTGGAAGCGCTGCCAGCGGCATCGCATCCGATGGACGTGATGCGCACCGGCGTATCGGCGCTGGGCTGTACGCTGCCGGAAAAAGAGGGGCACACCGTTTCCGGCGCGCGTGATATTGCCGATAAGCTGCTGGCCTCGCTCAGTTCCATCCTGCTCTACTGGTATCACTACAGTCACAACGGCGAGCGTATTCAGCCAGAAACCGATGACGACTCTATCGGCGGCCATTTTCTGCACCTGTTGCACGGCGAAAAACCGACGCAGAGCTGGGAAAAAGCAATGCACATTTCGTTGGTGTTGTACGCCGAGCATGAGTTCAACGCCTCCACCTTTACCAGCCGCGTGATTGCCGGCACCGGATCGGATGTTTACTCGGCCATTATCGGCGCGATTGGCGCACTGCGCGGTCCGAAACACGGCGGGGCGAATGAGGTCTCGCTGGAGATTCAGCAGCGCTACGAAACGCCGGACGAAGCCGAAGCCGATATCCGTAAGCGCGTGGAAAACAAAGAAGTGGTGATTGGTTTTGGTCATCCGGTTTATACCATTGCCGATCCGCGTCATCAGGTCATCAAACGTGTGGCGAAGCAGCTTTCCGAAGAGGGGGGCTCGCTGAAGATGTACAACATTGCCGATCGTCTGGAAGAGGTGATGTGGGAGACGAAGAAGATGTTCCCTAACCTCGACTGGTTCTCGGCGGTCTCCTACAACATGATGGGCGTTCCCACCGAAATGTTTACCCCGCTGTTTGTCATCGCCCGCGTCACCGGCTGGGCGGCACACATTATTGAACAGCGCCAGGACAACAAAATCATTCGTCCTTCCGCCAACTATACCGGCCCGGACGATCGTGAGTTTGTGCCGATCGATCAGCGTCAGTAATTCATTACCTCTAAAGATAAAAAAACAGGAAACGTACCTTATGTCCGCTCAAATTTTAAATGTTCGCCCGGAATTCGATCGTGAAATCGTTGATATCGTGGATTACGTCGTCAACTACGAGATAGCGTCAACGGTGGCGTATGACACCGCCCACTACTGCCTGCTTGATACGTTGGGCTGTGGTCTGGAAGCGCTGGAATATCCGGCCTGTAAAAAACTGATGGGGCCGATTGTTCCGGGGACCGTGGTGCCCAACGGCGTGCGCGTGCCGGGTACCCAGTTTCAGCTCGACCCGGTACAGGCCGCGTTTAACATTGGCGCGATGATCCGCTGGCTCGACTTCAATGACACCTGGCTGGCGGCGGAGTGGGGCCACCCTTCCGATAACCTCGGCGGGATCCTGGCGACAGCGGACTGGCTCTCACGCAACGCGGTCGCGGCGGGTAAAGCGCCGTTGACCATGAAACACGTGCTGACCGGAATGATTAAGGCCCACGAAATTCAGGGCTGTATCGCGCTGGAAAACGCCTTTAACCGCGTGGGGCTTGACCACGTTCTGCTGGTCAAAGTGGCCTCCACCGCCGTGGTGGCTGAAATGCTGGGGCTAACGCGTGATGAGATCCTCAACGCGGTGTCGCTGGCGTGGGTCGACGGACAGTCGCTGCGCACCTATCGCCATGCGCCGAATACCGGCACGCGTAAATCCTGGGCGGCGGGCGATGCAACCTCGCGCGCGGTGCGTCTGGCGCTGATGGCGAAAACCGGTGAGATGGGTTATCCGTCAGCGCTGACGGCGAAAACCTGGGGGTTTTATGACGTCTCATTCAAAGGCGAGTCGTTCCGCTTCCAGCGTCCATACGGCTCCTACGTAATGGAAAACGTGCTGTTCAAAATTTCGTTCCCGGCGGAGTTCCACTCTCAGACGGCGGTTGAAGCGGCAATGACGCTGTATGCGCAAATGCAGGCAGCAGGTAAAAGCGCTGCAGATATCGAAAAAGTGACCATTCGCACCCACGAAGCCTGCATTCGCATCATTGATAAGCAGGGGCCGCTGAATAACCCGGCCGATCGCGATCACTGTATTCAGTATATGGTGGCGATCCCGCTGCTGTTCGGACGCTTAACGGCGGCGGATTATGAGGACGGCGTGGCACAGGACAAGCGAATCGATTCCCTGCGCGAGAAGATCCGTTGTGTTGAAGATCCGGCGTTTACCGCGGACTATCACGATCCGGAAAAACGCGCCATCGCCAATGCGATCACCCTGGAATTCACTGACGGTTCACAGTTTGACGAGGTGGTCGTGGAGTTCCCGATTGGCCATGCACGTCGCCGTACCGACGGGATCCCGAAACTGATCGAAAAATTCAAAATTAACCTGGCGCGCCAGTTCCCGACTCGCCAACAGCAGCGCATCCTGGAGGTCTCCCTGGACAGAACTCGCCTGGAGCAGATGCCGGTCAATGAGTACATGGACCTTTATGTCATCTAGAACCCGCTTCATCAGGCGTAAGTTCAACAGGAGAGCGTTATGTCTTTTAGCGAATTTTATCAGCGTTCTGTTACGCAACCGGAATCATTCTGGGCCGAACAGGCCCGGCGGATTGACTGGCAGCAGCCGTTTATCCGCACGCTGGATCACAGCCATCCGCCGTTTGCCCGTTGGTTTTGCGGCGGTACCACCAATCTGTGTCATAACGCCATTGACCGCTGGCTGGAGAAACAACCGGATGCGCTGGCGCTGATCGCTGTCTCATCCGAGACCGAAGAGGAGCGCACCTTTACCTTCCGTCAGCTCTATGACGAAGTGAACGTGGTGGCGTCAATGCTGCAATCGCTCGGCGTGCAGCGCGGCGATCGGGTTCTGGTATACATGCCGATGATCGCTGAGGCGCATATCACGCTGCTGGCCTGCGCACGGATTGGCGCGATCCACTCGGTAGTGTTCGGCGGTTTTGCTTCGCACAGCGTGGCGGCGCGCATCGATGACGCGAAGCCGGTGCTGATTGTCTCCGCCGATGCGGGGGCGCGCGGCGGTAAAGTGTTGCCCTATAAAAAGCTGCTCGATGATGCGATCGAGCAGGCGCAACATCAGCCGAAACAGGTGTTACTGGTGGATCGCGGGCTGGCGAAAATGGCGCGTGTGGCCGGTCGCGATCTCGACTTTGCGACGTTGCGCCAGCAGCATCTCGGCGCCACGGTGCCGGTGACGTGGCTGGAATCCAATGAAACGTCCTGCATTCTTTATACCTCCGGCACCACCGGAAAACCCAAAGGCGTGCAGCGCGATGTCGGCGGCTATGCCGTGGCGCTGGCGACCTCAATGGCGACCATTTTTGGCGGCAAAGCGGGGGGCGTGTTCTTCTGCGCGTCGGATATCGGTTGGGTTGTCGGGCATTCCTATATTGTCTACGCGCCGCTCCTGGCAGGGATGGCAACCATTGTGTATGAAGGACTGCCGACGTATCCGGACTGCGGCGTGTGGTGGAAGATCGTCGAGAAATATCAGGTCAACCGGATGTTCTCGGCACCGACCGCCATTCGCGTGCTGAAAAAATTCCCGACCGCGCAGATCCGCAATCACGATCTCTCCTCGCTGGAGGTGCTCTATCTGGCAGGCGAGCCGCTGGACGAACCGACCGCAAGCTGGGTAACGGAAACACTGGGCGTGCCGGTTGTTGATAATTACTGGCAGACCGAATCCGGCTGGCCGATTATGGCGCTGGCCCGGGCACTGGATGACCGGCCGTCGCGCCTCGGCAGTCCCGGCGTGCCCATGTATGGCTATAACGTGCAGTTGCTCAATGAGATGACCGGCGAACCCTGCGGCGCCAACGAGAAGGGGATGGTGGTGATCGAAGGGCCGCTGCCACCCGGCTGTATTCAGACCATTTGGGGCGACGATGAACGGTTTGTGAATACCTACTGGTCGCTGTTCAATCGTCAGGTATACGCCACGTTTGACTGGGGTATTCGTGACGCCGACGGTTACTACTTCATTCTGGGGCGCACGGATGATGTGATTAACGTCGCCGGGCACCGGTTGGGCACGCGGGAAATTGAGGAGAGTATCTCCAGCTATCCGAACGTGGCGGAAGTGGCGGTGGTCGGGGTAAAAGATGCGCTGAAGGGGCAGGTGGCGGTAGCGTTTGTCATTCCCAAACAGAGCGACAGTCTGGAAGACCGCGATGTGGCGCATTCGGAAGAGAAAGCGATCATGGCGCTGGTGGACAGCCAGATTGGCAACTTTGGTCGTCCTGCCCACGTCTGGTTTGTTTCGCAACTGCCGAAAACCCGATCCGGCAAAATGCTCCGCCGCACGATCCAGGCCATTTGCGAAGGCCGCGATCCGGGAGATCTCACCACGCTTGACGATCCGGCGGCGCTGCAGCAAATCCGCCAGGCGATGGAGGAGTAATCTGATGGCCCGATAGGGCGGCGTAAACGCCTTATCTGGCCACATTCACCAGTAGCCGGTCCTAAAATAAATTCGAATGCTTCTGTGAGCGGGTTATTACCTGCGGCCACATATGGCTGGATTGTTGACCAGATATATGGCGCATTGAAATAAAATTAAAGAAGGGACTCTGATAACGTCCCTTCTTGCAATTTACACTATAGTTTCAATGCAAATATAACCAGATAATAGTATAGTCAATATGAACCAAATGGCAGCTTCCACTCTAAAACCTGTAATCAGATAACCAGGTAAACTGCGAATAAATCTATATCCTTCTATGCTCATATCATGATTTGTAACACGATTATATGGAAATACCAAGCTACCCATTATAAAACCAATTTTTGCATGATATGCTGCCGGGGAACCAATCAAACTTGCCCCCCTTGCCATACGCGCTGTCATAGGTAAATGGCCAAATTTTTCCTCATATAATTCCACGATTTTTCCATAACTATCTTTATTAATTACATATGAAACAAATACTAATACAACAAAACTGAAAAAAAAAGCCACACTAAATAACAACTGTATATTATCGAAGTTTTCTATCAAAAAGTTTTTCATATATTAATAAACCTGATTCTTCATTAAACGTATCGGGTGAATGGGTTAATTTATCTGGATTATTATTTATCGCGTCATTAATAGCGCCTCCCAAACGCCCCCCTAATCTTTCACCTGTTTTCTCTGCCATTTTTCCAGCTACAATTCCCGTACCGATACCTGTCACCAGGCATAGTCCCGCTCCGACCGCGCCTGCTTCTGATGTGAGAAGCCCCAGCGCCCACAGACATACACTCCTTGCTGCAGGCCCAGCGATACCTCCCGCAGTAATACCCACTCCCTGCTTACCCCCGAATTTACTATACTCAGTTATCGCTGCTTTTCTACATTCGCTCTCTCGCCCCTTTGCGCAGGCCTCATAAACGTTAGTTGTATAACTCGCAAAATCAAGACCAATACCGACATAGCCTGTTGTTCTCATTATTTTGATTAGTTTTGCGGATTTTTCTATATAGCTTGCATATCCCTCAATATCTTTTACCCCGGTTTGATCCCACTTATGCATAATGGATTTTGTGGATAAACCCAATGCTTGTTTTATTTGTTCGTATTGTTTTAAATCCAATTGTTCTTTTGAAAATTGATTCAAAAGAATATCTAACTTTTTAAATAATCTTTCTCGTTGACCGAAAAACTCCTCTCCAGAAATGAGACCGGAATTTTGGCGATATGTTTTTTTATAAAGCTCCTGAATTTCGTTTAGTATTTTATTTATTTCTTCATAATAACCCCCGCCAGCATCCTTTATGTAACCTAAGATATCTCCGCTTTGTCCTAAAGCATCACTATATAAATTAGATGAGAAAATATCTATCGAGGTTCTGTTTTCATACAATAATTTAGCTTCCTCATTAGTCAGCGGCTCAAGTGCTTTATCAATTTTGTCCCTTGCTGTTTGTACTTGCGCAATTTTTTCAGATGACCTGGATAGTGGGTCAGCAACAACTAAGATTGAACCGGGCTTTTTCTTTTTTTCTGGATTCAACTGATGATATAACTCTTTTACTCCAGATGGTGGATTAACCATTAACTCATATTCATATGATTTGGGTGTCGTCAATTCTGGTACTACGCAAAAGCCCGGTTCAACTGATTGTCTCGACTCTGAAATGTTTCTTGTTGCGGGAGCCAGAGGCGTGGAATTTTGAGACCTGTTTGCTGATTCATAACTTGCTAAAATATAATTATCATATCTGTATGTAATATTTAAATGGGGAATAAATCGACAATGGCATGAACATGTACCTCTGCTATGCGCTGAACCAGCTAGTAAACATATAATTTCTGTCTCGTATTGAGACATATCATGCCCCATTGTTAAGTAATGATTATATAATTCATGACTTATTCTGGTTCGGAATGGGAAACCAGATGTTCGATGTGAAAAACCATCTTCTTTTTCATCATTAACAATTATTTTTTTCTTAAGGTTTATCGTTCCCCCCGCTCTTCCGAGAAATCTGTTATGTTCAAAGCCAAATCCGTTTTCAAAATTCCGAAGAGAATCGGGGTTTCTCCGGTACAAAAATTTTTCCTCATTGAGCCGCTTTATCGATACTGATGGAGGTTCTACTTTTCGCCCTTCCGAATCTATACTACTATCCCAGGAACTTGCGTTAGTCCGACGAAATAAATTTTCCCCTCTTTCAATCCATGAGCCTTTAGGTACACCACCTTTAATCTCATATTTTTGGCCATTCATCCCGCATATATATTCATCCATTTCATATACTATTTCCATGCCATCAAGCATATAGTATTCTTTACTCTTTAATATATAACCACCACAACTCGTTCGATCTCCTGGTGCTAATAAAAACCCTTCAGAGCGCTTATTAAAGGTTCTCATAATTAAGTTCCTCGCATTAAATGGCAAAGTTTAATATCAGACTATTTTTATTGATTTTATTGTGATGTAACTTGCAAATTCCAACAAAAAACCTGAATCCTCACATAGAAGATTCAGGATGTGAATGTGAAGCGAATAATTTATTTATTCAGTGAGTCAATACTCTTGTTCCTTTCAATTTTCGATCTAATCTCAGTCACACTATCATTTGTTAGCAAAATTTGTATTGTTTTCTCTCATTTTTATGTTGCCTCACGCGTTTAACGATATAATCATATCTATCATATTTTTTTACTTCTGCTTTATTTACATGCGGATTAATAATATCTTTCTTATTTTCAGTAAAATAAACATTTCTGGTAATGTTTTAAAAGCCCCTCTTATATCATGCTTTGAAAATGTGCTCACAGGCCTGATAAGCGCAGCGCCATCAGGCAACTGCGCTGTGACTTAATAGTAACCCAGCAGCTTCCACCACAGCATGCCAACCGCGAAAATGATAATGACGTTGAAGGTCACCACACACAGGTTGATTCGATAAAACCGTGGTCGCTCGAAATAACCTTGCGCAAAGTAGATAGGGCCGGGTCCTCCACCGTACTCGGTGTTCCCCCACATCAGGTTACTGAAGATACCGAAGCAGATAGCCACCATCATCGGCGGTGCGCCGGCGGCAATCGCCGTGGCGGCAAATGGTGCGTACAACGCGGCAACGTGCCCCGTGGCAGTGGCAAACAGATAGTGGACGTAGATGTACAAGACACCGAGCACGATAAAGGCTTCCATCGCACCGAATCCCTGAATCCCGCTACCCAACTTCACCGTCATCCATTTGATGAATCCCAGATCCGCCAGACCCGTCGCCAGGCTGATGATCACGCTGAACCAGATCACCGTGTCCCACGCCGCATGGTCATTGAGGAGACTTTTCCAACTGACGGCCCCGGTCGCAAACAAATAAGCGGCTAGCCCCAGCCCGACCGATGTCGCCGAGATCCCGGTAATCAGACTGGTTCCCCAGCCCACCAGCGCCAGCACAAACCCTACGGCCACTTTTTTCTCATTACTGCTCATGACACCCAGTTCGCCCAGCGACTGTTTACCCATCGCTTTGGCTTCCGGTGTATGCTTCAGTTCCGGATCCAGCAGCTTATAGACCAGCAGCGGCATCAGGCAAAAACAGACCATCGCTGGAACGACGGCAGAAATAAACCAGCCGCCCCAGGTGATCTCCAGACCCAGCGTGGATTTTGCCAGGCTTGCCACCAGCGGGTTCGCCGCCATACCGGTTAAAAATATCGCCCCGGTGATCGGCGTAAACTGAAAGCAAACCATCGTCAAGAAATCGCCAATCCGCTTGCCAGTCGCGCCAGGAGCCGAACCGAGTACGTCGTTGATTGAGCGAGCGATCGGGAAAATAATCCCGCCAGACCGCGCCGTCACCGACGGCATCGCCGGGGCCATAATCAGGTCAGAAACACCGAGCGAATAGGCAATTCCCAGACTGCTTCCGCCAAACAGCGACAGCATTTTATAGGCAATACGTTTTCCCAGTCCGGAGGTCACAAACCCCAGCGAGAGCACGTAGGCGCAGAAAATCAGCCATACCGTGCCAGAGGCAAAGCCTGACAGTGCCTTCGCCTCAGTCAACGTTTTGCTGAAGATCACCACGCAAAGCGCAATCAGCATAACCGCCCCCGAAGGGAGCGGCTGGGTCAGGATTGCCGCAATGGTGGCGGCAA
Source organism: Citrobacter sp. CtB7.12 (assembly GCF_001297795.1). NCBI lineage: Bacteria > Pseudomonadati > Pseudomonadota > Gammaproteobacteria > Enterobacterales > Enterobacteriaceae > Citrobacter > Citrobacter sp. CtB7.12. Next base: position 512,478 of record NZ_LIFT01000002.1, on the reverse strand, counting down.
AAATCGCAAACATATGCCAGGCCGCCGGGGTTAACCCTTCAGGAACGGGAATAAACCAAATGACGGCACCGATTACCAGCGGGATCAGAAATGAGAGAAATTTCTTGCCCATGACAAAATTCGTAGACATAGCGCTATCCTTATTGCGTTAGCACAATCATGTTCATTTCCGTGACTGATATTTGGCCAGCACCTGATCGACCATTTCCGGCGCCATTCCCAGATAATTTGCCGGATCGGTCAGTTGGTTAATCAGTTGCGGATCCAGTCGTTGTGCCACTGTCGGCATGGCGTTCAGTACGTCGGCCAAGTGACCGCCCTTCTCATTAACGATGCGACAGGCGTCATACACCACATCGTGAGCATCCTGGCGGCCGATGTACGGAGCCAGCCCCATCATCACCGCTTCTGCCACAATCAGGCCGTTGGTCATCCCAAGATTGCGCAACATTGCCGCTTCATCGACCTCCAGTCCTGCCAGCATAAAGTTGGCCTGATGCAGCGCCCCTGCGCTCAGGACGAAACTTTCCGGGATCGCAATCCACTCCGCGTGCCACGGTCCGGTGGCGCGTTCCAGATCCTGAACCATCGCATCCAACATCAGCCCGGCCTGTTGACGAACGCCTTTTGCACAGGCCAGCATGAGTTCGCTGGAGATAGGATTGCGTTTTTGCGGCATAGTGCTGCTGGCACCACGGCCTTTAACGAACGGTTCATACAGTTCGCCAAACTCGTTCGATGCCATCAGCATCACGTCATAAGCAATCTTCCCTAGCGAACCGGTGATGACCGCCAGCAGGTTCACCGCCTCTGCGAAGCCGTCGCGCGCTACGTGCCAGGTGGAGGTCGGGACGTTAAGACCTAACTCTTCCATCAGCGCTTTTTGTACCGGCAATCCTTTGTCGCCCAGCGATGCCAGCGTTCCGGCGGCCCCGGCAAATTCACCGACCAGCACGCGCGGACGCGCCTGTTGCAAACGTTCGGCGTGGCGTTCAAACATGTCCAGCCAGATAGCGGCTTTATAACCAAACGTCACCGGTAGCGCCTGCTGTAAATGGGTGCGACCGGCCATTGGCGTATCCCGATAGCGCAGCGCCAGGTCAGCCAGCGTTGCACGTAACCGGTTCATGTCCGCCTCGATCAGTTCAAAGGCATCACGGATTTGCAGTACCACCGCCGTGTCCATAATATCCTGCGTCGTCGCCCCCCAGTGCACATAGCCGCCAGACTCTCCGGCTTGCTTTGAAATCTGGTGCACAAGCGGCAGGATCGGATAACCGACGATTTCCGTCTCATGACGTAACAAATCGAAATCCAGCGTATCGGCATTGCACTTCTCAGCGATCTCTTTGGCTGCCGCTTCCGGGATCACTCCGCAACGCGCCTGCGCTTTGGCGAGCGCCACCTCCACTTCGACATACTTGCGAATAAGTTCGTAGTCATCAAACACGGCGCGCATTGCGGGTGTACCAAAAGAATCTCTAAATAAAACAGAATCCATTACATTCGAAGCCATAAATCCCCCGGTTCAATCTGATAATGATAAGATGAGCGTCTGACCCGGTTTACGACGCAACCGGGCCAACAAAAATGTCCGAACATATATAAATGTCCGTACATTTAAAATGTACGGACATTTATAATAATCATGACGAATCCAGGGAATAGCCCGTAGTCATTTCTGTGACTGTGATCATTAATTTTTTGACGAAACTGCGATGAAAGAATCTCTGTACAAACGGATAGCCCGTGAACTGGCTCATCAAATCTCAACGGGAACTTACCCGCCCGGTTCACTGTTTCCGACAGAAATGGAACTGTGCGAAACCTGGCAAGTGAGTCGTCACACCATGCGCGAAGCGCTGAGGGAATTAACGGAACAGGGGTTGATTTCGCGACGTAAAGGCGCTGGCACGCGCGTATGCGAACCGCAGGCGAGCGGGGTTAACCATCCGTTGTCACATCTGGAAGATCTGCTGCTGTTGGCGAAAAACAACCTGCGGGTGATTAAGAAGATCGATGAGATTGTAGCGGATATTGAGCTTTCCCAATTGATAGATTGCCCGCCCGGTTCACGCTGGCTACATATCGCCAGTATTCGTGAGGATGCGCAAAACCCGGATGCGCCTATTTGCTGGACGGACAGTTACGCCAGCACCGATTATTCCAGGCTACGCGCGTTCATCCGCGACGATCCGCACTCGCTGATTAGCGATCTGATCGAAACGCACTACGGAATTAAGAGTCACGAAGTGCATCAGACGATCACCGCCGTTGGCGTACCGAAGAAAATCGCCAAGATACTGAATGTCGAGCCCGACTCTCCGGGGATGCGCATCGTACGGCGCTATCGGGATCGTGACGGGAAAGTGTTCGAGACCACGATTTCAATTCACCCGGCGGGACGGTATACCTGTTCTATTGTGTTGAAATCGCAGAATGCGGGGGAGTGAGGGGGCGTATACGCTTTGAGAAGCATATGCCCCTGTGGGACGAGTACCGTTCACCTCATGTTCGCAGCCAATCTGGTACACCAGTACCTGTGAACGGGTTAAGGAGGCTCGTCGCCGCCTCCTTAACAATCCTGGCTCCCGGCTGGAAAATTGTCGCTTCGCGATACCCTCCGCTTATTCCTTCAGGCTACCGGGCCGGGCACGACTCAGCATCCCTGCTTCGCGCGCCCTGAACCCGCATCCCTGCGGGTTCTCCCGGCCTTACGGAAACGCGTCGGCAATTTTCAGCCGGACCTATCCATACCTGACCATCTCCACGGTTTGCTTTTTTTTACAGCGAAGTGAATTTAGCTGAAAGGCAGAGAATTGAAGCGATGGCATTGGTCCGGCATGAAAATCGATGAGGCGTTGGCGGCTGACCGGGGCCGCCCGCAGGGAAGCGGGCGGAGGGGACGGCCTGCATGGATGCAGGCTCGACCCCGACCCGACAGGCAGACGGCATAAGACGAATGAACCACGAAGTGGCGATTTTCCTTGCCGGGAGCCAGGGTTGCAAGGGAGGCGGCGGTGAGCCGCCCTTGCACGTTCACGTGTACTGCGGTTTCAGAGAATCACTGAATACAAAGTGAACGTAACATTTCTCAGAGTATCAGACCTTCCTGACCCCCTTACTGCACGGGTGTAATTCTGCGCGGGCGACGCGGTGGACGTGGCTTTTCACCCGCCGGTTTGCCTTCTGCGCCACGCGGTTTACCCTTCGACGCGCCACCGTCCTGACGACGCGGCTGCTGAGCGCGACCCGCGCCCTGCCCTTGTCCCTGACCACGGCCCCGACCGCCACCACCGCTACGCTGCTGACGACCATTCTGGATCGGCTCAGCTTTGATCGAGGGATCTGGCTCATAGCCCGGCGTGGTAATACGTGGGATCTCTTTTTTCAGCAGTTTTTCAATGTCACGCAGCAGTTTGTGTTCATCAACACAAACCAGCGACAGCGCTTCCCCCGTCGCCGCAGCACGACCGGTACGACCGATACGATGCACATAATCTTCCGGAACGTTCGGCAGCTCGTAGTTCACCACGTGCGGCAGTTCTTCGATGTCCAGACCACGCGCCGCAATGTCAGTCGCCACCAGCACGCGGATATCGCCTGATTTAAAATCCGCCAGCGCACGGGTGCGCGCCCCCTGGCTCTTGTTACCGTGGATCGCTGCGCTGCGGATACCATCTTTGTTGAGCTGTTCCGCCAGGTGATTGGCGCCGTGTTTGGTGCGGGTAAAGACCAGTACCTGCTGCCAGTTGCCCTGACCGATCATCTGCGACAACAGTTCGCGCTTGCGTTTCTTATCGACAAAATGGACGTGCTGCGTCACCTGCTCAGACGCCGTGTTGCGACGCGCCACTTCAATTTCCAGCGGGTTATGCAAAAGCTTTTCGGCCAGCGCTTTGATCTCATCAGAGAACGTCGCGGAAAACAGCAGGTTCTGACGCTTCGCCGGCAGTTTCGCTAACACGCGGCGAATATCGTGAATAAAGCCCATATCCAGCATACGGTCCGCTTCATCCAGCACCAGAATCTCAATCTGGTCAAGCTTCACCGCGTTCTGGTGTTCCAGGTCCAGCAAGCGGCCCGGCGTTGCCACCAACACATCGACGCCACCGCGCAGTTTCATCATCTGCGGGTTAATACTCACGCCGCCAAAAACCACCAGCGAGCGAATGTTCAGATACTTGCTGTAATCACGGACGTTTTCACCAATCTGCGCCGCCAGCTCACGCGTCGGCGTCAGGATCAGCGCACGCACCGGACGACGCCCTTTGCCATGCGGCTGTTTGGTAATAAGGTGCTGTAACAGCGGCAGCGTAAAGCCCGCCGTTTTACCGGTACCGGTCTGCGCACTCGCCATCAGGTCGCGACCTTCCAGCACGGCAGGGATCGCCTGTTGCTGAATAGGGGTAGGTTCACGGTAACCCTGCTCGGCAATGGCGCGCAGAATATCAGGATTTAAACCCAGGGAATCAAAAGACATAACTACTCCGAACCGCCCCGACCGTTCCCGGTGTCGTTTTCAGGGAGATGCATACAATTTGGGAATGACAAAAACCACAATGTCATGAAGGGGCGGAGTGTAGCAGTTTTTGTGACACACCGCATAAATTATCCCGGTCACTGGAAAAGACAAAATAAACGGCCAGACTGGACAAGGAGAATATTCAGTCATAATCTTAATCAATCGATTGATTAAGAATTAGATCGCGTGATGAATACACCCACCATGACCACGAAAGGTGAACAGGCCAAAAGCCAGCTGATTGCCGCCGCACTGGCACAGTTTGGCGAGTATGGCCTGCATGCCACCACCCGCGACATTGCCGCGCAGGCCGGACAAAATATTGCCGCCATTACCTACTATTTTGGCTCAAAAGAGGATTTATACCTCGCCTGCGCCCAGTGGATTGCCGATTTTATTGGCGGGCAGTTTCGGCCACACGCGGAAGAAGCCGAACGCTTATTCGCCGAGCCTCATCCCGACCGTGCGGCCATGCGCGAACTGATTCTGCGTGCCTGCAAAAACATGATCATGCTGTTGACCCAGGAGGACACCGTCAATCTGAGCAAATTTATCTCGCGTGAACAGCTCTCCCCTACCGCAGCTTATCAACGGGTGCACGAGCAGGTTATTGAGCCTCTGCACAGTCATCTCACTCGTCTTATCGCCGCGTATACCGGCTGCGACGCCAGCGATACGCGCATGATTCTGCATACCCACGCGCTGCTCGGCGAAGTGCTGGCATTCCGTCTTGGTAAAGAAACCATTTTGTTACGTACCGGCTGGTCGCAGTTTGATGAAGAAAAAACTGCACTGATTACGCAGACCGTGACCTGTCATATCGATCTTATTCTGCAAGGGTTATCGCAAAGGAGTCTGGAGTGATGAAAAAACCTGTCGTTATCGGGCTGGTGATTGCGGCACTGCTCGCCGTGATTGCGGGTGGTACATGGTGGTATCAAAGCCGACAGGATAACGGACTGACGCTCTACGGCAACGTGGACATCCGTACCGTTAACCTCAGCTTTCGCGTCGGAGGCCGACTCGCGTCGCTGGCGGTGGATGAAGGGGATACCATTAAAACGGGACAGGTGCTGGGTGAACTGGATCATGCTCCCTATGAGAACGCCCTGATGCAGGCAAAAGCAGGCGTTTCCGTCGCCCAGGCCCAGTACGATTTGATGCTGGCGGGCTATCGTCAGGAAGAGATTGCGCAGGCGGCGGCAGCGGTGAAACAGGCCCAGGCTGCCTATGATTACGCACAGAATTTCTACAACCGACAGCAGGGATTGTGGAAAAGCCGCACTATTTCCGCTAACGATCTGGAAAACGCCCGTTCTTCCCGCGACCAGGCGCTGGCCACGTTGAAATCCGCGCAGGACAAACTGAGTCAGTACCGTTCCGGTAATCGCGAACAGGATATCGCCCAGGCGAAAGCCAGCCTTGAACAGGCACAAGCGCAGTTGGCACAGGCGGAACTCGATCTCCATGACACCACGCTTGTCGCCCCCTCGAACGGCACGCTGCTAACTCGTGCGGTCGAGCCTGGCAGCATGCTCAGCGCAGGAGGCACCGTGCTGACGCTCTCTCTCACCCGACCAGTCTGGGTGCGCGCCTACGTCGACGAACGTCATCTTTCTCAGGCACAGCCGGGACGCGAAATCCTGTTGTATACCGATGGACGTCCCGACAAGCCTTATCACGGTAAAATCGGTTTTGTCTCTCCGACGGCAGAATTTACTCCGAAAACGGTAGAGACACCGGACCTGCGTACCGATCTGGTTTACCGTCTGCGCATTGTGGTCACCGATGCCGACGACGCGCTGCGCCAGGGCATGCCGGTGACGGTGAAGTTCGGCAACGAGGCTGGACATGAATGATGCCGTCATCACGCTGAGCGGGCTGACTAAGCGTTTTGCCGGACTGGAAAAGCCGGCGGTCGCCCCACTCGACTGTACGATTCACGCCGGGTATGTAACCGGTCTGGTGGGGCCGGATGGCGCCGGGAAAACCACGCTGATGCGAATGCTGGCGGGCTTGCTGAAGCCGGATGGCGGTAGCGCAACGGTGATTGGCTTTGATCCAATCAAAAACGACAGCGCACTGCATGCTGTGCTCGGTTACATGCCGCAGAAATTCGGTCTGTATGAGGATCTCACCGTAATGGAGAACCTCAATCTGTATGCGGATTTACGCAGCGTGACGGGCGAGGTGCGGGAAAAAACCTTTGCCCGCCTGCTGGAATTTACCTCGCTCGGCCCGTTTACCGGACGTCTGGCGGGAAAACTGTCCGGCGGGATGAAACAAAAGCTGGGGCTGGCCTGTACGCTGGTCGGCGAACCCAAAGTGCTGCTGCTGGATGAACCTGGCGTCGGCGTCGACCCCATCTCACGTCGCGAACTGTGGCAGATGGTGCACGAACTGGCGGGCGACGGGATGCTGATCCTGTGGAGCACCTCCTATCTGGATGAAGCCGAACAGTGTCGGGACGTGCTGCTGATGAACGAAGGCGAACTGCTGTATCAGGGGGAACCGACCCAACTGACGCAAACCATGGCGGGACGCAGTTTTTTGATGCACAGCCCGCAGGAAAACAACCGGAAACTGCTCCAGCGGGCGTTAAAACTGCCGCAGGTTAGCGACGGCATGATTCAGGGGAAATCGGTGCGTCTGATCCTGAAAAAAGAGGCCACAGCGGACGACATTCGCCATGGCAACGGCATGCCGGAACTCGACATCAGCGAGACTGCGCCACGCTTCGAAGATGCGTTTATCGATCTGCTGGGCGGTGCCGCGACCTCTGAATCGCCGCTGGGCGCCATTTTGCATACCGTAGAGGGAACGCCAGGCGAAACGGTGATTGAAGCGAAAGCGCTGACCAAGAAATTCGGCGATTTTGCCGCCACTGACCACGTTGATTTTGCCGTCCAGCGCGGAGAAATTTTTGGCCTGCTGGGCCCCAACGGCGCGGGAAAATCGACAACCTTTAAAATGATGTGCGGCCTGCTGGTGCCCACGTCCGGGAAAGCGTTGGTGTTGGACATGGATCTGAAGGTCAGCTCCGGCAAAGCTCGCCAGCATCTTGGCTATATGGCGCAAAAGTTCTCGCTCTACGGCAACCTGACGGTGGAGCAAAACCTGCGCTTTTTCTCCGGCGTTTATGGTCTGCGGGGACGCGCGCAGAACGAAAAAATCGCCCGCATGAGCGAGGCGTTTGGTCTGAAGAGCATCGCTTCGCATGCCACCGACGAACTGCCGCTGGGCTTTAAGCAGCGTCTGGCGCTGGCCTGTTCGCTGATGCATGAACCGGACATTCTGTTTCTTGACGAGCCCACTTCTGGTGTCGATCCCCTCACCCGCCGAGAGTTCTGGCTGCATATCAACAGCATGGTGGAAAAAGGCGTGACGGTGATGGTGACGACCCACTTTATGGACGAAGCGGAATACTGCGACCGCATCGGACTGGTCTATCGCGGGAAACTGATTGCCAGCGGTACGCCGGACGATCTGAAAGCGCAGGCCGCCGATGACGACACGCCGGACCCGACCATGGAGCAGGCTTTTATCCGGTTAATTAACGACTGGGATAAGGAGCATGCCAATGCGTAACCGCCTTCTCTCCTGGCGTCGCGTACGGGCGCTGTGCGTCAAAGAGACGCGGCAGATTGTCCGCGATCCCAGTAGCTGGCTGATCGCCGTGGTGATCCCACTGCTGCTGCTGTTTATTTTTGGCTACGGCATTAACCTTGACTCCAGCAAGTTGCGGGTGGGGATCCTGCTTGAGCAGCAAAGCGAAGAGGCGCTGGACTTTACCCATGCGATGACCGGCTCACCGTACATCGACGCCACCATCAGCGATAACCGCCAGGCGCTGATTGAAAAGATGCAGGCAGGACGTATTCGCGGTCTGGTGGTCATTCCGGTCGATTTCGCCCAGCAGATGGCGCGCGCCAACGACACCGCACCCATTCAGGTAATCACCGACGGCAGTGAACCCAATACCGCCAACTTCGTGCAGGGCTATGTGGAAGGGATCTGGCAAATCTGGCAGATGCAGCGAGCGGAAGATCGCGGGGAAACGTTTGAACCACTGATTGAGGTGCAAACCCGCTACTGGTTTAACCCTGCGGCAATCAGCCAGCATTTTATTATCCCGGGCGCAGTGACCATCATCATGACGGTGATCGGCGCGATCCTCACCTCGCTGGTGGTGGCGCGCGAATGGGAACGCGGGACCATGGAAGCGTTGCTCTCCACGGAAGTGACGCGCGCAGAACTGCTGCTGTGCAAGCTCATCCCCTACTACTTCCTCGGCATGCTGGCGATGCTGCTGTGTATGCTGGTGTCGGTGTTTATTCTCGGCGTCCCGTATCGCGGATCGCTTCTGCTGCTGTTTTTCATCACCAGCCTGTTTTTGCTCAGCACGCTGGGGATGGGACTTCTGATCTCCACCATCACCCGCAACCAGTTTAATGCCGCCCAGGTGGCGCTTAACGCCGCCTTTTTGCCGTCGATTATGCTGTCTGGCTTTATTTTTCAAATAGACAGTATGCCTGCGGTGATCCGCGCGGTGACCTATATTATTCCGGCGCGCTACTTCGTCAGCACCCTGCAAAGCCTGTTTCTCGCCGGTAATATTCCGGTGGTGCTGGTGGTCAACGTGCTGTTTTTGATCGCCTCAGCGGTGATGTTTATTGGCCTGACGTGGCTGAAAACCAAACGTCGGCTGGATTAGGGAGACGCGCATGTTTCATCGTTTATGGACGTTAATCCGCAAAGAATTGCAGTCGCTGCTACGCGAGCCGCAGACCCGCGCGATTTTAATTTTGCCGGTACTGATTCAGGTGCTTTTGTTTCCCTTTGCCGCAACGCTGGAAGTGACTAACGCCACCATCGCCATCTATAACGAAGACAACGGCAAGCATTCGGTGGAGCTGACCCAGCGCTTTGCCCGTGCTAAAGCCTTTACCCACATCCTGCTACTGAAAAGCCCGCAGGAAATTCAGCCCACAATCGATACGCAAAAAGCGCTGCTGCTGGTGCGCTTTCCGGCGGATTTCTCGCGCAATCTGGATACCTTTCAGTCTGCGCCCATGCAGTTAATACTTGATGGTCGTAACTCGAACAGCGCGCAGATCGCCGCCAACTATCTCCAGCAAATCGTGAAGAACTATCAGCAGGAGTTGATGGAGGGCAAGCCGAAGCCGAACAACAGCGAGCTGGTGGTGCGCAACTGGTACAACCCTAACCTCGACTACAAATGGTTTGTGGTGCCGTCACTGATCGCGATGATCACCACCATTGGCGTGATGATCGTCACCTCGCTGTCCGTCGCGCGCGAGCGCGAACAGGGCACGCTGGATCAGCTGTTGGTCTCCCCGCTCACCACCTGGCAAATATTTATCGGTAAAGCGGTTCCTGCACTGATTGTCGCCACCGGCCAGGCCTCTATCGTGCTGGCAATCGGTATCTGGGCGTATCAGATCCCGTTTGCCGGGTCGCTGGCGCTGTTTTACTTCACGATGGTGATTTACGGGCTGTCGCTGGTGGGATTTGGCCTGTTGATCTCCTCACTCTGCTCCACGCAGCAGCAGGCGTTTATCGGCGTATTCGTCTTTATGATGCCGGCGATTTTACTGTCGGGCTACGTCTCTCCGGTCGAGAACATGCCGGTCTGGTTACAGAATCTGACATGGATAAACCCGATCCGTCATTTCACGGATATCACCAAACAGATCTATTTGAAAGATGCGAGTTTGCAGATTGTCTGGGGAAGCTTGTGGCCGCTACTGGTGATAGCGGCCACGACGGGATCAGCGGCGTATGCGATGTTTAGACGCAAAATCATGTAACTTTTTGTCTTTCGCCAGCAGCGAAACCACAGCGGGTCCGGCCAGGATTGCCAGTCCCGCTAACGCCAGCAGGACGTTGTTTTGTAAAACCCGGGACAGCAGCCACAGCACAATCAGCGCCGCGCCGAAATACCAGGTGGTGGTGAGTTCTTCCAGCACGTCGGCGACTTCACGCCAGCGCTGCTCGTGATGACGCTGTAACGCCAGCATCAGTAATACGGTCACGCCATAAACTACACATAATCCCAGGCCGACGTGCACCAGCGTGCCACTCATCCAGCCTAAGACCAACAACGCCACGACCAGTAAATGCAACATAATCTGCCAGCAACTTAACCCCGTTGCGACACGAACTCGTTGTTGCCACCTCATGGCTTTTCTCCTGAAGGATTTTTCTCTAATGACTCAGAGTACCGCACTTTACGGAAAATTCCGTAACACCGCACCTTTTTGTGACGACGACTACACTATTTCAATCAGAAGAGTGACGCCAACAGGAGAAAAATGACTCAATCGACACGAAATTTTTCATTCACCGTGCTCACCATCAATACGCATAAAGGCTTTACCGCCTTTAACAAGCGCTTCATTTTACCGGAACTGCGTGATGCCGTTCGTACGGTTGGCGCCGACATTGTCTGCCTGCAGGAGGTGATGGGCGCGCACGAAGTGCATCCACTGCACGTCGAAAACTGGCCGGATACCACGCACTACGAATTTCTCGCCGACACGATGTGGAGTGACTACGCTTACGGGCGTAATGCCGTCTACCCGCAAGGGCATCATGGCAACGCGGTGCTGTCACGCTATCCCATTGAACATTATGAAAATCGTGATGTTTCGGTCGGCAGCAGTGAAAAGCGCGGCGTGCTCTATTGCCGTATTGTTCCGCCGCAACTCGGGAAACCGATTCATGTGATGAGTGTTCACCTCGGCCTACGTGAAGCTCACCGGCAGGCGCAACTTACCCTGCTGACAGACTGGGTCAACGCCCTGCCCGACGGTGAACCGGTGGTGGTGGCCGGTGATTTCAACGACTGGCGGCAAAAGGCAAACCATTCCTTAAAAGCCGCGGGCCTGGAGGAAATTTTCACCCGCGCCCGCGGCCGCCCGGCACGGACCTTTCCTGTCAGCCTGCCGCTGCTGCGCCTTGATCGTATTTACGTGAAAAATGCCAATGCCAGTTCGCCGACAGCGCTACCGCTGCGCAACTGGCGGCATCTCTCTGACCATGCCCCCCTTAGCGCGGAGATCCATCTATGAAATGTGGCTGGCGTGAAGGTAATCAGATCCAGTTACTGGAAAACGGCGACCAGTATTATCCCGCTGTGTTTGCGGCAATAGCCGATGCGCAGCAAAGAATTATTCTCGAAACTTTCATCTGGTTTGAAGATGAGGTAGGAAAACAGCTTCATGCGGCTCTGCTGGCCGCAGCAAAACGCGGCGTGAAGGCGGAAGTACTGCTGGACGGCTACGGCTCACCGGACCTGAGCGATGCATTCGTTGGCGAACTGACCTCGGCAGGCGTGGTGTTTCGTTATTACGATCCGCGTCCCCGGATCTTTGGTATGCGCACCAACGTCTTTCGCCGTATGCATCGCAAGATTGTGGTGATAGACGACCGGGTGGCGTTTATCGGCGGGATCAACTATTCCGATGAACATATGTCCGACTATGGCCCGGAAGCCAAGCAGGACTACGCGGTGCGCGTGGAAGGACCTGTCGTCGCCGATATACTGCAGTTTGAAGTGGAAAACCTTCCCGGGCAGAGTGCAGTACGCCGCTGGTGGCGCCGTCATCACCGTGCTGAAGAGAACCGCCAGCCCGGCGAGGCGCAGGCGCTGTTCGTCTGGCGCGACAACGACGAGCACCGCGACGATATCGAACGTCACTACCTGAAAATGCTCACCCAGGCAAGGCGGGAAGTGATTATCGCCAATGCCTACTTCTTTCCCGGTTACCGGTTACTGCACGCCATGCGCAAAGCCGCCCGCCGCGGCGTGCGCGTCAAACTGATCGTGCAGGGGGAGCCGGATATGCCAATTGTGAAGGTCGGAGCCCGTCTGCTGTACAACTATCTGGTGAAAGGCGATGTCCAGGTTTACGAATATCGCCGCAAGCCACTGCATGGCAAAGTGGCGCTGATGGATGACCACTGGGCGACGGTCGGCTCCAGCAATCTCGACCCGCTCAGCCTGTCGCTTAATCTGGAAGCCAACCTGATCGTGCACGATCGCCAGTTCAACCAGACGCTGCGCGACAACCTTAACGCGATCATTGCCGAAGACTGTAAGCAGGTCGATGAGTCGATGCTGCCGAGACGCACCTGGTGGAACCTGACCAAAAGCGTGCTGGCGTTCCACTTCTTACGTCACTTCCCGGCGCTGGTCGGCTGGCTTCCGGCGCATACTCCCCATCTCGCGCAGGTTGATCCACCAGCCCAGCCCGAGATGGAAACGCAGGATCGGGTAGAAGTACAGAACACAGGAGCCAAACCCTGATGGCAAAATCACATCCGCGCTGGCGGCTGGCAAAAAAGATCCTCACCTGGCTGTTTTTTATCGCCGTGATTGTGCTGCTGGTGGTCTACGCCAAAAAGGTGAACTGGGAAGACGTCTGGACGGTGATCCGTGACTACAACCGGGTTGCGTTGCTGAGCGCCGTCGGGCTGGTGATCCTCAGCTATCTGCTCTATGGCTGCTATGACCTGTTGGGCCGCGCCTATTGCGGTCACAAGCTGGCAAAGCGGCAAGTGATGCTGGTGTCGTTTATTTGCTATGCCTTTAACCTGACGCTCAGTACCTGGGTCGGCGGCATCGGTATGCGCTACCGGCTTTATTCCCGCCTCGGCCTGCCGGGTGGCACCATCACCCGTATCTTCTCTCTTAGCATCACCACCAACTGGCTGGGCTATATTTTGCTTGGCGGGATCATCTTCACCTTTGGCGTGGTGCAACTGCCTGCCCACTGGTATATCGACGAGGGCACGCTGCGTATTCTCGGCGTGGTGCTGCTGTTAATCATCGCTATTTATCTGTGGTTCTGCGCTTTCGCAAAACACCGTCATATGACGATCAAAGGGCAGAAACTGGTGCTACCGTCGTGGAAATTTGCGCTGGCCCAGATGGCCATCTCCAGCGCCAACTGGATGGTGATGGGGGCGATTATCTGGTTGCTACTGGGCCAGGAGGTGAATTATTTCTTCGTGCTGGGCGTGCTGCTGGTCAGCAGTATCGCGGGAGTGATTGTCCACATTCCGGCGGGAATTGGCGTTCTGGAAGCGGTGTTTATCGCGCTGCTGGCGGGGGAAGACACGTCGCAAGGTGCGATTATTGCCGCCCTGCTCGCCTACCGCGTGCTGTATTACTTTATTCCCTTATTGCTGGCGCTGATCTGCTATCTGGTGCTGGAGAGTCGGGCGAAGAAGCTGCGGGCGAAGAACGAGAAGGCGATGGCGAAGTAATACCTCGTCACCGCCCTCGGCATCATTTCGTAGGCCGGATAAGGCGTAGCCGCCATCCGGCACAACGAACTCAACGGCGATTGCCTAAAATACGCAGCAGCATCAGGAACAGGTTGATAAAGTCCAGATACAGCGTCAGCGCACCGAGAATCGAATATTTACGCAGGTTAGAACTGTCGCGCACATCGATTTGCTCGCCAATGTTCTTCAGCTTCTGGGTGTCATAGGCGGTCAGCCCAACAAACACCACCACACCAATATAGGTCACCGCCCACATCAGCGCCTCGCTTTTCAGCCAGAAGTTCACCAGTGAGGCCAGGATGATGCCAATCAGCGCCATAAACAGCATGTTGCCCCAGCCGCTCAGATCGCGCTTCGTAGTGTATCCCCACAGGCTCATCACTCCAAACATCCCGCCGGTCACCACGAAGGTGCTGGCGATGGAGGAGTAGGTGTAGACGATAAAAATACTGGAAAGTGTGAGCCCGGTTAGCGCCGAATAGAGCATAAACAGCGTCGTCGCCATACCTGCACTGAGTTTATGCACCAACCCAGACAGCACAAAGACCAGCGCCAGTTGGGCGATGATTAAACCGAAGAACGTAATTTTGCTGGAAAAAACGAACATCATGACGGCTGGCGTATTCGCCGCATACCACGCAATAAACGCGGTAAGCAGCAACCCGACCGTCATCCAGCCGTATACCTGCGCCATATAGGTTTGCAGGCCGGAACGCGCCTGCACGATTGATTCGGATCGTGGAAATCGGTCCATGATAATCTCCTGATTGAAAGTGACCACTCTGGATAAGCGTATCACAATTTCGTGCTACCAGCGTTTAGCCGCCTGCCGATCGCTGTCACGGGCTTCCACCCAGCGCTCGCCTTCCGGCGTGGCTTCACGCTTCCAGAACGGCGCACGCGTCTTTAGATAGTCCATGATGAACTGACCGGCCTCAAATGCACTGCTGCGGTGCGAACTGGTGACGCCAACAAAGACGATTTCATCGCCCGGCCACAGTTCGCCAATCCGGTGAATCACCGTGATGCGTCCCAGCGGCCAGCGCGCCCGCGCCTCATCGACAATCTCCGCCAGCGCTTTTTCCGTCATCCCCGGATAGTGCTCCAGCGTCAGCGCCTTCACGCTGTCGCCGAGATTATGGTTGCGCACTTTACCAGTAAAGGTCACCACCGCACCGTCTTCGTCGCGTGCCGCCAGCCAGGGATACTCGTCCCCCACGCTGAACGGCGCAGGCCCGACCACAATTTTCGTTTCAGCCATCTCAGCCTCCCGTCACCGGGGGAAAGAAAGCCACTTCATCACCCGCCGTCAGCGGATGATCAAAGCTCACCAGCGTCTGGTTTACCGCCGCCAGCAGCTTGCCGTCTTCCAGCGCCAGCGCCCAACGGTTGCTGTTAGTCGCCAGATGCTGACGCAGCGCTTCCACTGTCGGGAAATCTGCCGCGACGTCCAGCGTATCCGTACCAACCAGTTCGCGAACCTGAGCAAAGAACAAAACCTTAATCATTCGAATCCGCCTTAAAATCGCCAGACTTGCCGCCGCTTTTCGCCAGCAGGCGCACCGGGCCAATCACCATGTCTTTTTGCACCGCTTTGCACATGTCGTAAATGGTCAACGCGGCGACGGACGCCGCCGTCAGCGCTTCCATTTCCACCCCGGTTTTGCCGGTAAGACGACACAACGATTCAACACGGACACGGTTGTGTTCCGGCTGTGCCTGGAGCTGGACTTCCACTTTGCTCAACAGCAACGGATGGCACAGCGGGATGAGCTCCCAGGTGCGCTTTGCTGCCTGAATCCCGGCGATACGCGCGGTGGCGAACACATCGCCCTTATGGTGGCTGCCGTCGATAATCATGGCCAGTGTTTCGCTGCGCATGGTGACAAAGGCTTCGGCGCGCGCTTCGCGCACGGTCTCCGCTTTTGTGGAGACATCCACCATGTGCGCTTCACCGGCGGCGTTTATGTGAGTCAGTTGCGACATACTTATTATTTCTTCAGATGTGGGTGAAAATTACAAGGACGCGTACGGGCATCAAGCTGCGGCGCGATGATATTGTCCCACGCCGTGCGGCAGGCTTTGGTGGAACCCGGCATCGCAAAAATTAGCGTTTTGTTGGCCACGCCCGCCACTGCGCGCGACTGCAGCGTGGCCGTGCCGATCTCTTCAAATGACAGCATACGAAACACTTCACCAAAGCCTTCCACTTCGCGATCAAACAGCGGCAGCAGCGCTTCCGGTGCCTGGTCGCCTTCAGTCAGGCCCGTGCCGCCGGTGATCAACACCACCTGCACCTCATCACTGGCAATCCATGCTGACACCTGCGCGCGAATGGCGTAACGGTTCTCTTTGACAATTGCTTTATCGATAACCTGATGTCCCGCTTCCTGCGCGGAATCCCGCAGAAAATGACCAGAGGTATCGTCCTCTTCGCCACGGCGATTCGATACCGTCAGAATAGCAATGCGGGTCGGGATAAATTCAGCGCTTACCTGACTCATGGAATACTCCTTGTTCAAGCGGCGTTAACCGCCGATGTATGAGAGGTTCTGGGTAATACCGGTGTTGTTCTGGTGCAGGAAATGGGTCTGCTTTTTCTCACGCAACGCAAGCGAGATACGCGCTTCGAGCGCGTCTTGTTGCCCATCGTCTTCCAGCAAATCACGCAGGCTGACGCCACCCTCGCCGAACAGGCAGAGATGAAGTTTACCCACGGAGGAGACGCGCAGACGGTTGCAGGTGGCACAGAAATCTTTTTCGTACGGCATGATGAGGCCGATTTCACCCTCATAATCGGGGTGACAGAACACCTGCGCCGGGCCGTCACTGCGCTGGCGTAGCTGGTGGATCCAGCCGCGACGCAACAGTTCGTCACGCAACACCTGACCGGAGATGTGGTGTTTACGGAACAGTTCGCTGCCCTCACCCGTCTCCATCAGTTCGATGAAACGCAGTTGAATGGGGCGCGTCTGGATCCAGCCAAGAAAAGTATCGAGCTGATGATGATTCACATCGCGCATCAGCACGGTGTTGACTTTAACTTTTGCAAAACCGGCATCAAACGCGGCGTCGATGCCCGCCATCACCTGCTGGAATTTATCCTGCCCGGTAATCGCGTGGAACTGACGCGCATCAAGGCTATCAACGCTGACGTTAATGCCGGTCAAACCCGCATCGCGCCAGTGGGCGGCATCACGCGCCAGACGGTAGCCGTTGGTGGTCACCGCCAGTTGACGAATCGCCTCGTTTTCACGCACGGCGGCAATGATGTCGGTAAAATCACGACGCAGAGAAGGTTCGCCACCGGTCAGGCGCACTTTTTCGGTGCCCAGGTTAGCAAAGGCGCGAGTCACCCGACGAATTTCATCGACGGAGAGAAAACCTTTATTGGTGACGCCGCCGGGCTTGTAGCCATCCGGCAGACAGTATGTGCAACGAAAGTTACACACATCGGTAATCGACAGACGCAAATAGTAAAACTTGCGCGCGAAAGCATCGGTCAGTTGTGTGGCCATGTACACCTTTCCAAATACGGGAGGCGAAGTCATTTCTTCCTGCGCCCTGGTGGCAATGCGTTTGCGTTGTCACGGCCAAAGCACCGTATCATTTGACCCAGGTGCAGAGGCTAGAGTGTTAACTGTGGTTATGGCGATACTAGCGTGTAAACGAACATAATGCTATTTACACTTAACGATGTATAATCATATATATAGCGCCATGATCGTGCCATTTCGTTACAGAATAAGCAAAAATAGCACTTTTGCATTGATGTATATCATTTCGCTGTCAGGCATTCGCCCCCCTAAAGGAGTAGTGCGGCAGAATTTATTTTCTCAACTTGCCGTTAGCGAATTGCTGAAAAGCCCCTGTTTGCGCTACTGTAGCGCGGTAAATCTGACTTCAGGAACTTTTATGCGCAATCGTACGCTGGCTGACCTGGATCGTGTCGTCGCTCTCGGCGGAGGGCATGGATTAGGACGCGTTCTCTCTTCCCTCTCCTCCCTGGGTTCACGCCTCACCGGTATCGTGACCACCACCGATAACGGCGGTTCGACGGGGCGTATTCGCCGCTCGGAAGGGGGAATCGCCTGGGGCGATATGCGCAACTGTCTCAATCAGTTGATTACCGAACCGAGCGTCGCTTCCGCGATGTTTGAATACCGTTTTGGCGGTAATGGTGAACTTTCAGGCCATAACCTCGGAAATCTGATGTTAAAGGCGCTCGACCACCTGAGCGTGCGGCCTCTGGAAGCCATCAACTTAATTCGTAATCTGCTGAAAGTGGACGCACATTTAATCCCCATGTCAGAGCTGCCAGTTGACCTGATGGCGATCGACGATCAGGGGCATGAAGTGTACGGCGAAGTGAATATTGATCAGCTCACCTCGCCCTTGCAGGAACTGATGCTGTCACCGAAGGTCCCCACCACCCGGGAAGCGGTGCAGGCGATTAACGATGCCGACCTGATTATTATCGGTCCGGGCAGTTTTTACACCAGCCTGATGCCAATCCTGCTGCTGGAGGATCTCGCACAGGCGCTGCGCCGTACGCAGGCGCCGATGGTCTACATCGGCAATCTGGGCCGGGAATTGAGCATCCCCGCCGCAAGCCTGACGCTTATCGATAAGCTAACCATTATGGAGCAGTATGTCGGCAAGAGAGTCGTTGATGCGGTTATCGTGGGGCCGAAGGTGGATGTCTCTGCGGTCAGCGACCGGGTGGTGATTCAGGAAGTGCTGGAGGCCAGCGATATTCCCTATCGCCATGACCGCCAGTTATTGCACAGCGCGCTGGAGAAAGCCGTACAGGCGCTGCGGTAAAGGGTTTATTGCCTGATGGCGCTACGCTCATCAGGCCAACTTATCTACTCTGCAAACTACCAGCGAACAGGCCGGATAAGGTGGTTACACCGCCATCCGGCAATCTCTCACGACGCAGCGATAAACAGTTCACGCAGCTGATGCAGTTGATCGCGGATCTGCGCGGCCTCTTCGAATTCCAGGTTCTGCGCATGCTGCATCATCTGCCCTTCGAGCTCGTGAATCTTCTGTTGCAGCGCTTTTGGCGTCATGTCCAGTTCCACCACATCCGATTGCACTGCGGAACGCGATTTGCCTCGGCCCTTCGCTTTGGTTTTCGCAATGTTCTGCCCCAGCGCCAGAATATCGACCACTTTTTTATTCAGGCCCTGCGGAGTAATGCCGTGTTCTTCATTGTACTGCTGCTGTTTCTCGCGACGACGCTCGGTTTCGCCAATCGCCTTCGCCATTGAGGCCGTAATTTTGTCACCGTAAAGAATCGCCTTCCCGTTGATGTTACGCGCCGCACGACCGATGGTCTGTATCAGCGAACGTTCGGAACGCAGGAACCCTTCCTTGTCGGCGTCGAGAATCGCCACCAGCGACACCTCAGGCATGTCGAGACCTTCGCGCAACAGGTTGATCCCCACCAGCACATCAAACTCGCCCAGACGCAGGTCACGAATGATCTCCATACGCTCGACGGTATCGATGTCCGAGTGCAGGTAACGCACCCGCTCACCGTGTTCTTCCAGATACTCGGTGAGATCTTCCGCCATACGCTTGGTGAGCGTGGTAACCAGCACGCGCTCGTTGATCTCTGCGCGCTTGCGGATTTCAGAGAGCAGATCGTCCACCTGCGTTGCCACCGGTCGCACTTCAATGACCGGATCCAGCAACCCTGTCGGACGCACCACTTGATCAACCACTTCTCCGCCCGATTTCTCCAGCTCGTAATTGCCCGGCGTCGCAGACACATATATGGTCTGCGGAGCCAGCGCTTCAAACTCTTCGAACTTTAACGGACGGTTATCCAGCGCCGATGGCAAACGGAAACCGTACTCCACCAGCGTCTCTTTACGCGCCCGATCGCCACGATACATCCCGCCAATCTGCGGGATGGTGACGTGGGATTCATCCACCACCAGCAAACCGTCAGCGGGCAGATAGTCAAACAGGGTCGGCGGCGGCTCACCCGGCCCGCGTCCTGACAGAAAGCGCGAGTAGTTTTCGATCCCCGAGCAGTAACCCAGCTCGTTCATCATTTCCAGATCAAACTGGGTACGCTGACTCAGGCGTTGCTCTTCCAGCAGTTTGTCGTTGGCGAGCAGGATTTTGCGACGTTCAGCCAGTTCGACTTTGATCTCTTCCATCGCCTGCACAATGCGCTCACGGGGGGTCACGTAGTGCGTTTTGGGGTAGATGGTGTAGCGCGAAATAGTGGATTCCACCTGCCCGGTCAGCGGGTCAAACAGCGACAGACGCTCCACCTCTTCATCAAACAGCTCCACACGCAGCGCGATGTCGTCAGACTCCGCCGGGAAGATGTCAATCACCTCACCGCGCACGCGGAAAGTCCCGCGCTGGAACGCCTGATCGTTACGGGTATATTGCAGTTCAGCCAGTCGCCGCAGAATGGCGCGCTGATCGATAATCATGCCCACCGTCAGGTGCAGCATCATCTTCAGATATAAATCGGGATCGCCCAGACCATAGATGGCAGAAACGGAGGCCACGACGATCACGTCACGACGCTCCAGCAACGCTTTGGTGGCCGACAGACGCATCTGCTCGATGTGTTCATTCACCGAGGCATCTTTTTCGATGAAGGTGTCTGAGCTGGGAACATACGCTTCCGGCTGATAGTAGTCGTAGTAGGAGACGAAATACTCGACGGCGTTATCCGGGAAAAACTCTTTCATTTCACCATACAGCTGCGCCGCCAGCGTTTTGTTGGGTGCCAGCACCATCGTCGGTCGCTGCAAATCCGCGATCACATTCGCAATGGTGAACGTTTTCCCCGACCCCGTTACGCCAAGTAGCGTCTGATGCGCCAGGCCGTCCTCCAGTCCCTCTTCCAGACGGCGTATCGCCTCAGGCTGATCGCCGGAAGGTTTAAATGCGGAATTCAGTTTGAACGGTTTACTCATGAGCAGCTACCTGAAGGAATGAGCGGGCAGGTGTGTAATTTTACTCGCAGAAGATAATATTGCCAGTAAAATATACTGGATGAAAAAACAGTAACGCCTCATAAAATTTGTGTTACGCATGATAAAAGCGGATCGGAGATGGCTATAATTTCACCGCTGGCAAGATATTACACTATGAAGCGGGTTTATCCCCAGACCATTGACTTCGTTAACATTGTCAAGATGCGTGATGAAAGTTTTATTGCATTCAATGACCACAATATGACAGCCATTGATTTTATCTAACGCGCTGTAAATTAAAGGATATTTTATAAAGACGCCTTTCGCACCAATTCGGCTGGAAGCCGCGTAATCTCTCGCTTGCCTTGTGTTTTCTAACTCTAATACACAAGGTTATCCACAGGAATGGTGGATAACTGCCTGCAGGCCATATGGTCTGCCGCCTGGCAAATTCCCGGTCCAACCCACCAGGCAGCACATAAAAAAAAATTATCGCTAAATTTTGATTTTTATCAGCTAAAGAAGTGTCCCTGGCAGGCGAGATCTTGCTCGCAATTTCGCCTTTTACTCACCCGCGAGTAAAGCGAGATCCAGATATTGTCCTGTGGCCGCATTTTCGGCTCCCGCCGCCAGCCACGGGATTTCGCCTAACAATGGCGCAGGGATGACCCGTTTAAGCGTCGCCAGATACTCATGATGGCGTTTTCCCGGCGGCGTGACGTCATTCGCCACCCACCCGACAAGCGGAAGTCCTGCCTGCTGTACCGCCTGCGCGGTCAGCATCGCATGGTTTATACACCCCAGCTTCACGCCGACGACCAGGACCACCGGCAGGCGCTCGATCTGCACCCAATCAGCGAAGGTAAAATCCTCCGCAAGCGGGGTAAACCAGCCGCCAGCACCTTCCACCAGCAGCCACTCCGCCTGCGCGTCCAGCGCGCGCAGGCCGTCTGACATCACATCAGCACGAATTGGCCTTCCCTCATCAGCGCTGATGATATGCGGCGAGGTGGGTTCCGCGAAGGTGTAAGGATTCACCGCCGCGTAGTCCAGCGCCAGACTGCTGTTGCGCTGAAGCGCCAGGGCGTCGCTGTTGCGCAGTCCCTCTGGCGTCATGTCACTACCTGATGCGACAGGTTTATACCCGGCCGTCCGATAACCCAGACTGCGCGCCGCCTGGAGCAGCGCACAGCTGGCGACGGTTTTACCAACTTCCGTATCGGTACCGGTGACAAAATAACGTTTAGTCACGTGCAATCACTCCTGCAAAAAGATGGTAGGTCAGCAGATATTTCCCCTGCCGCTGCGGCCAGGCCAGTTGAAGCTGCTGCAACTGCGAGCGGGTTAAGACGCGCGGCTCGCGCCCCTCGTGCAAATGGGTCGCGCCGATGCCTTTCAGTGAGCGCATAGCGCTCAGGGCGTCATCAAACTCCAGCGTCAGGGAGATTGATTGATGATGCCCTTGCCAGCCGTGCATCGCTTCACACAGCGCCTCGCGGGATAAAAACCGGTTGCCGTGCGCCCGCTCATCCACCGCGCGCCAGGCCTGATGAAGCTCCGGTAGCGAATCCTGGGCCAGCGTGGTGAAAGCCACGCAGCCACCGGGGCGCACGACCCGATACAGTTCGCTCAGCGCCTGATGCAGACTGTTACACCATTGCACGGCCAGATTGCTCCAGGCCAGGTCAAACGTTGCGCTGGCTAACGGCAGTGACTCAATGTCGCCGGTGAGATAGTGATGCGCCACGTCCTGGCGACGCGCCTCGTCCAGCATGCGGGCAGAGAGATCCAGCGCGGTGACCTGACACCCCAGCTCGCGCCAGTAGCGACTCAAACGCCCCGGCCCGCAGCCGGCATCCAGTACCTGTAAAAATGGGCGTTCCGGCAGTTGCGCCAGCAACGCGTCGGCGCTCAGGCGCTGCAATGTGGCGTGCTGCTCATAGTGCGCTGCCGCACGACCAAACGCCGCCGCGATTGCCTGTTTATTTACCTGCCCCATGCAGCACCTCCAGCAATCGGTCGATATCCTCAGGCTCATGCGCCTGAGTTAAGGTCAGTCGCAGACGGGCTGTCCCGGCGGGCACGGTCGGCGGACGGATCGCCGTGACCCAACATCCCTGACGGCGCAAGGTGTCCGCCAGCTGCAATGCGCGCGCATTTTCGCCGACAATCAGCGGCTGGATGGCGCTGTGCGACTGCGCCAGCATGAAATCGGGATGGTTGATAGCCGAGCGGAAGCGCTGGATCAGCGCAGTCAGTTTCTCCCTGCGTGCGTCACCTTCCTGACTGCGAATCACCGAAAGCGACGCCTGTAACGCCATCGCCTGCGCGGGCGGCATGCTGGTGCTGTAAATCAGATGACGGGCGAACTGCAGCAAATAATCGGCAACGTTTTCAGAGCACAGAATCGCCGCACCGCTGACGCCAAAGCCTTTGCCGAATGTTACGACCAATAGCTCAGGTTTTACCCGCTGCTGCCAGCAGCTCCCGCGACCCGCTTCTCCACTGACGCCAATGCCGTGGGCATCATCCACCAGCAACCAGGCATTACGCGCCTGTGCGGCCTGCTGAATGTCCACAAGCGGCGCATTGTCGCCATCCATGCTGAACACGCCTTCGGTCACCACCAGTTGATGCCCGGAACAGGGGGCGCCAAGCAGGCGCGTGAGATGCGAGGCGTCGTTATGGGTAAAACGGCGAAGCTGCGCCGGGCAAAGACTAGCCGCTTCCAGCAGCGAAGCATGGCTGAGACGGTCAGCGACAATCCGGTCATCCTTTTCCATCAGCGCGGTAATCACCGCCTGGTTTGCGGCGAAACCGGAAATAAACAGTAACGCGCGCGGATAGCCCAGCCAGTCGGCCAGTTCCTCTTCCAGTTGCTGATGGGCAATGGAATAACCGCTGACGTGGCCCGAGCCGCCGCTGCCGACGCCAAATCGCTCCGCCCCCTGCTGCCAGGCACGAAGGATATGCGGATGGTGACTCAACCCCAGATAATCATTGCTGGAAAAATTGAGATAGCGCTGGTCATTCGTCTCCAGCCAGCGACCGGCTCCCTGCGCTACCACATAACGTCGGCGCAACGTATCCGCCGAACGACGCGCCGCCAGCGCATCGTCGATTTTGTGTTGCCAGGTCATACGGCAGCCGCGTTGTAGTAATCGTCAGTATCCGGTGTCAGCAGCGCCTGCTCCAGACGCGCACGCTGCTCGTTATCCCCGGCGAGCACCGCCGTTTGCTGCGGATTCAGCCCCAGCTTATGGAAAAGCTGAAGATCTTTGTCCTCTGCCGGGTTTGGCGTGGTGAGCAGTTTGCAGCCGTAGAAAATAGAGTTGGCGCCAGCCATAAAGCACATGGCCTGCGTTTGTTCATTCATCTGCTCGCGACCGGCAGACAGGCGCACATACGAGGTCGGCATCATGATGCGCGCCACGGCAATGGTGCGAATAAAATCAAATGCGTCGACGTCATCGTTATCTGCCAGCGGCGTACCTTTCACCTTCACCAGCATGTTGATCGGCACACTTTCCGGCGGGGTCGGCAGGTTTGCCAGTTGCAGGAGCAACCCGGCGCGATCGGTCACCGTTTCGCCCAGGCCGACGATGCCGCCGGAACAGACCTTGATCCCGGCCTCGCGTACTTTGTCCAGCGTGTCGAGTCGCTCCTGGTAGGAACGGGTGGTGATGATGTTGCCGTAAAATTCCGGCGAGGTGTCGAGGTTGTGGTTGTAATAGTCCAGCCCCGCCTCCGCCAGCCGTTGCGCCTGTGATTCATCAAGTGTGCCAAGCGTCATGCAGGCTTCCAGTCCCAGCGCTTTCACCCCCTGAACCATCTGCTGCAAATATGGCATGTCGCGCTCGTGCGGGTTCTTCCACGCCGCACCCATGCAGAAACGAGTGGAACCGGCGTTCTTCGCCTGGCGCGCCGACTCCAGCACCTGCTCAACTTCCATTAGCCGCTCAGCTTCAAGGCCGGTTTTATAGCGCGAACTTTGCGGACAATATTTGCAGTCTTCCGGGCAGGCGCCGGTTTTGATCGACAACAGTGTGCTGACCTGCACCTGACGAGGATCGAAATGCTGACGGTGGATTTGCTGCGCCTCGAAAAGCAGATCCAGCAGCGGTTTTTCAAATAATTCGGTGACTTGCGACAGCGTCCAGCGAGAATGAGTGGTCATAATTTTATACGTTTTGTGGTGATAAGGGTGTAGACTTGTAAACCTAAATCTTTTTAATTTGGTTTACAAGTCGATTATGACAACGGACGATCTCACGTTTGATCAGCGCCACATCTGGCACCCCTACACCTCTATGACCTCCCCGCTACCGGTCTATCCTGTTGAACGGGCCGAGGGCTGCGAACTGATTTTATCCAGCGGTGAACGCCTGATTGATGGCATGTCGTCGTGGTGGGCCGCGATTCACGGCTACAACCATCCGCAGCTCAATGCGGCGATGAAAACGCAGATAGACGCCATGTCGCATGTGATGTTTGGCGGGATCACGCATGCCCCCGCCGTCAACCTGTGCCGTAAACTGGTCGCCATGACGCCCGCGTCGCTGGAATGCGTGTTCCTCGCCGATTCCGGTTCCGTCGCGGTGGAAGTGGCGATGAAAATGGCGCTGCAATACTGGCAGGCCAAAGGGGAATCCCGTCAGCGCTTCCTGACGTTCCGTAACGGCTATCACGGCGATACCTTCGGCGCGATGTCGGTCTGCGATCCGGACAACTCCATGCACAGCCTGTGGAAGGGCTATCTGCCTGAAAACCTGTTTGCCCCTGCGCCGCAAAGTCGAATGGACGGCGAGTGGGATGAGCGCGATATGGTGGCCTTTGCACGCCTGATGGCCGCACATCGTCATGACATTGCGGCAGTGATTCTCGAGCCGATTGTTCAGGGCGCGGGCGGAATGCGGATGTACCATCCGGAGTGGCTGCGCCGTATCCGCAAAATGTGCGACCGTGAAGGCATTCTGCTGATTGCGGATGAAATCGCCACCGGATTTGGCCGCACGGGCAAACTGTTTGCCTGCGAACACGCCGGGATCGCGCCCGACATTCTGTGTCTGGGAAAAGCGCTGACCGGCGGAACGATGACCCTTTCAGCCACCCTGACCACCCGCCAGGTGGCGGAAACCATCAGCAACGGCGAGGCGGGCTGTTTTATGCATGGTCCGACGTTTATGGGCAATCCGCTGGCTTGCGCGGTGGCGATCGCCAGCCTGTCACTACTCGAATCCGGCGACTGGCAGGCGCAGGTCTCGTCCATTGAAACCCAGCTACGCCAGGAACTCGCCCCGGCGCAGACATCGCCATGGGTGGCTGATGTCCGCGTGCTGGGAGCGATTGGCGTGGTGGAGACGACGCATCCGGTTAATATGGCGGCCCTGCAGAAATTCTTTGTGCGACAGGGTGTGTGGATCCGCCCGTTTGGCAAACTCATCTACCTGATGCCGCCGTATCTCATCCAGCCAGAGCAACTGCGCCGCCTGACGCAGTCCGTGAACGACGCTGTGCGCGACGAAACATTTTTTAACGGGTAACTGGCGGTAAGCTGTGCGGTTTCTGGCTACACTTTTTGGCGAGAATTAAGGAGAGTGCATGAAAGTAATCAGCAACGATTTTCGCGACGGGGAAAAACTCCCCCTGCGCCATGTCTTCAACGGTATGGGTTATGAAGGGGATAATATTTCCCCGCATCTGGCCTGGGATGAAGTGCCTGCCGGAACGAAGAGTTTCGTGGTGACCTGTTTCGACCCCGATGCACCGACCGGCTCTGGCTGGTGGCACTGGGTGGTGGCTAATTTACCGGCCGATACCCGTGTTCTTACCCAGGGCTATGGCTCCGGGCTGGTCGCCGTGCCAGACGGCGTTATCCAGACACGAACCGATTTCGGTAAAGCGGGCTATGGCGGCGCGGCGCCGCCAAAAGGCGAAACCCACCGCTATATCTTTACCGTTCACGCGCTGGATGTGGACAGGATTGACGTCGATGAAGGTGCCAGCGGGGCGATGGTCGGATTTAACGTCCATTTCCACTCGCTTGCCAGCGCCTCAATTACCGCGATGTTCAGTTGATCGCTGTTGTGCCGGATGACGACGCTCACGCGTCTTATCCGGCCTACGGGAGGGATTCACAGACCGGATAAGCGTTAGCGCCATCCGGCGCGGTTCAAAGAAATTCCGGCACGAGCTGCCGCAACGCCCCCTGTGCAAGCAATTCTGTCGCACGCTCAATATCCGGGGCGAAGAAGCGGTCCTGGGTGTAATGCGCAACCTGCTCACGTAATACCGTTCGCGCCTGCTCCAGCAGCGGGCTTGACGTTAATCCTTCACGCAAATCGATCCCCTGACACGCGGCCAGCCATTCGACGGCCAGCACGCCGCGAGTATTCGCCGCCATTTCCCACAACCTGCGCCCTGCCGCCGGTGCCATCGAGACATGATCTTCCTGATTCGCCGACGTTGGCAGGCTGTCCACGCTGTGCGGATGCGCCAGCGCTTTGTTCTCGCTGGCAAGCGCCGCCGCCGTCACCTGGGCAATCATAAAGCCGGAGTTCACGCCCCCGTTTTTGACGAGGAAAGGCGGCAACTGCGACATATGCTTATCCATCATCAGCGCAATACGGCGTTCGGACAACGCGCCAATTTCAGCAATCGCCAGCGCCAGATTATCTGCCGCCATCGCCACCGGTTCAGCATGGAAATTACCGCCTGAGATAACGTCTCCCTGCTCAGCAAAAACCAGCGGATTATCGGAGACCGCATTGGCTTCCGCCAGCAGTACGTCCATCACCTGACGCATCTGTGTCAGACATGCGCCCATCACCTGCGGCTGACAGCGCAGAGAATACGGGTCCTGCACCTTTTCGCAATTGTGGTGCGACTGAGACAGCGCGCTGGTCTCCGTCAATACATGGCGATACAGCGCCGCCGCGTCGATCTGTCCACGCTGCCCCCGCGCGGCGTGTATACGCGCATCAAACGGACGGCGAGACCCTAACACCGCTTCGGTGGTTAACGATCCGCACATGACAGCCGACGCGAACAGCTCTTGTGCTTCAAACAGTCCGCGTAACGCAAACGCCGTCGATGCCTGTGTGCCGTTAAGTAACGCCAGCCCTTCTTTCGCCGCCAGCGTAATCGGCTCCAGGCCGGCTTTTTTTAACGCTTCCGTCGCCGGTAACCATTCCCCCTGCCAACGCGCCTTTCCTTCCCCCAGCAGCGTGAGCGACATATGGGCCAGTGGCGCTAAATCACCGGAGGCGCCTACCGATCCTTTCGCCGGGATGTGCGGCCAGACTTCGGCGTTCACCAGCGCAATCAGCGCTTCTATCACGCTAAGGCGAATACCAGAGAAGCCGCGCGCAAGGCTGTTTATCTTCAGCACCATGATCAGGCGCACCAGTGCGTCATCTAAGGCATCACCCACGCCTGCCGCATGGGACAGCACCAGCGAACGTTGCAGGTTTTGCAGATCCTCATTGGCGATGCGCGTCTGCGCCAGCAGACCAAAGCCGGTGTTAATGCCGTAGGCCGTGCGGCCCTCAGCGACAATGGTGTTGACGCAGGCCACGCTGGCGTTAATGCCGTCAATAGCGCTGGCATCGAGGCGCAGTTTAACCGGCTGCTGCCAGACTTCGCGTAGTTGTGAAAAACTCAGATGGCCCGGCGTTAAGGTCATGGTATTCATATCAGCGTTTCCCCTGCGTTGCCGCAACCATCGGCAGATTCAGCCCTTGTTCCACAGCGCACGCCACGGCAATATCGTAGCCCGCATCCGCATGACGCATTACGCCGGTCGCCGGATCGTTATGCAAAACCCGGGCAATGCGCTCGGCGGCTTCATCGCTACCGTCACAGACAATGACCATCCCGGCATGCTGTGAGAAGCCCATTCCCACACCGCCGCCGTGATGCAGCGATACCCAGGTCGCCCCGCTGGCCGTGTTGAGTAGCGCATTGAGCAGCGGCCAGTCGGAGACGGCGTCAGAACCGTCGCGCATCGCTTCGGTTTCGCGGTTGGGGCTGGCGACAGAGCCGGAATCCAGGTGGTCGCGACCGATCACAATTGGCGCAGACACTTCCCCCCTGCGCACCATTTCGTTGAATGCCAGACCCAGTTTTTGCCGCCATTCGAGCCCCACCCAGCAGATACGCGCTGGCAGCCCCTGAAAATTAATGCGCTCCCGCGCCATGTCCAGCCAGCGGTGGAGATGTTCGTCATCCGCCACGATCGCTTTCACTTTGGCGTCGGTTTTATAAATATCCTGCGGATCGCCGGAAAGCGCCACCCAGCGAAACGGCCCAATGCCGCGGCAGAACAGCGGGCGAATATAGGCCGGTACGAAGCCAGGAAAGGCGAAGGCGTTTTCCACGCCCATCTCTTTAGCCATCTGACGAATGTTGTTGCCGTAATCGAACGTCGGTACGCCCATGTCGTTGAACGCCAGCATCGCCTCCACGTGTTTTGCCATCGAGCGCTTCGCTGCCTCTACCGTACCCTGTGGATCGGCGAGCGCTTTTTGCTGATAGGTTTCCCAGTCCCAGCCGGAAGGCAGATAACCGTGCAGCGGGTCATGAGCGCTGGTCTGGTCGGTAACCATGTCCGGACGCACACCGCGCTTCACCAGTTCGGGCACCACATCCGCCGCATTGGCGCACAGAGCAATCGATACGGCTTGACCTTCGCGGGTGTATTTTTCGATACGCGCCAGCGCATCATCAAGAGATGTCGCCTGTTCATCGACATAACGAGTGCGCAGACGAAAATCGATACGACTCTGCTGACATTCAATGTTCAGGGAACAGGCGCCTGCCAGCGTCGCCGCCAGTGGCTGCGCGCCGCCCATGCCGCCGAGCCCGGCGGTTAACACCCAACGCCCGCGCAGGTCGCCGTCGTAGTGCTGCCGTCCCGCTTCAACAAATGTTTCATAAGTGCCCTGCACAATTCCCTGACTGCCGATATAGATCCAGCTTCCGGCCGTCATCTGTCCGTACATCGCCAACCCTTTCGCATCCAGTTCATTGAAATGCTCCCAGGTCGCCCAGTGAGGCACGAGGTTGGAGTTGGCAATCAGCACGCGCGGAGCGTTCTGGTGAGTTCTGAACACACCAACCGGTTTACCAGACTGGACCAGCAGCGTTTCGTCCTCTTCCAGTTGGGTCAGGGCGTTGACAATCGCGTCATAGCATTCCCAGTTACGGGCCGCGCGGCCTATACCGCCATACACCACCAGCTCATGTGGGTTCTCGGCGACGTCGGGGTCCAGGTTGTTCATTAACATGCGCAATGGCGCTTCGGTCAGCCAGGATTTGGCCGTCAGCGTTGTCCCTCGCGGGGCGCGGATATCTTGCTGACGAAACTTGCTATGAGACATAACAACGACTCCTCACGGACATGCCGGAAAAGGTTTATCCGGCAAAGGGAATGATCGGGTGTGAGGTAAAGATATACTTGTCTATACAAGACATAACAAGATGCAATTTAACAAATAAGATACATTTTTGTTATATTGCGTCAGCAATCACGCTTTCAGTCCGCGTGCGTCAGGAGGAGAAGTGGCCCTGCAAGCGGTAACGAGAGCCCGGAAAGAGTAACCGCGCGTGAGAAACGATCTGCGAGGCGGACCATGTGGTACGACGAATGAGCAGGCAAGGATCGGTCTCGCCGATGTCGAGTAACGCGCACTCTTGCGTCGTGGCGCGCACCGCTTCAACAATGTGCTCCCCTTCCGTCAACGGGGCAATCAGCGACAAATATGCATGCGGCGTGGTCTGGCTGTAATCCTGCGCCAGATATTCCGGCACAATGTCGGCATTCACACAGCGATCTTCAATCTGTACCGGCTGGTCGTTTTCAAAATGTACTATCACAGAATGAAAAATCGCCGTACCTTCCGTCACCTTCAGCGCCGCTGCCTGCCGCGCATTGGCCGGTTTCTTTTCCAGAATCAGCACCTCGCAGTGATGCCGATGCGCCCGTGCGGCAATTTCGTCGGCAATACTGCGAATTTCAAACAGCGCGGACTGGCCTTTCGGCTCCGCGACAAAGGTTCCCACCCCCTGCAGGCGCACCAGCATCCCTTCGTCAGTCAGTTCACGCAGCGCCCGGTTGATGGTCATCCGGCTGAAGCCGTACTGCGCCACCAGCTCCGCTTCCGACGGAATACGATCGTGCGGCTGCCAGACGCCGCTGGCGATCTTTTCGCTAATCTCGCGTTTAACCGTCTCATAAAACGGCGCGGGAGCAGAACGAGGGCGAGAAAGTGTCATGGGAATGTTTACCTTATCAATCGATTACTGCCACCAGTGGGCGATTTGCCAGCCAAGCCGCGCCGCCACGCGTGCCGACCTGCCATCATTATCAAAGCGCGGATTAAATTCAACCACATCCACCGCCTGGAGCTTACCGCTGCGGCAAACAGGTTCAATCAATTTCAGCAGGGTCGCCAACGGTACGCCCAGCGCCGCAGGCGCCGATACGGCTGGCATCTCTCCAACGGGCAGGACGTCGAGATCGACAGTCAGATAGAGTTTATCCACCTCGCTGATAAACGCCGCCAGTTGAGCGTGGGCGTCATTACTCTGCAAATCTTCCACCACCAGCACGTTGCGCTTGTGCGCCTCATCCCACAGCGCCTGGGTGTTTGCCGCCCGGCTAACGCCGATGCACGCATAGCGGAACTCACGCTGCTGCTGGTCGCAAAGCTGCGCCAGTTGACGAAACGGCGTGCCTGAGGTTGCCCGCCCAGCGTTACGCAGATCCAGATGCGCGTCGAGATTAATGATCCCTACCCGCTCGCCAGGGAATGCATCGAAAATGCCCGCTCCATGACCGAATGCCGTTTCGTGCCCGCCGCCAAGAACGAAGGTGCGCATCCCCGCCTGCTGACATTGACAGACCGCATCACGTAGTGCTTGCTGCGCCCCTTCCAGATCCGCTGTCGGGGCCAGCAGATTCCCCATATCCACCAGTCGCTCGTGTCCCGCGTGACTCGCCAGGTTAGCCAGCGCTGAACGCAGCGCGTCCGGCGCACCGGCGGCACCAGGACGCCCATGATTACGCTTGACCCCCTCATCGCAGGCAAAGCCGAGCAGCGCTATCCTGTCGCGGTATCGCTCTGGCGAAAACGTCAGGCTGCGATCGATCGTCTGAAACAGGCGCAGCGCGTTCGCGGCTTCGCCGCTGTCATCTCGCCCCCGCCACAGGTCAGGGGCAGCCGCTTCCCATTGCGTCATGTGATTTGTCCTCGAAATATGCGTAGATACAGCGGGTTGCGCCCAGGCTCATAGAGGATCTCCACCGGGTTTTGCGCATCCCAGACGTTAAAATCGGCAACGTAACCCGCCTTTAGCTGTCCGTGCGTCGCCTGGCGGCCCAGCGCCTGAGCGGCATGACGGGTGACGCCCGCCCATGCCTCTTCCGGCGTCAGTCCGAACTGAACGCAGGCCATGTTCATCGCCAGATGCAAGCTGATAAAGGGACTGGTGCCGGGGTTGAAATCGGTCGCCACCGCCATAGGTATCTGGTAACGGCGCAGCAACTCAACGGGCGGATGCTGCGTCTCTTTAAGGAAATAGAACGCCCCCGGCAGCAGTACGCCAACGGTGCCGCTGTGACGCATCGCGGCCACGCCCGCTTCATCAAGATATTCAATGTGATCCGCAGAAAGCCCATGATAGCGACTGACCAGTTGCGCTCCACCCAGCAGAGACAACTGCTCGACATGCCCTTTGACCGGAATGCCCGCCGCCTGCGCCGCGCGCAATACCCGCTCGCTTTGCGCCAGGGTAAAGCCCACGCTCTCACAGAACAGATCGACCGCTTCAAACAGCCCCTTTTCCCATAGCTGCGGCAGTATCGTTTCGCAGACGTGGGTGATATAGCCGTCAGGATTGTCACGATACTCAACCGGCACGGCATGGGCCGCCAGCAGCGTGGGGCTGATTTCGATAAGATTCTCTTCGGCCAGGCGGGCCGCGACGCGCAGCATCTTTTCTTCGGCTGTCGCATTCAGGCCATAGCCGGATTTCACTTCCAGTAGCGTCACGCCCTCGCGCATCAGACGCGCGATCCGCGCCTGAGCAGAGGCTAAAAGCGCCTCCTCCGTCGCGGCACGCGTCGCCGTCACGGTGGCGTTAATCCCGCCGCCCTGCGCACTAATCTGCTGATAAGAAACGCCGTTCAACCGTTGCTCCCACTCGCTGGCGCGATTGCCGCCAAACACCAGATGAGTGTGACAATCAATCAACCCAGGCGTCACCAGACGTCCTTGCAGGTCATGCGTATTGGCATGCGCAGTCGGGAGTGAAGCCTCTGGCACAATCGCCAGCACCCTTCCCTTACGGATAATCAGCGCATGATGGTCCAGCATGCCATACGGTGCCGTCTGCGCCGGATCGAGCGTCGCCAGGCGCAGGTTTCGCCAGAGCGTATCATCAGGTAACAGGGGTTCCATGCTTTCTCCAGCTTGTCTTAGGTTGTATAGACATTTATTTGAGATCGCACGCGGGAAGTCAATCATCCCAGGCAAATATGTTATTTAATTGTGACTTTGACGGTACCCGAATCCGCGAGGAGGGGTTTAAAAACAACTTTTTAGCTTTTCACCTTTCTGTTTTGCTCAACTTAGTATAAAAAAGCAGGCTTCAATGGATACTTTTATAGCCCGGAGCAACTCGTGAACACATCATCAGTTTCCCGTCTGGCGCTGGCACTGGCTTTTGGCGTGACGCTGACCGCCTGTAGCTCTACCCCGCCGGATCAAATTCCTTCCGATCAAACCGCGCCAGGAACCTCCTCGCGCCCGATTTTATCGGCGAATGAAGCGCAGAATTTTGTCGCTAAAAACTATTTTTCTTCCCTGACGCCGAACACCGCGCCGTGGACGCCATCTTCAATTTCTCTGCCTGCGCAGCCTGACTTTGTGGTCGGCCCGGCCGGTACGCAAGGCGTTACCCACACCACCATTCAGGCGGCGGTGGATGCGGCGATCACTACGCGCACCAACAAACGTCAGTACATTGCGATTATGCCGGGTGAGTATCAGGGGACTGTCTATATCCCTGCGGCACCAGGCAGCCTGACGCTGTACGGAACGGGTGAGAAACCGCTGGACGTGAAAATTGGCGCGGCAATTGACGGTGAAATGAGCACCGCTGACTGGCGTCATACAGTGAATCCGGGCGGGAAATATATGCCTGGTAAACCGGCCTGGTACATGTTTGACAACTGCCAGAGCAAACGCGGCGCGACTATCGGCGTGATGTGTTCAGCGGTATTGTGGTCACAGAATAATGGCCTGCAGTTACAGAATCTGACCGTTGAAAACAATCTTGGCGATAGCGTGGATGCGGGTAACCACCCGGCCGTTGCGCTGCGCACCGACGGTGACAAAGTTCAAATCAATAATGTGAACATTCTGGGCCGCCAGAACACCTTCTTTGTGACCAACAGCGGCGTGCAGAACCGTCTGGAAAATAATCGCCAACCGCGTACCCTGGTGACCAACAGCTATATCGAAGGTGATGTGGATATCGTTTCCGGTCGCGGCGCGGTGGTGTTCGATAACACCGACTTCCGCGTAGTGAACTCGCGTACTCAACAGGAAGCGTACGTCTTCGCGCCTGCAACGCTTGCGAACATTTATTACGGTTTCCTCGCCACCAACAGCCGCTTTACCGCCGCCGGTGACGGCGTGGCGCAGTTGGGTCGCGCACTGGATGTCGACGGCAACACCAACGGTCAGGTCGTGATCCGTGATAGCGTGATTAACGAGGGCTTTAACATGGCACAGCCGTGGGCTGACGCCGTGATCTCTAAACGTCCATTCGCGGGCAATACCGGGGCGAAGGATGATAAAGGCGAAACCCAGCGTAACCTGAACGACACCAACTTTAACCGCATGTGGGAATACAATAACCGCGGTGTGGGCAGCAAAGTCGTGGCTGCGCCGAAGCAGTAAGCATAAAAAAACCGGCATCACAGGATGCCGGTTTTTATTTATCGGTTGGCTAATAAGCGCCCCTATTAATACGCGTTAACCACCACCCACATCGGGCCCTGGCCTACCGCATAACGTCCCTTCTCCGTTAACAGCCCCTGCTCACCGGCAATCTCGTACACCGCGATATGGTGTGACTTCTGTCCGGCAGCAATCAGGTATTTCCCGCTATGGTCAACGTTGAAACCACGCGGCTGCGTTTCGGTTGGCTGGAAGCCTTCTTTGGTCAACACGCTGCCATCTTCTGAAACGCTGAACACGGTAATCAGGCTGGCGGTACGGTCACAGGCATACAGATGACGACCATCCGGCGTAATGTGAATGTCCGCCGCCCAGCGGGTGTCGGAGAAATCAGCCGGCATCATGTCCAGCGTTTGCACGCATTCGATATCACCGTGCGGATCTTTCAGTTCCCAGACGTCCACAGAGCTGTTGAGCTCGTTGACGCAGTACGCGTATTGCCGATTCGGGTGGAACGCCATATGGCGCGGACCGGCCCCTTCAACGGTGGTCACTTCCGCAGGCTCTTGCGCCACCAGCTTACCGTCATCGCTGAGGGTAAACAGGCAGATACGATCCTGCTTCAGCGCAGGCACCCACAGGGTGCGGTTGTCCGGGGAGATATTGGCGGAGTGACAGCCATCCATTCCCTCCACCACATCCACCACCCCAACCGGCAGGCCGTCTTCCAGACGGGTGACGCTGACGTTACCCGCGTTATAGGAGCCAACAAAAACAAAACGGCCATGATGATCGGTTGAAATGTGTGTCGGGCTACCCGGCAGCGCGGATTCTGCGGCAAACGTCAGCGCACCATCATCCGGCGCAATCCGGTAAGCCAGTACGCGGAATTCAGGACGCACGCCCACGTAGAGATAACGTTTATCCGGGCTGACCACCATCGGCTGAACCTGCCCGGGCACATCAACCACCTGTACCAGCTTCAATGCGCCATCATGATTCAGGCTCCAGACATGGATCTGTTGGCTTTCAGGGCTGGCGGTATAAACGGTTTGCTTCATGAATGCTCCTCTGCTTTAGGCAACTGGCTGCAAAAATGGAATACAGCTTAACGTAGTCGCTTTTAACGGTGAATGCTGAATATACGCACAAAATTTTGCCTGCTCCCCGTCCCGGTGTACCATTCAGGCAGACAAAACTTCAATGTTAATCGGGATGACGATATGACCGCTCGCGTGATTGCCCTTGATTTAGATGGAACCTTGCTAACCCCGCAAAAAACCCTGCTCCCCTCGTCTGTCGAAGCACTGTCGCGCGCCAGGGAGGCAGGCTACCAACTTATCATCGTCACCGGGCGTCATCACGTCGCAATTCATCCTTTTTATCAGGCACTGGCACTGGATACACCTGCAATTTGCTGTAATGGCACCTATTTGTATGATTATCACGCAAAAAATGTTCTCGCAGCCGATCCCTTGCCGGTTAACCAGGCGCTACAGCTTATTACGCTGCTGGAAGCGCATCAGATTCACGGCCTGATGTATGTCGATGACGCCATGCTGTATGAGCACCCGACCGGCCATGTCATTCGCACCTCAAACTGGGCGCAGACGTTGCCACCCGAACAGCGCCCGATCTTCACCAAGGTGCCTTCACTGGCGCAGGCGGCGCACGATGTCAACGCGGTGTGGAAGTTCGCTCTGACAGACGACGATATCCCTAAGCTGCAGCAATTTGGCAAGCATGTCGAAGAGCTGTTGGGCCTTGAGTGCGAATGGTCCTGGCACGATCAGGTCGATATCGCTCGTCAGGGTAACAGCAAAGGCAAACGCCTGACCCAGTGGGTTGAATCTCAGGGCGGGTCGATGGAAAACGTAATTGCCTTCGGGGATAACTACAACGACATCAGTATGCTGGAAGCGGCTGGTACCGGCGTGGCGATGGGCAATGCTGACGACGCAATCAAAGCACGCGCCAACGTCGTCATCGGCGATAACACCACCGACAGCATCGCGAAGTTCATCTATAGCCAGCTGCTGTAATCAGGCGGTTATCGATACACTCTTAATCTGCGCATACAGCCAGAGGCCAGCTTTGATCCCCAATTCATCCCTGGCCCATGGGCTAATGCGCGCCCACAGCGTTTTACCTCCCACCTCAAGCTGAACTTCCACTTGCCCGTTATCGTCGTAGCAGTGGATCACCTTCGCGCGCAGGATATTACGAATGCTGGTCTGCTGCGGCGGCTGTAGCACCAGCGAGACATCCGACGCCTGAATGCGAATGCGCAGCGAGGCCTGCAGCGGCTCATTGAGCTTATTGACCCATAGATGCTGATCACCCAGCGCCAGCGCCGTCATCGCGTAATGCGGATGATGCTCCAGTACGCTCACTTTCAGGATGCTGCTCTGCTGTTCTTTCGGCAGCCATGGATGCATCACGCTGCTCCCCCAGACCTCTTCCAGCGCGCCAAACGCCTTCACCTGACCGTCTTCCAGCACCATTACGTTATCGGCCAGATGGAGAATTTCATCGAGCGAGTGACTGACATAGAGCATGGGAATATTGATCTCCCGCGCCAGCCGTTGCAGATAGGGCAACAGTTCACGCTTACGCGGAATATCCAGCGAGGCGAGCGGTTCATCCAGGAGTAACAGTTCCGGCGCGGTCAACAGCGCCCGGCCAATCGCCACACGTTGTTTTTCACCGCCGGAGAGGCCGCCCGGCAGTCTGTCGAGCAGAGGCTCAATACCCAATAGCGCCACCAGCTTATCGAACTGGCCGGCCATACTTTTCGCCATGCCGTAACGCAGGTTGCCGCGCACTTTATAATGGGGAAACAGGCGCGCATCCTGAAAAACGTAGCCTATCCGGCGTTTTTCCGGGGTCAGACAGATGTGGTTTTCCGTGTCATTCAGCACCCGTCCGTTGAGTACAATGCGCCCTTTCTGCGGTCGCGTCAGGCCACTGATGGCATTGATCAGCGAGGTTTTTCCAGAACCAGAGACGCCAAATATCGCGGTGATACCGCTGGCGGGCAGCGTTTCGTTGAGCGAGACGCAGTGGGTCCCCAGCGTCTGAGAGAAATTGAGTTCCAGCATAATTATCGCCCCGTCCGCTCACGGCTGAGTCGCGCCAGCCATTCAGAAATTAACAGCGAAATCAGCGCCAGTACGATGGAAATAAGACACAGCCTTGCCGCAGCGCTTTCACCGCCCGGCGTCTGAATCAGGGTATACATCGCCGAAGGAATGGTGCGGGTTTCGCCGGGAATATTGGAAACGAAGGTAATCGTCGCGCCAAACTCGCCGAGCGAACGGGCAAATGCCAGTACCGTCCCGACGATAATGCCAGGCAGCGTCAGCGGAAGGGTAATGGTGAAGAAGACGCGCCAGCGTCCCGCCCCTAGCGTCCGGGCGGCCTGCTCAAGCTTAAGATCCACCCCTTCCAGCGCAAGTCGGATAGCCCGCACCATCAGCGGAAAAGACATCACTGCCGCCGCCAGTACCGCGCCGCGCCAGCTGAAGGCAAAGGTTATGCCGAACCAGTCGTATAGCCACTGGCCGATAAATCCGCGCCGTCCCATCGAAATCAGCAGCAAATAACCGACCACCACCGGCGGTAATACCAGCGGCAGATGCAGTACGCTGTCCAGCAGGGCTTTGCCTGGGAAAGTGCAGCGCACCAGCAGCCAGGCAAAGAAGATCCCAAACGGCAAACTAAACAACACGGCCAGGGAAGACACTTTCAGGCTCAGAAGCACGGCCTGCCATTCAGGATCGGTCAATATCATTACTTGGTCGTAAATCCGTAACGTTTAAAGATTTCAGCAGCCTGCGGTCCTTTCAGGTAATCATAGAACGCGCTGACCGTGGCGTTTTTATGTCCATCAACAATCGCGATGGGGTACTCCACTTTTTTGTGCGAATCTTCCGGGAAGGTGGCCACGACGTTAACGCCTTTACTGGCAACCGCATCAGAGCCGTAAACAATGCCCAACGGCGCTTCGTTACGCTCGACCAGCGCCAGCGCGCCGCGCACATCTTCCGCCGGAGCCAGTTTCGGTGACAGCGTCTCCCAGGCCCCCAGTTTCTGCAGTGCTTCTTTCGCGTAGATCCCCGCCGGAACGTGTTCCGGGTCGCCTACCGCCAGACGTCCACCGTTCAGCAGCGTCGTCCAGCGGGTATTATTGTCAATCGTAAACGCTTTCTGCTCACTGGCTTTTGGCGCCACCACCACAAGGCTGTTGCCCAGCAGCGTCTGACGCGTTGCGGTATCAATCGCTTTCTTATCTACCGCGTAATCCATCCATTTCTGATCGGCAGAAATGAACAGATCTGCTGGCGCACCGGCTTCTATCTGGCGAGCCAGCGTGGAAGACGACGCAAAAGAGGAGACCACGTCGACATTCTTCTCTTTTTTATACTCTGCCGCGATATCCTGCATCGCATTAGTCAATGACGCTGCGGCAAACACGGTGATTTTCCCTTCATCCGCCAGCGTTTGTCCAGCAACCGACAATGATAAGGTTGCCCCAGCAAACAGGCGTAACCAGGTACGAGCCATTTGTAACTCCTTTGCATATCGTTATGTATTTATGAATATAACGATAAAGCAACGATTTTCCCAGAAGTTATTGATACCACTAAGAGGTTACGCAAAGAAAATATCGGCAGGAATAAGGAGAACTTGAGAAACAATCCCAATGGGGTGCGCACTGCATTGAGGCGCGACCAACAAAGATACGGTTTGAAAGATGAGAAAACAAAAACGCCCGACTGAGCGGGCGTTTGGGAAATCAATGATTCTGTCTGGACTGGTTTTTCTGACCGATACCGGAGAAAATGTTGAACACTTCACCGAGACCGTAAATCAGACCCAGGATGATGGCCATCACCACAGGTACCATGATTACGGCGAATACCAGACTTTTCAATAACTCTAACATGGTCAACTCCTGATATAGTCCTTGTAGTATTCTAACCGCATCACTGAGAAAAGCACTCCCCTTTTGTGCGGTCGGCTTTGCGTCTCTGCAGTTTTCCGTCACAATACCCTTTTTGCCAGGATCTTGTTATGCAAGCCGAAATCCTTCTTACCCTGAAACTTCAGCAAAAA
This sequence comes from Citrobacter sp. CtB7.12, assembly GCF_001297795.1. Taxonomy (NCBI): domain Bacteria; kingdom Pseudomonadati; phylum Pseudomonadota; class Gammaproteobacteria; order Enterobacterales; family Enterobacteriaceae; genus Citrobacter; species Citrobacter sp. CtB7.12. The sequence continues at coordinate 472,600 of NZ_LIFT01000002.1, read as the reverse complement.
CTGTTCGCCGATCCCCGACGCATCTCTTTGCTCAAGCACATTGCGCTTTCCGGTTCCATTAGTCAGGGCGCGAAAGACGCAGGCATCAGCTATAAGAGCGCCTGGGACGCCATTAATGAAATGAATCTTCTCAGCGAGCAAACGCTGGTCGAGCGTGCGACAGGCGGTAAAGGCGGCGGCGGAGCGGTGTTAACCCGCTACGGTCAGCGTCTGATCCAGCTCTACGATCTACTGGCACAGATTCAGCAAAAAGCCTTCGATGTTTTAAGCGACGATGACGCGCTGCCGCTCAACAGCCTGCTGGCGGCCATCTCGCGTTTTTCTCTGCAGACCAGTGCGCGCAACCAGTGGTTTGGCACCATTACCGCCCGCGATCGCGATCAGGTGCAGCAGCATGTCGACGTGCTGTTAGCCGATGGTGAAACACGACTGAAAGTGGCCATTACCGCCCAGAGCGGCGAGCGTTTAGGGCTTGATGAAGGCAAAGAGGTTCTCGTGCTGCTGAAAGCGCCGTGGGTGGGGATTACCCAGGACGACGCCATCGCCCAGGCGGCGGATAACCAGCTCCAGGGCATTATCAATCATATTGAACGCGGCACAGAGCAGTGTGAAGTACTGATGGCGCTACCGGACGGTCAGACGTTGTGCGCCACCGTGCCGCTGGACGCCGCCGCCACGCTGACGGAAGGCACGAACGTGACGGCGTATTTCAACGCCGACAGGGTAATTATCGCAACATTGTGCTAAGTATCGCCACCACGGTGATTACGGCGGGATGTTACCCGCCGTAAATTTTTCTTTGAAATTCATTACAGGATGAATAATTCCACCCGGCAAAAAACGACGCATCGTTGGCTATTTTTTGCTGGCGACAGAGAACAGTAAAAAGCTCATCGTACTCGCAATCCCCTCTTTTTATTGCGGAATACGGAGCAAAATATGTCAGACTTATCAGAGTGGCAGACACTCGCCAACAAGGAGCTCAGCCGGCGGAATAAAACCGTCGAGTCGCTGGTCACACAGACAGCGGAAGGCATTGCCATCAAGCCGCTGTACACCGAAGCCGACCTCGATAAACTGGAGGTTACCGGCACCCTTCCCGGCCTGCCGCCTTACGTTCGCGGCCCACGCGCTACCATGTATACCGCGCAACCGTGGACCATTCGTCAGTACGCTGGCTTCTCTACCGCCAAAGAATCTAACGCCTTCTATCGTCGCAACCTTGCCGCCGGGCAAAAAGGCCTTTCTGTCGCCTTCGATCTCGCCACCCACCGCGGCTATGATTCCGATAATCCACGCGTCGCAGGCGATGTCGGGAAGGCCGGTGTGGCTATCGATACCGTTGAAGACATGAAGATACTGTTCGACCAGATCCCGCTGGATAAGATGTCGGTATCAATGACCATGAACGGCGCGGTGCTGCCAGTAATGGCTTTTTATATCGTGGCCGCGGAAGAGCAAGGCGTTTCGCCGGAACAGCTTACCGGCACCATTCAGAACGATATTCTGAAAGAGTACCTGTGCCGTAACACTTACATTTACCCGCCGAAACCCTCCATGCGCATTATCGCCGACATCATCGCCTGGTGTTCGGGCAACATGCCACGCTTTAATACCATCAGCATCAGCGGCTACCATATGGGCGAAGCAGGCGCCAACTGCGTGCAACAGGTCGCTTTTACCCTGGCGGATGGTATTGAATACATCAAAGCCGCCCTTTCAGCCGGGCTGAACATTGATGACTTTGCGCCCCGCCTTTCGTTCTTCTTTGGCATCGGCATGGATCTGTTCATGAACGTCGCCATGCTGCGCGCGGCGCGTTATCTGTGGAGCGAAGCGGTGAGCGGCTTCGGCGCAGCAGACCCGAAATCGTTAGCCCTTCGTACCCACTGCCAGACTTCCGGCTGGAGCCTGACCGAACAGGATCCCTATAACAACGTGATCCGTACCACTATCGAAGCGCTCGGCGCCACGCTTGGCGGCACCCAGTCACTCCATACCAACGCCTTTGACGAAGCACTCGGTCTACCCACCGACTTTTCTGCCCGCATCGCGCGTAACACGCAAATCATCCTGCAAGAGGAATCAGAAATCTGCCGCACCGTGGATCCGCTGGCTGGCTCTTACTATGTGGAGTCGTTGACCGATCACATTGTTAAACAGGCGCGGGCCATCATCCAGCAGATCGACGACGCGGGCGGGATGGCAAAGGCTATCGAAGCCGGGTTACCGAAACGGATGATTGAAGAAGCGTCTGCCCGCGAGCAATCACTGATCGACCAGGGCAAACGCGTCATTGTCGGCGTCAACAAATACAAGCTGGAAAAAGAGGACGACACGACCGTCCTGGAGATCGACAACGTCAAGGTGCGCAACGAGCAGATCGCCTCTCTGACGCGGATCCGCGCGACCCGCGATGATGCCGCCGTTCACGCGGCGCTGGCGTCGTTGACTCACGCCGCATTGCATCATGAAAACCTGTTGGCCGCCGCCGTGAACGCCGCACGCGTCCGCGCCACGCTGGGTGAGATCTCCGACGCGCTGGAGTCGGCGTTTGACCGTTATCTGGTGCCTAGCCAGTGCGTCACTGGGGTGATTGCGCAGAGCTACCATCAGTCCAACCAATCGGCCTGCGAGTTTGACGCCATTGTTGCGCAAACAGAGCAGTTCCTGGCAGACCGCGGTCGTCGTCCGCGCATTTTGATCGCCAAAATGGGTCAGGATGGTCACGATCGCGGCGCAAAAGTGATCGCCAGCGCCTATTCCGATCTCGGCTTCGACGTCGATCTCAGCCCGATGTTCTCCACTCCGGAAGAGATCGCCCGCCTGGCGGTAGAAAACGATGTACACGTCGTCGGCGCCTCATCGCTCGCGGCCGGTCATAAAACACTCATCCCGGAACTGGTCGACGCGTTGAAAAAATGGGGACGCGACGATATCTGCGTGGTCGCCGGCGGCGTGATCCCTCCCCAGGATTATGCCTTCCTGGAGGAGCGCGGCGTGGCGGCCATTTATGGACCCGGCACACCAATGCTGGAAAGCGTACGCGACGTACTGAAACGGATAAGTCAGCATCATGATTAGCGAATCCACGCTGGCTGACACCGTTCGGCGATTACGCCAAGCCGAGCGGGCAACGCTCGCCCAGGCCATGACGCTGATTGAAAGTCAGCACCCTCGTCACCAGACGCTGAGCACACAACTGCTGGATGCCATAATGCCTTTCACCGGCAACGCGCTGCGTCTGGGAATCACGGGTACGCCGGGGGCCGGGAAAAGCACCTTTCTGGAGGCTTTCGGTACGCGACTGATCCGCGACGGACTGCGCGTGGCGGTGATTGCCGTCGACCCCAGCAGTCCGATCAGCGGTGGCAGCATCCTTGGCGACAAAACGCGGATGACCGAACTGGCGCGATCGGATGCCGCCTTCATCCGTCCGGCCCCCTCCCGCGGGCATCTGGGTGGAGCCTGTCTGCATGCACGAGAGCTGGGGCTGTTGTGCGAAGCGGCGGGCTTCGACGTTGTGATTATCGAAACCGTCGGCGTTGGACAATCGGAAACAGAAATTGCCCAGATCGTGGACTGCTTTGTGTCGTTACAGATAGCCGGCGGCGGCGACGACCTGCAGGGCATCAAAAAAGGGATCATGGAAATGGCGGACGTGATTGTCATCAACAAGGATGACGGGGAAAACCATAACCGTGTCGCCATCGCCCGCCATATGTACAAAAGCGCACTACATATTGTGCGGCATAAATATGCCGAGTGGCAGCCGCAGGTATTGACCTGTAGCGCGCTGGAAAAACGCGGGATTGACGAGGTCTGGCAGACCATCTGCGATTTCAGAACACAGATGACCTCCAGCGGACGGCTGCAACAGGTGCGCCAGTTGCAGGAAATTGCCTGGTTGAAAAAGCAGACGGAAGCCGAGGCGTTGCGATTGCTGTTCTCCCGTGACGACTTCGACCGCTACTACCACCTGACGCAGCAGGCCGTCAAAAACAACCGTCTCTCGCCGCGCGCTGGCCTTCAGCGAATCAGCGAATACCTTCAGAATCATTACTTTGCATAAAGAGAAAAATATGTCTTATCAATACGTTAATGTTGTTATCATCCGTAAAGTGGCGGTCATTGAGTTCAACTATGCCCGCAAACTGAACGCCCTGAGCAAAGTCTTTATTGACGATCTCATGCTGGCGCTCAGCGATCTCAATCGCCCGGATATTCGCTGTATTATCCTGCGTGCGCCCAGCGGCGCGAAGGTCTTCTCCGCCGGTCATGACATTCATGAACTTCCCTCCGGACGTCGCGATCCGCTCTCTTATGACGATCCGCTGCGCCAGATCACCCGCATGATTCAGAAGTACCCCAAACCGGTGATCTCCATGGTCGAAGGCAGCGTCTGGGGAGGGGCGTTTGAGATGATCATGAGCTCCGATCTGATCATCGCCGCCAGTACCTCCACGTTCTCCATGACCCCGGTCAACCTTGGCGTTCCATACAATCTGGTCGGGATCCACAACCTGACCCGCGATGCGGGTTTCCATATCGTCAAAGAGCTGATCTTCACCGCGTCCCCTATCACCGCACAGCGCGCGATGGCGGTCGGCATTCTCAACCATGTCGTCGCCGCCGAAGAGCTGGAGGATTTCACGTTGCAGATGGCGCACCATATCTCGGAAAAAGCGCCGCTGGCCATTGCCGTGATCAAGGAAGAGCTACGCGTGCTTGGCGAAGCGCACACCATGAATTCCGATGAGTTCGAACGTATTCAGGGGATGCGCCGCGCCGTTTACGACAGCGAAGATTATCAGGAAGGGATGAACGCGTTTATGAATAAACGTAAACCCAATTTTGTGGGCCATTGATACCAGGAAGGGACAAGATATGAAAGACCCCTGGACACGGATGAGCGCCGACGACGCCGCGCAGGTCATTAAGCACAATGCGATGGTTGCTTTCAGCGGCTTTACCCCCGCCGGTTCGCCCAAAGCACTCCCTGCGGCTATCGCCCGCCGCGCCAGCGAACTGCATCAGGCGCAACAACCGTTTCAGATTCGGTTATTGACGGGAGCGTCTATTGGCGCTGCCGCCGATGATGCGCTGTCTGAGGCTGACGCCATTTCATGGCGTGCGCCCTATCAGACGTCAGGCAGCCTTCGGCAAAAAATCAATCAGGGTCAGGTTCGATTTGTAGACCTGCATCTGAGTGAAGTGGCGCAGATGGTAAACTATGGTTTCTTTGGTGATATTGACGTCGCGGTGATTGAAGCCTCGGCGATCGCGCCTGACGGACGGGTCTGGCTTACCAGCGGGATCGGCAATGCACCCACCTGGCTACTGCGGGCGAAGAAAGTCATCATTGAGCTGAATCACTACCATAACCCACGCGTCGCTGAACTGGCTGATATCGTCATTCCCGGCGCGCCACCGCGTCGCAACAGCGTCCCCATTTTTCATGCGATGGATCGCGTGGGCGCCCGGTATGTGCAGATTGATCCCACCAAGATTATTGCGGTGGTCGATACAGAACTCCCCGACGGCGGAAACGTGCTGGATAACGCCAATCCTGTCTGCCAGCAAATCGCCGATAACGTCGTAACGTTTCTGCTGGAAGAAATGGCGCATGGGCGGATCCCCGCGGAGTTTCTGCCGCTACAAAGCGGGGTGGGTAATATCAATAATGCCGTGATGGCGCGACTGGGTGAAAATCCGGATATTCCGTCTTTTATGATGTATTCGGAGGTATTACAGGAGTCTGTCGTGCATCTACTGGAAACGGGAAAAATCACCGGAGCCAGCGCCTCCAGTCTGACGGTATCCGCCGATTCCTTGCGAAAGATTTATGACAATATGGACTTCTTCGCCAGCCGTATTGTGCTTCGCCCACAGGAGATCTCGAATAATCCGGAAATTATTCGCCGTCTTGGCGTAATAGCCCTTAATGTCGGGCTGGAGTTTGATATCTACGGCCATGCCAACTCAACGCACGTGGCTGGCGTGAATCTAATGAACGGCATTGGCGGCAGCGGTGATTTTGAGCGCAACGCCTACCTGTCTATCTTTATGGCGCCATCCATCGCCAAAGGCGGCAAGATTTCCACTATCGTCCCCATGTGCAGTCACGTTGATCACAGCGAGCACAGCGTGAAGGTGATCATCACCGAACAGGGGATCGCCGATCTGCGGGGACTCTCACCGCTACAACGGGCGCACACGATCATCGACAACTGTGCGCATCCTCTCTATCAGGACTATCTACATCGCTATCTCGCCAGTGCGCCTGGCGGGCACATTCATCACGATCTCAACCACGCGTTCGATCTGCACCGCAATCTGATTGAACGCGGTTCGATGCTCGGCTAAGCCATCTCTGCGCCACGATCTTCCGCAATATGCTGAAGCATCGTGGCGGTATAGCGGTGGTTTTTCAGGGAGTAAAGGTACTCCTGCATATACATCGTACCGCCGGGCGCATCGAAATACTTCAACGTTGCCGGATTCACCAGACGCCAGGCAAACCAGGGGATCACGGTCAGAAACTGCCCGCGCTCTACCGCGCTTATCTTCGCCATAAAGCTGTAGGGACGATAGATGATCGTTGGGTTAATACCGCATGGCCGCATATGCGCTTCCAGTATCGCTTCAAAATTGGCCCGATTCTGAAAGCGCATTTGCAGCCAGGGCAGTTCACGCAAAAGCGTCTGCGGCTGTTTATCCTCATAGCGACGGGAAACAAGAAACCCCAGACGCAAAGGCTTCAACTCACTGATGGTCAGATTGTCCAGCTCCTGCACGCGAGCCGAAACATACTGTGGAGAAATGATAAAATCGAGCTGGCGGCTAAACAGGTCATCAATGACTTCATTCTCGCTGAACTCAACGGACTTTACGGTCACGCCGTCATACTTATCGCCCAGGCTAATCAACTGGTCGAAAATAATCGTTGGGTAGGTGTTGTCGACGCCAATGACTATGTTGCGCGAACCACGTGCAGCGTGATGAATTTCATTATCGATTGCCGACAAGGACTGATAAATCGGAAACAGTTTCTGGTACAACTCCTGCCCGGCCTTGTTCAGGCTTATGCTGTTGTCTTTACGGGTAAACAGCGTATAGCCAATTTGATCTTCCAGCGCAGAAATGCTTTTACCAAATGGCGATGCCGTCATGTGTATTTTCTCAGCCGCTCTGGCGATATTATTGGTTTGCGCCAACAGGATGAAATTACGCATTTTTTTCGAGATAAAAACATCCATAAAACACTCCATTATTCATCGCCATGACATCTCAACTGGCTGCGAAAAAATACTGGATAACGCATCACCCTTTTTTGCAGTTGTTCACAAAACAGCGATAGTTCTGTCGCCGCAACCGCCGCACGGCACAGATATCGACATCGATATTTAAGCGCTGTTTTTTATCCGCAGTCGTGCTAATCACATTGACATTCCTCCGCAGAACACGTATCCCTGTCATTCATTGCTGCATAAAATGGGATACAAAATGTCATCGTTGCAAATTTCGCAAGGCACGTTTCGTCTTAGCGACACAAAAACGCTTCACCTGGATTCCGTGACGTTAAACGCGGGTGAGAGTTGGGCGTTTGTCGGTTCGAACGGAAGCGGGAAATCAGCGCTGGCACGCGCGCTGGCCGGCGAATTGTCGCTGCTCAAAGGTGAACGCCAGTGCGCATTCTCGCGGATAACACGCCTCTCCTTCGAGCAACTGCAGAAACTGGTCAGCGATGAATGGCAGCGTAATAACACCGATATGCTCAGTCCTGGCGAAGAGGATACCGGACGCACCACGGCGGAAATCATTCAGGACGAAGTGAACAACCCGGCCCGCTGCGCGACGCTGGCGCAGCAGTTTGGTATCACTCACCTGCTCGATCGCCGCTTTAAATATCTCTCTACCGGCGAAACGCGTAAGACGTTGCTCTGCCAGGCGCTGATGGCTGAGCCGGACCTGTTGATTCTCGACGAGCCGTTTGACGGTCTCGACGTCGCCTCCCGCCAGCAACTGGCAGGACTGCTTGAAACGCTCCATCAGTCAGGTATCACGCTGGTGCTGGTGTTGAACCGCTTTGATGAAATCCCGGCATTTATTCAGTATGCCGGTGTGCTGGTCGACTGCACCTTAACGGAAACCGGCGCGAAAGCCGATTTACTCCAGCAGGCGCTGATCGCTCAACTTGCGCATAGCGAGCGACTGGAAGGGGTGGCATTACCTGAAGCCGACGAACCCGCCGCCCAGCCTGCTCTGGCCACCGATGCGCCGCGGATCATCCTCCGGGATGGCGTCGTGTCGTATAACGATCGCCCTATTCTCGATCGTCTGAGCTGGCAGGTCGATCCCGGCGAACACTGGCAGATTGTCGGCCCCAACGGGGCAGGAAAATCGACGCTGCTCAGCCTGATCACCGGCGACCATCCGCAGGGTTACAGCAACGATCTGACGCTGTTTGGTCGTCGTCGCGGCAGTGGGGAAACTATCTGGGATATCAAAAAGCACATTGGCTACGTCAGTAGCAGTCTGCATCTCGACTACCGGGTGAGCACCACGGTGCGCAATGTGATTCTGTCGGGCTATTTCGATTCCATCGGGATTTATCAGGCCGTGTCGGATCGTCAACAAAAACTCGCACAGCAGTGGCTGGACATTCTGGGACTCGACAAACGTACCGCTGACGCGCCGTTTCACAGTCTTTCCTGGGGACAACAGCGACTGGCGCTGATCGCCCGTGCGCTGGTTAAGCATCCGACCCTGCTGATCCTCGACGAACCCTTACAGGGGCTGGATCCGCTGAACCGCCTGCTTATTCGTCGCTTTGTCGATGTGTTGATTAGCGAGGGCGACACGCAACTGCTGTTTGTCTCCCATCACGCTGAAGATGCGCCTGCCTGCATTACCCATCGTCTGGAATTTGTGCCAGAAGGCGAGACCTATACCTATCAGCAAACGCGGCTGCGTTAGTTTTCATCCGTGGGCGCGAAAGCGCCCTTTTTTTTCGGATAAAAGGCGCAATCATTCTTAAAGTTAATGATTTATAATCGATTAATTGATGACTCAGCGTGAGAAATCGTGAATGTAAACGATTCCACTATTTTATTCCATGTCACACTTTTCGCATCTTTGTTATGCTATGGTAATTCCATACCATAAGCTTAACGGAGCGAATTATGAGAGTTCTGGTCACCGGTGGTAGCGGTTACATAGGAAGTCATACTTGTGTACAATTGCTGAAAAACGGTCATGACGTCATCATCCTTGATAACCTCTGCAACAGTAAGCGTAGCGTACTGCCTGTTATTGAACGTCTGAGCGGCAAACATCCAACGTTTGTTGAAGGCGATATCCGTAACGAAGCGCTGATGACGGAGATCCTGCACGATCACGCCATTGACACCGTCATCCATTTTGCCGGACTGAAGGCCGTCGGCGAATCCGTTGCAAAGCCGCTGGAATACTATGACAACAATGTCAACGGAACGCTGCGACTGATTAGTGCCATGCGCGCCGCCGGCGTCAAAAACTTCATTTTCAGCTCATCCGCCACCGTCTACGGCGACCAGCCGAAAATCCCTTACGTTGAAAGCTTCCCGACCGGCACGCCGCAAAGTCCTTATGGCAAAAGTAAGCTGATGGTTGAGCAAATCCTCACCGATCTGCAAAAAGCCCAGCCGGAATGGAGCATCGCGCTGCTGCGCTATTTCAACCCGGTCGGCGCGCATCCATCAGGGGACATGGGCGAAGACCCGCAGGGCATCCCGAATAACCTGATGCCTTACATCGCCCAGGTTGCAGTGGGCCGTCGCGACTCCCTCGCCATTTTTGGCAACGATTATCCGACCGAAGACGGTACCGGTGTCCGCGATTACATCCACGTGATGGATCTGGCTGATGGTCACGTTGCCGCGATGGAAAAACTGGCGGGCAAACAGGGCGTCCATATTTACAACCTCGGCGCAGGCGTCGGCAGCAGCGTGCTGGACGTGGTCAATGCCTTCAGCAAAGCCTGCGGAAAACCGGTGAATTATCATTTTGCTCCGCGTCGTGATGGCGACCTGCCAGCCTACTGGGCAGATGCCAGCAAAGCCGACCGCGAACTGGACTGGCGTGTCACGCGCACGCTTGATGAGATGGCGCAGGACACCTGGCACTGGCAGTCGCGTCATCCGCAGGGATACGAGGATTAAGAAATATCATGAGTCAATTCAACCCCGTCGATCATCCGCATCGTCGTTTTAATCCGCTCACCGGACAGTGGATTCTGGTGTCGCCGCATCGTGCCAAACGTCCCTGGCAAGGGGCGCAAGAAACGCCCTCTAGTGACGTACTGCCAGCACACGATCCCGACTGTTTCCTGTGCGCGGGCAATACCCGTGTCACCGGTGATAAGAATCCGGATTACAGTGGGACGTTTGTGTTCACCAACGACTTTGCCGCGCTGATGACGGATACGCCTGACGCGCCGGACAGTCACGACCCGCTGATACGCTGCCAGAGCGCACGCGGCACCAGTCGCGTTATTTGCTTTTCACCGGATCACAGTAAAACCCTGCCGGAGCTTAGCATTCCTGCCCTGACCGAAATAGTGAAAACCTGGCAAGAGCAAACCGCTGATCTTGGGAAACGTTATCCCTGGGTACAGGTCTTTGAAAACAAAGGCACTGCGATGGGCTGCTCGAATCCCCACCCCCACGGCCAGATTTGGGCCAACAGTTTCCTGCCAAACGAAGCTGAACGCGAAGATCGCCTGCAAAGAACTTATTTTGCTGAGCAGGGGTCGCCGATGCTGGTTGACTATGTGCAGCGTGAACTGGCTGACGGCAGCCGTACGGTAGTAGAAACCGATCACTGGCTGGCTGTCGTCCCTTACTGGGCAGCCTGGCCCTTCGAAACGCTATTACTGCCGAAAGCACATGTGCTGCGCATTACTGATTTGACCGACGAACAGCGTGCAGACCTTGCGCTGGCGTTGAAAAAACTGACCAGTCGTTACGACAACTTGTTCCAGTGCTCTTTCCCCTATTCAATGGGCTGGCACGGCGCGCCGTTTAACGGTGCAGAGAACGAACACTGGCAGCTACACGCGCACTTTTATCCGCCGCTGCTACGCTCCGCGACCGTCCGTAAATTTATGGTCGGTTACGAAATGCTGGCCGAAACCCAGCGCGATCTCACAGCAGAACAAGCGGCAGAGCGTCTGCGCGCGGTCAGCGACATCCATTTTCGCGAATCCGGAGTATAAAAATGAGTCTGAAAGAGAAAACACAATCTCTGTTTGCTGAAAAATTCGGCTACCCTGCAACCCACACTATTCAGGCGCCAGGCCGCGTCAATCTCATCGGCGAACACACCGATTATAACGACGGTTTTGTGTTGCCCTGCGCCATTGATTATCAAACCGTGATCAGTTGCGCTGCCCGCAACGACCGCCAGATCCGTGTCATTGCGGCCGATTACGATAATCAGACTGACGAGTTTTCTCTTGATGCTCCTATCGTCACCCATGACAGCCAGCAGTGGGCAAACTACGTACGCGGCGTGGTGAAGCACCTGCTCAAGCGCGACAGCAGCTTTGGTGGCGCAGACCTGGTGATCAGCGGTAATGTCCCACAGGGCGCGGGTCTGAGCTCTTCCGCTTCGCTGGAAGTGGCCGTCGGTACCGTGTTCCAGCAGCTTTACCATCTGCCACTGGACGGCGCGCAGATTGCGCTCAACGGTCAGGAAGCGGAAAACCAGTTTGTCGGCTGTAACTGTGGGATTATGGATCAGCTCATCTCCGCGCTGGGCAAGAAAGATCATGCCCTGCTGATCGACTGCCGCACGCTGGGCACCAAAGCGGTCTCAATGCCAGAAGGCGTAGCGATCGTCATCATCAACAGCAACTTTAAGCGCACGCTGGTCGGTAGCGAGTACAACACTCGCCGTCAGCAGTGCGAAACAGGCGCGCGTTTCTTCCAGCAACCGGCATTGCGTGATGTCAGTCTCGATACCTTTAACGCCGTGGCGAATGAACTGGACCCACTGGTTGCCAAACGCGTCCGTCACGTGTTAACTGAGAATGCACGTACTGTTGAAGCCGCCAGCGCGCTGGAAAAAGGCGATCTGCAACGCATGGGGCAACTGATGGCGGAATCGCACGCCTCGATGCGTGATGATTTTGAAATCACCGTGCCGCAGATTGATACGCTGGTTGACATTGTCAAAGCCACAATCGGGGAGAAAGGCGGTGTACGCATGACCGGCGGTGGATTTGGCGGTTGTGTTGTGGCGCTGATCCCGGAAGCGCTGGTCCCTGCCGTCCAGCAAGCCGTGGCTGCACAGTACGAAGCTAAAACCGGTATCAAAGAAACATTCTATGTGTGCAAACCATCACAAGGAGCAGGACAGTGCTGAATGAAACACCCGCACTGGCACCCGATGGTCAGCCGTACCGCCTGTTAACCCTGCGCAATGACGCAGGGATGGTGGTTACGCTGATGGACTGGGGTGCTACGTTACTCTCGGCCCGTATTCCCCTTTCCGACGGCAGCGTGCGTGAAGCATTACTGGGCTGCGCCAGTCCGGAGCATTATCAGGATCAGTCGGCGTTTCTGGGTGCCTCAATTGGCCGTTACGCCAACCGGATTGCCGACAGCCGTTACACGTTTAGCGGTGAGACGGTCAGTCTGCTGCCAAGCCAGGGCGTCAATCAGCTACATGGCGGGCCAAACGGATTTGATAAACGCCGCTGGCAGATAGTCAATCAGAACGAACGTCAGGTACTGTTCGCCCTCACCTCCGACGATGGCGATCAGGGTTTTCCGGGCAATTTGTGCGCCACGGCGCAATATCGTCTGACCGATGACAACCGCATCTCGATTACCTATCGCGCGACGGTGGATAAGCCGTGTCCGGTCAATCTGACTAACCACGTTTACTTCAACCTCGATGGCGATCAAACCGACGTGCGCAACCATAAGCTGCAACTTCTGGCGGATGAATATCTGCCGGTGGATGAAGGCGGGATCCCACGTGACGGCCTGAAGCCGGTCGCCGGAACCTCATTTGATTTCCGCACCGCGAAGGTGATCGCCAGCGAATTTCTTGCCGATGACGACCAGCGCAAAGTGAAAGGCTACGATCACGCCTTCCTGTTGCAGGCAAAAGGCGACAGTAAAAAACCGGTTGCCCTGCTCACTTCGCAAGACGGGAAGTTGCAGATGGAGGTCTACACCTCGGCCCCGGCGCTACAGTTTTACTCCGGTAATTTTCTCGGTGGCACCTCTTCACGCGGACCGAACGCCTACGATGATTATCAGGGCCTGGCGCTGGAGAGCGAATACCTGCCAGACAGCCCGAACCATCCGGAATGGCCGCAGCCAGACTGCGTTCTGCGCCCCGGAGAGGAGTACGCCAGCCTGACGGAATATCGTTTTATTCCTTCCTGATGGTGCGGCACAGCCAGTGTAAAATGCCCGATAGCACCTGCGTATCGGGCTTAAGATATCGCATCTTGCTCAAATCCCCATCACTCAAAGACAAAATCGCAACTTAGAGTTCACAAGAACCTTACACTGCTGCACTATTTTCGCTATGGTTATGCGTAAGCATTGCCGCTGCCCCGTCACGGCAATATAATGAGAATTATTATCATTCGATAAAGCTTGAGGAGTGAGAGTATGGCTGTAACTAAGCTGGTTCTGGTACGCCACGGCGAAAGCCAGTGGAACAATGAAAACCGCTTCACCGGTTGGTATGACGTTGACCTGTCCGAGAAAGGCGTGGGTGAAGCGAAAGCAGCAGGCAAACTGCTGAAGGCTGAAGGCTATAGCTTCGATTTTGCTTATACCTCTGTGCTGAAACGTGCCATCCATACGCTGTGGAACGTCCTGGATGAACTGGATCAGGCCTGGCTGCCGGTTGAGAAATCCTGGAAACTGAACGAACGTCACTACGGTGCGTTGCAAGGTCTGAACAAAGCAGAAACCGCTGAGAAATACGGTGACGAACAGGTTAAACAGTGGCGTCGTGGTTTCGCGGTGACCCCGCCGGAGCTGACCAAAGATGACGAGCGCTATCCGGGCCACGATCCGCGCTATGCCAAACTGACGGAAAAAGAATTGCCGCTGACCGAGAGCCTGGCGCTGACCATCGATCGCGTGATCCCTTACTGGAATGAAACCATTCTGCCACGCATGAAGAGCGGCGAGCGCGTGATCATCGCTGCGCACGGCAACTCTCTGCGCGCGCTGGTGAAATACCTCGACAACCTGAGCGAAGACGAAATCCTCGAACTGAACATCCCGACCGGCGTGCCGCTGGTGTATGAGTTCGACGAAAACTACCAGCCAATCAAACGTTACTATCTGGGTAATGCCGACGAGATCGCGGCGAAAGCGGCTGCCGTCGCCAACCAGGGTAAAGCGAAGTAATTTACCTTACGACGTAAAAAAGCCGACTCAATGAGTCGGCTTTTTATTCGCAAGACTTAACCGCGACGCGCTTTTACCGCATCCGCAAGTTGGCGCAGGATGGTGTCGGTATCTTCCCAGTTAATGCAGGCATCGGTAATGCTTTTGCCGTACACCAGCGGCTCACCGCTGTCCGGGTTCTGATTGCCTTCTACCAGATGGCTTTCAATCATCACGCCCATAATCGCAGTCTCACCGTTAGCAATCTGCTGGCAGACATCAGCCCCAACTTCCATCTGCTTTTTAAACTGCTTACAGGAGTTGGCATGGCTGAAATCAATCATGATTTGCGCAGGCAGACCCGCTTTCGCCAGACCCTCTTTCACCGCCGCGACATGTGCAGCGCTGTAGTTCGGCTCTTTGCCGCCGCGCAGAATGATATGGCAATCGCCGTTACCGCTGGTATTCACAATGGCAGAGTGACCCCATTTGGTGACAGACAGGAAGCAGTGCGGTGCACCAGCGGCGTTGATGGCGTCAATCGCCACTTTAATGGTGCCATCAGTACCGTTCTTGAAGCCGACCGGACAAGAAAGACCCGACGCCAGCTCACGGTGAACCTGAGATTCGGTAGTACGCGCGCCAATCGCGCCCCAGCTCATCATGTCCGCCAGGTATTGCGGGGTGATCATATCGAGGAATTCACCTGCCGTCGGCAGGCCGCTGTCGTTAATATCCAGCAGCAGCTTACGCGCAATGCGCAAACCGTCATTGATCTGGAAGCTGTTATCCATGTGCGGATCGTTAATCAGCCCTTTCCAGCCAACGGTCGTACGCGGTTTTTCAAAGTAGACACGCATGACGATTTCCAGCTCGCCTTTCAGCGCTTCGCGCAGCGCCAGCAGACGACCTGCGTACTCTTTCGCCGCCACAGGATCATGAATAGAGCACGGCCCAATCACCACCAGCAGGCGATCGTCATTCCCCTTCAAAATTTTGTGAATGGCTTTACGCGCATGGGCAACCGTGTTGGCGGCATTTTCTGTAGCGGGGAATTTTTCCAGCAGTGCGACAGGGGGTAATAACTCGTTGATCTCTTTAATACGTAAATCGTCGTTCTGATAATTCATGATTATTCCAGCGTTGCCATACTTATCTAAATGAATGCAATCCCTCCAATCTATATCCTCAGCCAAAAAGTGTAAACGGGCTTTTACACTTCGGACGGAATAATCCTGGAATTCAGCTAAAAAACGCCACAAAGTAGCGAAAAACGAGATCTAACCTACAATTTTTAACTGTAACCACTCTGTTTATGAATCTTTTCAAGATTCTATGCTGAGCCTTTGCGCTCGTTTGAGATCGTTAACCATTGCCTGACCCTTGACTGGCATATGCACTGTTGGAAGACGTTATCCGACATCTCAACCATAACAGGAGCATCTGATGAAAATGACAAAATTAGCTTCACTTTTCCTGACCGCTACGCTCAGCCTTGCCAGCGGCGCAGCGCTGGCAGCCGAAACCAGCGCCCAGACCAATAATGGGCAGGCGAACGCCGCCGCCGACGCAGGTCAGGTCGCTCCGGATGCAAAAGAAAACGTGGCGCCAAATAATGTCGATAACGACAACATCAACTCAGGTGGCACAATGCTGCATCCGAATGGTTCATCGATGAACCATGAGGGGATGACCAAAGATGAGGTGCACAAAAACACCATGTGTAAGGACGGGCGCTGCCCGGATGTGAATAAAAAAGTGGAAACCGGAAATGGCATTAACAACGACGTTGATACTAAAACCGATGGCACCACTCAGTAACACTGATCAGTAACACTGAAAATGGCTAATAACGGGAGAGCTCAGGCTCTCCTTTTTTAATTTATTAATCCAGAAACGGTATGATGTCATACAGTTAAGAAAAGAATACCCAAGGGATGACATTATGGCGCACTCACACTCACATTCGGCCCCTCATCTGCCCGAGGATGGCAACGCCCGCCGTCTGATGCTCGCGTTTTGCATCACGGCAGGCTTTATGTTGCTGGAGGTAGTGGGCGGGATTTTATCCGGTTCACTGGCGTTGCTCGCCGACGCCGGACACATGCTAACCGATGCCGCCGCGCTACTGTTCGCATTACTGGCCGTTCAGTTTGCCCGCCGACCGCCAACTGTCCGCCATACCTTTGGCTGGCTGAGACTGACAACACTGGCCGCTTTCGTCAACGCGATTGCGTTAGTCGTGATTACGATTTTGATCGTCTGGGAGGCGATTGAGCGCTTCTACACGCCGCGTCCGGTAGCGGGCGGCATGATGATGGTCATCGCCGTCGCCGGATTGCTGGCAAACATCCTTGCCTTCTGGATCCTCCACCGCGGCAGCGAAGAGAAAAACCTGAACGTACGCGCCGCGGCGTTGCATGTGATGGGGGATTTATTGGGTTCAGTGGGGGCCATCATCGCGGCGGTGATCATTATCTGGACCGGCTGGACGCCTGCCGACCCGATTCTGTCAATACTGGTTTCACTGCTGGTTCTGCGCAGCGCCTGGCGCTTATTGAAAGATAGCGTGAATGAGTTGCTGGAAGGTGCCCCGGTTTCGCTGGATATCGCTGCGCTGCAGCGCCACCTCAGCAGGGAGCTTCCTGAAGTGCGAAACGTCCATCACGTACACGTGTGGATGGTGGGGGAAAAACCGGTCATGACCCTGCATGTACAGGTGATCCCGCCGCATGATCATGACGGGCTGCTGGCGCGCATCCAGCATTTTCTGATTCATCATTACCAGATTGCACACGCCACCATTCAGATGGAATATCAGCCCTGTCACGGGCCGGACTGCGATCTCAATCAGAAAGTGTCCGGCCATTCACATCATCACCACTAATGGGACAGCGCGTGTGAGCCTCGTTCGCGCGCGCTGTTAATCCACATCCGGCTACCGTTAAGCGCGATGAAGGTCAGGATCAGGTACTCCAGCGACATCGCATAGACCCCCTGCAGGGCAAAGATCACCACGCTAATCACATTGATTACCACCCAGAGCAGCCAGTTCTCAACGTATTTGCGAGTCATCAGGATCATCGCCACGATCGACAATACCATCATGCAGGAATCCCAGAACGGGAAGGCATCGGGCTGTAAATTCGGTACGGCAACCTGCAGGCCCAGCATCTGCATGATCGATACCGCAATACGGGTCAGAAAAGCAAAGACCGGGTCGATATAGATTGTCATCAGACCGATCGCCACCACACAAACCGCCAGCCAGCCCAGCGCCTTCGGCAGAGGAAGCCAGCGAATCTTGAGCTCCGCCTCATTCTGCGTGGTCTGCCGCGACCACGCATACCAGCCGTAAATGTTGGCGGCGAAAAAGAAAAGCTGCAACAGCAGGCTGGCGTAGAGCTGGATCTGGAAAAAGATGATCGCAAACAGCGTAACGTTAATCAGGCCAAAAACGTAGTTGCTGATCTTCTCCATACTGGCGAGACCAATACACAACAACCCCGCGATAGTGCCTATCGCTTCGATCCACGACAGATCGTACCCCCCAGCACCAATGGGTATATGTACCAGAATGTTCTGCGTGCTAAAAAAGTCCATCTTTTCCCCCGGAGCGTGTGATTATCTACGCACGTAGTGTAGCCGCAAATTCCAGCATACGGTTTAACGGCACTAATGCGCCTTCTCGCAGCGCTTCGTCAACCTGAATCTCATGGGACTGCCCACCCTGCTCCAGCCCCTCAGCGATGGCTTTAAGGCCGTTCATCGCCATCCATGGACAGTGCGCGCAGCTGCGGCAGGTGGCGCCTTCTCCGGCTGTGGGCGCTTCCAGCAACTCTTTGTCCGGTACCGCCTGCTGCATTTTGTAGAAAATACCCCGATCGGTAGCAACAATAAGTTGCTGATGTGGCAGCGTTTTAGCTGCATTAATGAGCTGGCTGGTGGAACCGACAGCATCAGCCATATCCACTATCGCCTGCGGTGATTCCGGGTGAACCAGGATCGCGGCGTCCGGGTATAAACCTTTCATGCGACTCAGCGCCTGCGTTTTGAACTCGTCATGGACAATGCACGCCCCTTGCCAGCAAAGGACATCCGCCCCTGTCTTCTTTTGAACATATTTTCCGAGATGGCGATCCGGTGCCCAGATGATTTTTTCACCCAAACTATCCAGATGCTCAATCAGTTCAACCGCGATACTGGACGTCACCACCCAGTCGGCGCGAGCCTTAACCGCCGCGGAGGTATTGGCATAAACCACGACGGTGCGATCCGGATGGGCATCGCAGAACGCGCTGAATGCGTCGATCGGACAGCCAAGATCCAGCGAGCATTCCGCCTCGAGGGTCGGCATTAAAATTGTTTTTTCCGGGCTGAGAATTTTAGCCGTCTCCCCCATAAAGCGAACGCCTGCAACGAGCAGCGTCGAGGCGGGATGATTGGCGCCAAAGCGGGCCATCTCCAGTGAGTCAGAAATACAGCCGCCGGTCTCTTCGGCCAGTTGCTGGATTTCGGGGTCGGTGTAATAGTGCGCAACCATCACCGCATCACGCTCTTTCAGCAGACGCTTGATTTTTTCGCGGTAGAACGCTTTTTCATCGGCACTCAGCGGTACCGGCTTCGGGGGAAACGGATAGATTGCGGTTTCAGGATCAAACATCACGCTCATCATGCTTTCTCGTTTTGCTAGCTTAACGAATTAACCGACTTAAGGCGTGATGCATGCCATGATCGGTCATATTTGTTTTATATGCTAAACAAGATAGCGGATTGAGCGGCAAAAGTCACAACAATTGCGCTTGATAACGCCGGATGGCGACTGACGTCTTATCCGGACAGGAAGGGCGTAGCCATTGACCCGATCAATCATTGTCGGCCTGGTAAACGAAGCGTCATCAGGCGCTACGCAGGTTCGAATCGTTACATTCTGCGCATAGCAAAAAGGCGCCTTTAGGGCGCCTTTTTACACTGGTGGGTCGTGCAGGATGACTCGGCTTCGCCTCGCCCTTCGGGCCGTTGCTGAAGCAACGTTATCCTTCACGTTTAACATCTGATGTTGATGTTAAATTGGTGGGTCGTGCAGGATTCGAACCTGCGACCAATTGATTAAAAGTCAACTGCTCTACCAACTGAGCTAACGACCCCTTACGGGACTTTCTTAATTAATCATTCAGGATGGTGGGTCGTGCAGGATGACTCGGCTTCGCCTCGCCCTTCGGGCCGTTGCTAAAGCAACGTTATCCTTCACGTTCCCTACCAGTAACCACCTTAATATTGGTGGGTCGTGCAGGATTCGAACCTGCGACCAATTGATTAAAAGTCAACTGCTCTACCAACTGAGCTAACGACCCATTCGGGTGTTACCTGAAAGATTTTTTACTCGTCACCAATTTAATATTCAATGTTAAATTGGTAGGTCGTGCAGGATGACTCGGCTTCGCCTCGCCCTTCGGGCCGTTGCTGAAGCAACGTTATCCTTCACGTTTAACATCTGATGTTGATGTTAAATTGGTGGGTCGTGCAGGATTCGAACCTGCGACCAATTGATTAAAAGTCAACTGCTCTACCAACTGAGCTAACGACCCGAAGTGGTGGGTGATGACGGGATCGAACCGCCGACCCCCTCCTTGTAAGGGAGGTGCTCTCCCAGCTGAGCTAATCACCCGATACTACGCTGGATATTACTGACTACCTTTGTTCGTGGCGGGTCGTGCAGGATGACTCGGCTTCGCCTCGTCCTACGGGCCGTTGCTTTCGCAACGTTATCCTTCACGTTCTACTATCGCGTCCACCAGAACGATTGGTGGGTCGTGCAGGATTCGAACCTGCGACCAATTGATTAAAAGTCAACTGCTCTACCAACTGAGCTAACGACCCACTTTTGCGCTGCTTTTGGTTTGTTTGATATCCCTTGGCAACGGCGGCATATATTACTGATTTAAGATTTGAGCGCAACAAAAATTTCGATGTAGATCACTCAACTGCTTAGGAATCGCACGACACGACCAGAAATAATTCGATTTCTGGTCGCATGCTGTGCATTACATCGCGCCAAGACGTTTCTGCGCTTGTTTTGCGCCTTCGGTGCCTGGGTATTTGCTGATAACCTGTTGATAAACCGCTTTTGCTTTCGCAGTGTCACCTTTGTCCTGCATGATCACTCCGACTTTATACATCGCGTCAGCAGCCTTTGGTGACTTCGGGTAGTTTTTCACCACCGAAGCAAAATAAAACGCGGCATCATCTTTTTTACCCTTGTTGTAATTCAACTGACCGAGCCAGTAGTTGGCGTTCGGCTGATAAGTCGAATCAGGGTACTTTTTGATGAAGTTCTGGAATGCCACAATTGCATCATCCTGGCGGGATTTATCCTGCACCAGGGCAATTGCCGCATTGTAATCGGTATTCGCGTCACCGCTTTGTACTGGCGCACCCGACGTCGCAGCACCTGCGTCAGGCGCAGACGTCGCTGCCCCCGCAGTTGATCCGCTCTGATCGCCGCTTGTCGACTGCGCGGAAGCGCCACCGCTGCTCAGACTGTCCATCTGTAACAGGATCTGCTTCTGACGCTCAACTACCTGATTCAGTTGATACTGACTTTCCTGAATTTGACCACGCAGGGAGTCTATATCGGCCTGATTATCAGAGAGTTGCTGCTGGAGTTGGGTTAAAAGCTGGCTGTGAGCGTTAGAAATACGCTCGAGTTGAGTGACACGGTCTTCGACCGAGCCTGAGCCGACACTACTGATTGGCGCCTGAGCAAAAGCGGCCCAGGGGGCCGCTATGCCAACCAGTAACGACAGACTCAACAGATGATGTCTGAAGTTACTGCTCATGCAATTCTCTTAGTAAACCAGTACAGCACGACGGTTTTTGGAGTAAGCCGCTTCGTCGTGACCCAGTACTGCAGGTTTTTCTTTACCGTAAGAAACGATGGAGATCTGGTCAGCAGAAACGCCTTTACCCTGCAGGTACATCTTAACAGCGTTCGCACGACGTTCACCCAGGGAGATGTTGTACTCAGGAGTACCACGTTCGTCCGCGTGACCTTCTACGGTGACTTTGTAAGACGGGTTGCTACGCAGGAAGTTAGCGTGCGCATCCAGCATTGCAGCGAAGTCAGAACGGATATCGTACTTGTCCAGATCGAAGTAAACGATGTTGTTCTGCTGCAGCTGTTGCATCTGCAGACGAGCCTGCTCTTCAGAGGACATGTTGCCGCTGCCGTTTGCATCCATACCAGTGCCGGCACCCAGCATGCCTTCGCTGCCGTCATTGCTGGCGTTCTTGTTAGAAGAACATGCCGCAATAGCCATAACAGGCAGAGCGATCATCAGCCCTTTCAGCACTTTGTTCAGTTGCATTTCAATGATTCCTTTATTAATCAATTATTTATTATCACAGATACGGCGACCAGGCAGGGAATTTAACCTGTCCATCAGTTGCCGGAAGACGCGCTTTGAAACGCCCATCTGTAGAAACCAAATTCAGCACGGATCCCATCCCCTGAGAAGAGCTGTAGATTACCATAGTGCCGTTAGGTGCCAGACTTGGCGTTTCGTCCAGGAACGTTGACGACAGAACTTGTACGCCACCCGCTACCAGATCTTGTTTGGCAATGTGCTGCTGACCATTGGCCGAGCTTACCATTACCATAAATTTGCCGTCGCTGCTGACATCAGCATCCTGGTTTTGTGAACCTTCCCAGGTAATACGCTGCGGAGCACCGCCGTTAACGTTAACTTTATACACTTGCGGACGACCCGCCTGATCCGATGTAAAGGCCAGGTTCTGGCTGTCCGGGAACCAGGTCGGCTCCGTATTGTTGCTGCGGCCATCGGTCACCTGACGGATCTGGCCAGAACCAATATCCATCACATACAGGTTCAGGCTCCCGGTTTTTGACAGGGCAAACGCCAGTTTGCTGCCATCCGGAGAGAACGCAGGCGCACCGTTGTGACGCGGGAATGACGCAACCTGACGGACCGCGCCGTTAGACAACGTCTGAATAACCAGCGCAGAACGACCGCTTTCGAAGGTGACATACGCCAATTTAGAACCGTCCGGAGACCAGGCCGGAGACATCAACGGCTGCGGTGAACGGTGAACCACAAACTGGTTGTAGCCATCGTAGTCAGACACGCGCAGTTCATACGGGAACTGACCGCCGTTAGTCTGAACAACATACGCGATACGGGTACGGAATGCGCCTTTAATACCGGTCAGTTTCTCAAACACTTCGTCACTGGCAGTATGGCCGGCATAACGCAGCCACTGCTTGTTCACTTTGTAAGAGTTCTGAGCCAGTACAGTACCCGGCGCACCGCCGGTGTCAACCAGCTGGTAAGCAACATTGTAGGAACCGTCCGGATTCGGAGTCACCTGACCGACCACGACCGCGTCAATCCCCAGCGCAGACCATGCAGCAGGTTGAACGTCCTGCGCAGTCCCCGGCTGTTGTGGCAAACGAGACCGATCTAACGGATTAAATTTACCGCTGTTGCGCAGGTCAGCGCCAACAATGCCACCGATATCTTCAGGTGCAGCACCCGGCCCAGCCCACTGGAATGGCACAACCCCAATCGGGCGCGCCGAGTCCACCCCCTGGGTTATCTCAATACGTACTTCTGCGTGCAGCACCGCTGCCCACAGCATCAGAAAACCAAATGCTACTCGTAATGCCTGCTTCATCATATCTCCCTTATCCAGGCGATCAGCCCACGATAATTTAGCAGAATGTTAACAAACTCAAATACACAAAACTACCAGAACCCAGCGACTACCGCAGATTGTTTTCCCCGTCATAACGGGGAAAGTTTAGCTTACGGTTTAAAGTCCAGAGGTGCGTTTTTAAACACTTCATATACCGCCTGGCTCGGTGGTTTTGGAATCTTCGCTTGTCGGGCTGCAGCAAGCGCTGCCTGACAAAGCGCGGGATCGCCACCTTCAGACTGAATGTCGAGCAGCATACCGTCAGAAGCCAGTTTTATCCGCAGCGTACAGGTTTTACCTGCATAAGACGATGCGTCGTAGAACTTGCTTTCAATGGCAGATTTAATCTGCCCGGCATAGTTGCTGATATCCGCGCCTGATGCGCCATTATTTTTAGTATTACCACTCCCCGCAGGAGAAGCGTTGTTCCCTTTTGCCCCACCGCCGGTTTTCGGCGCATTCTTACCGGAGCTAAGATCGCCAAGCAGATCGTCAACGCCAGATGCTGCAGCCGCTTTTTCAGCAGCGGCCTTTTTGGCCGCAGCGGCTTTCTCGGCTGCTGCTTTCTTATCGGCAGCGGCTTTCTCAGCTGCAGCTTTTTTATCAGCGGCGGCCTTTTCTGCGGCGGCTTTTTTCTCAGCAGCGGCTTTCTCGGCGGCTTTTTTCTCAGCAGCGGCTTTCTCGGCGGCAGCGGCGGCTTTGGCTGCAGCCGCTTTTTCCGCGGCGGCTTGCTTAGCGGCTTCGGCCTCGGCTTTCTTCTTCGCATCGGCAGCCGCTTTAGCCGCTTCTGCTTCTGCTTTCTTCTTCGCGTCAGCAGCGGCTTTTGCCGCCTCTGCTTCGGCTTTCTTCTGTGCATCCGCCGCGGCTTTTTTCGCGGCTTCTGCGGCTTCTTTCACCTGCGCATCAGCTTTCGCTTTGGCATCCGCCGCGGCTTTCTTCGCCGCTTCTTCAGCCTGTTTCTGCTGTTCCTGCGCTTTCTTCGCGTCGGCTTCAGCCTGCTTCTGCTGTTCCTGAGCCGCTAAACGTTCTTTCTCGATCTGCTTAAGCCGTTCCTGTTCGGCAGCCTGCTTCTCACGAAGCTCTTCCGCCTGCTGCTGCTCCAGTTTTTCACGTTGCTCTTTGGCACGCTGCGCACTTGACTGTTGCTGCTGCTGACGTTCGTACTGCTGAACCACGGCACCAGGATCAACCATCACGGCATCGATGGAAGAACCACCGCCGCCGCCGGCTGAAGCCTCAATATGCTCATCGAACGAACTCCAGATCAGGACTGCAAATAGGATGACATGCAGCACCGCTGAAATAATTATCGCCCGTTTGAGCTTGTCGTTTTGTTCGGTTGCCTTTGACACTCTCGGTTCCCAAAAACTGTTCGCCTGTTACACGTTCTCTTTAAAACCAGAGACGCAAATGATCAGATAGGCTGCGTCATTAAGCCAACCGACTTCACACCTGCACTGTGCAACAAGTTCAGCGCTTTAATTATTTCATCGTAAGGCACATCTTTCGCGCCCCCGATCAAGAAGACCGTTTTCGGATTGGACTCCAGGCGACTTTTCGCCTCGGCGATCACCTGTTCCGGCGGTAGTTGTTCCATACGATCTTTCTCAACCACCACGCTGTACTGCCCTACTCCGGAAACCTCAATAATGACCGGCGGATTATCGTTACTGCTAACGGCCTGCGACTCGGTCGCATCCGGCAGATCGACTTCCACGCTCTGCGTAATGATCGGCGCTGTCGCCATAAAGATCAGCAGCAGCACCAACAGCACGTCGAGCAACGGTACGATGTTGATTTCGGACTTCAGGTCGCGACGACCTCGTCCACGCGATCTGGCCATGGCTTACCCCTTGTTGCTTTCGCTAACGGTAAACGCCTGACGGTGCAGAATCGCGGTGAACTCTTCCATAAAGTTGTCGTAATTCAGTTCCAGCTTGTTAACACGCTGATTCAGACGGTTGTAGGCCATGACCGCCGGGATTGCCGCAAACAGACCAATTGCCGTAGCAATCAATGCTTCCGCGATACCCGGAGCAACCATCTGCAACGTCGCCTGTTTTACCGCCCCGAGCGCAATAAACGCATGCATGATCCCCCACACGGTACCGAACAGACCGATATACGGGCTGATGGAACCCACGGTGCCGAGGAACGGAATATGCGTTTCCAGCGTTTCAAGTTCACGGTTCATCGAGATCCGCATCGCACGAGATGCCCCTTCCACCACTGCTTCCGGCGCATGGCTGTTTGCCCGATGCAATCGTGCAAACTCTTTGAACCCGCTATAAAAGATTTGTTCCGAACCCGCCAGATTATCACGGCGTCCCTGACTCTCCTGATACAGGCGAGACAGTTCAATTCCGGACCAGAATTTGTCTTCGAACGCTTCGGCTTCACGCGCGGCGGCGTTAAGAATACGGGTCCGCTGGATAATGATGGCCCAGGATGCGATTGAAAAACCAATCAAAATCAACATGATAAGTTTAACCAGAAGGCTTGCCTTCAGGAACAAATCAAGGATATTCATGTCAGTCACTGCTTAAACTCCGCGACAATAGACTTGGGAAGCGCACGAGGCTTCATTTTGAGTGGATCAACGCAAACAATCAGAACCTCAGCCTCATTGAGCACGGTGTTCTCTGCGTTGACAATGCGTTGCGTGAAAACCAAAGAGGTGCCACGCATTGACGTAATTTCTGTTTGGATTTCGAGCATATCGTCGAGTCGCGCAGGCGCGTAGTATTCCAGCGTCATTTTACGCACCACGAAGGCAACTCGCTCAGCCAACAGCACCTGCTGACTGAAGTGATGATGACGCAGCATCTCTGTGCGTGCTCGTTCATAAAAAGCGACGTAACTGGCGTGATAAACCACACCACCGGCGTCGGTGTCTTCATAGTAAACACGTACCGGCCATCGAAATATATACTTATTCATTCCTGCTGCCTTTTTGTTGGCTTCGTCCACTCACACCGTCACTTACGCCTGTAAGCTCCTGGTGATTCGCGTACTTACCGCCGCGATGCTTCAAGAATGCTGTTGTATATAGCGTTGTATTCACTTTACATCCCGGTAATGCAATTAGGTTGTTGACTGCCATTGTTTACGGATGGCAGGACACAGCCTCACGTTAGTGCTTTTAAACGTTGCTACTATACGCGCGCGATTGAGGCTTGGGAATGGGGGGAAGTTAAGGGAGAGTAAAAATATATGGGCTTATGCAAGCCCATAGATCATTCAGGATGTTTCTTATTCAAAAGAAGAAGAATATCAGACCGACAATAAGCACGATATCGGCGAGTAGCGGAGAGAAAATCCCCTGCCAGTGCGCGGCGCGAGGACGAAAACCCACGCCATGAATGATGCCCGCACAGACCGCCCACATCAGCAGCAGACCGTGCCAGATTTCCAGCCCGCTGGTTTTAGCCGCGAAGCGGGAGGGATCCCAAAACATACATCCTGCTAACACTAGCGCCATCACCAAAGAAAGCGCCCGTAACGGGCGCTTGTCCATCGCGTTATATTGCATCGCGATCAGGGTGGTCATCAGTGTTCTTCTTGACCGTCTTTGCTTGCCTCGACGTGCTCAAGGGCCAGCGCAGTGATGATCCCAAATGCACAGGCAAGAAGCGTTCCCAGAATCCAGGCGAAATACCACATAGTTTGCTCCTTACTTAGTACAGAGAGTGGGTATTGTTTTCAATATGCTCTTTGGTGATGCGACCGAACATTTTCCAGTAACACCAGCTGGTGTAGATGAGAATGATCGGAACAAACACCACAGCAACCCAGGTCATCAGATTCAGCGTCAACTGACTGGACGTCGCATCCCACATGGTCAGGCTCGCGTTCATCATGGTGCTTGAAGGCATCACGAACGGGAACATGGCGATACCGGCAGTCAGGATGATGCAGGCCAGCGTCAGAGAAGAGAACAGGAATGCCCATGCCCCTTTCTCCATGCGGGACGTCAGAATCGTCAGCAACGGCAGCGCCACACCCAGTGCCGGAACCAGCCACAGGATCGGTGCATTGTTGAAGTTGACCATCCAGGCACCCGCTTCACGTGCCACTTCTTTGGTCAGCGGGTTAGACGCCGCATGATGATCAATCGCAGAGGTCACCACGTAGCCATCAATACCGTACATCACCCAGACACCCGCCAGTGCGAAGCAGACCAGAGTGACCAGCGCCGCAATCTGCGATGTCGCACGTGCACGCAGGTGCAGTTCACCCACGGTACGCATTTGCAGATAGGTTGCGCCCTGAGTAATGATCATCCCTACGCTCACCACGCCCGCCAGCAGACCAAACGGATTCAGCAACTGGAAGAAATTACCGGTGTAGAACAGACGCAGATACTCATCGATATGGAACGGTACGCCCTGCAACAGGTTGCCGAATGCCACGCCGATCACCAGCGGCGGCACGAAGCTCCCCACGAAGATGCCCCAGTCCCACATGTTGCGCCAGCGGGTGTCTTCAATCTTAGAGCGGTAATCAAAACCGACCGGACGGAAGAACAAGGATGCCAGCACGAGGATCATCGCCACATAGAAACCGGAAAACGCCGCGGCGTAGACCATCGGCCAGGCTGCAAACAACGCGCCACCCGCGGTGATCAGCCACACCTGGTTACCGTCCCAGTGCGGGGCGATGGAGTTAATCATAATTCGACGCTCGGTGTCGTTACGACCGAGGAAACGGGTGAGCATGCCCACCCCCATGTCGAAGCCATCGGTGACCGCAAAACCAATCAGCAGAATGCCAACCAGCAGCCACCAGATAAAACGTAGTACTTCATAATCGATCATTTGACGACTCCTGTCTTAGCGTGCCGGCTGAGAAGCCACGGTGGACTGCTCATAGTGGTAGCGACCCGTTTTCAGGCTGCTTGGGCCAAGGCGTGCGAACTTGAACATCAGGAACAGTTCAGCCACCAGGAACAGGGTATACAGGCCACAAATCAGGATCATGGAGAACAGCAGGTCACCGACGGTCAGCGACGAGTTCGCCACTGCGGTTGGCAACACCTCACCGATCGCCCACGGCTGACGGCCATATTCGGCAACAAACCAGCCGGCTTCTACTGCAATCCACGGCAGTGGAATACCGTACAGCGCGGCGCGCAGCAGCCATTTCTTCTCACCGATGCGGTTACGAATCACGCTCCAGAAGGAGAGCGCAATGATCGCCAGCAGCAGGAAGCCACAGGCCACCATGATACGGAAGGCGAAATACAGCGGCGCAACGCGAGGAATAGAATCTTTCGTCGCCTGCTGAATCTGCGCTTCAGTCGCATCAGAGACGTTCGGGGTATAGCGTTTCAGCAGCAGGCCGTAACCCAGGTCTTTTTTCATCACGTTGAACTGATCGCGAACCGCCTGGTCGGTCGAACCGGCACGCAGTTGCTCCAGCAGTTCATACGCTTTCATCCCGTTACGGATACGCTCTTCATGCTGCACCATCAGGTCTTTCAGACCGATAACTGGCGTGTCGACAGAACGTGTCGCAATGATGCCCAGCGCATACGGGATCTGAATCGCCAGTTTGTTTTCCTGCGAATCCTGATCCGGAATACCAAACAGGGTAAAGGCAGCTGGAGCGGGCTGAGTCTCCCACTCTGCTTCAATGGCCGCGAGTTTGGTTTTCTGCACGTCACCCATTTCGTAACCGGATTCATCACCCAGAACGATAACAGACAACACAGCAGCCATACCGAAACTGGCAGCGATAGCAAAAGAGCGTTTTGCGAAAGCGATGTCGCGACCTTTCAGCAGGTAATAAGCACTGATACCGAGGATGAACATCGCACCGGTCACGTAGCCAGACGCCACGGTGTGGACAAATTTCACCTGGGCTACCGGGTTAAGGACCAGTTCAGAGAAGCTCACCATCTCCATACGCATGGTTTCGAAGTTGAAATCCGATGCGATAGGGTTCTGCATCCAGCCGTTTGCGACCAGGATCCACAGAGCGGACAGGTTAGAACCTAATGCGACCAGCCAGGTTACCGCCATGTGCTGAACTTTACCCAGACGATCCCAGCCGAAGAAGAACAGACCTACAAAGGTGGATTCGAGGAAGAAGGCCATCAGACCTTCGATCGCCAGCGGCGCACCGAAGATATCCCCAACGTAGTGGGAATAGTAAGACCAGTTTGTCCCGAACTGGAACTCCATGGTCAGCCCGGTTGCGACACCCAGGGCGAAGTTGATACCAAACAACTTGCCCCAGAACTTAGTCATATCTTTATAAATCTGTTTGCCGGAAAGGACGTAAACCGTTTCCATAATGGCCAGCAGGAACGCCATACCGAGCGTCAGTGGCACAAAGAGGAAGTGGTACATCGCGGTCAAGGCAAACTGTAAGCGCGACAGTTCGACTATATCTAACATCATGACTCCTTGCTCATCGCATGAAGACTCCGAGAGTGAACCCCGTTAGAAAGGGTCACACGCATGCCCCAATACAAATTTATTTGTGCACTCTCGCCGTTGCCGTTTTCCTGGAGAAGGAAACAGAAAGGGCGAAAGGTTACAAACATGTTAATAAAAAACTCAAATTGATCCCGCAATTATATTACGCCGCAAAATCCTTACAATAAACAGGTTTTTATTGAGGAATATTTGCATTTTTCGACAGTGATCAATTTATAGCGAATTCATCACTTTTCCACCAATTTGATCGGCGACAATTTAACTCGTTTCACGTCGGTTTTCCAATGTTTAAACATTGATTTAAATCAAAAACAGAACTTTTTGTTAACTATGTTTAAATGGAGTAATTATGGTGAAAAACATGTTGCAAACATGTACATCTACGGGAGAGATGGTTACTAAGTGAAAATGTATATATAAAAAAACAGTGTTTTAATTAACGCCAACACAGGAATTTATCTTCCCTTTCCCGATGAGTTCAGCGTAGACAATTTATTGTTATTTGCCAGGATATAAATTTCACGCGTCAACATTCACAATTATTTCACTTTTATAGTGGTATAAATTAACACCGCACAGTTATTATTCTGTTAAGAAAAAAGCCACGCGATGCGTGGCTTGTGTCTGTTTGCTGGCTATTCACACAATTTTGTAGCTGAACGTTCGTGTTTGTCCCGGCAAAACCGGGCCGAAGTCGCTGCGCTTTTCATCAACGCTCTTAAGCGGCTGCTCATCCAGACGCGTTTCTGTACACGATTGAACCGCGCTGCCGAAGGCAACCGTTGCGTCGCATGGCTCCGAATCGGAGGGATTAAACAGGCGCAGGATCAGTTCATTCCTCCCTTCAGCTTTCTTCAGGGTGCTCAACTGACACCCAACCGGTGGCATAGTGAATAAACTGTAGTGGTCAGGCGTTATGAAACCGGCCTTGTTCAGTTTCATCGCATCCCACGGAATCTTGTTATAACACTGTACGGGTGTGAGCCAGGCCCTGGCCTGCTGAGCAATACCGGCATTCACAGGCGTACCGGTATAACTGAAAAGGCTCAACCGACCGTGCAATCGTCCGCGCAGTTGTGCATCCGGTACCGCCATTTTAATGCCTGAAGGACGACCTGGACGCAAAAGCAGATCCTCTTTCCCCAGTAGTCCTACACCGCGTAGTAGCGTGATGGCGAAAGTTTTTTCCCGGTCACCCAGCACTTCAAATTCCCGCAATCCTTCAGTGAAAACTGCCAGACCATTTCTGCCCTCCTGAAGCGTCGCATAGTTAAGCATATTCCAGACGGGAATCGGTGCCTCTTTCCAGCCCTCTTCCCGCCATTTTGCCAGTGCGGGATCCCGCACGGGGCGACTCACCGTACCAAACTGCGTATCTGCCAGCACAGTGTCGGTCACAAACGGAGTGGGGATCAGTACCCGCAGACGATGATCGTCTGCCTGATTATCCAGAAGGACTTCAATATCAATTCGCCTGCTGTTGTGACTCAGGATGACCGTTATTTCAACCCCAACCCTACCGCTACGCTGGCGAGCGCAACGTTCCGTAAGATTGAGCGGCACGTCCATTTGATAACGAATCCGCGCCCGGCTTTGCCAGGCTTCATGGGTCATAACACACTCTGCTTTTACCGATGAGGAAGTCAACCGCCACTCTTCTCTGGCGGGCGAGTAGTCATACTCATCCCCATCATCAGATCCCTCTTCCAGCACCAGAACGCGGTCATAGCAGATGCCGCAATCTTTGTCATACAGACGCAGCGTTCCGTCGTCGTTAACGGCTATCTGCCAGAACGCATTTTCCAGCACTTCTGCCCCTGGCGTTTCTGGTGCAACGTGATTTCCCGCCTCCCCTTGCGTTACGTACAGTGTGCGATAACCCATCGACGGTACAATCTGCTGGATCTGGATATCAAACTCCATAAACGGCTCGTAGTTACCGTAATGCACGATCTGCCTGTCTATCAGACCAGGATCGATTTCGCGAACCCCGCGAACAAAAAAGGGAACGGGATTTCCCCGATCGTCACGCAGGCAAAACTGATGACCTCTCAGGCGGATCGTTGTGTTAATCACCTCTTCACGCGGCCACGGCATCAGGTTAAACAGCACCAGTTTATCGCTGTCGCTGAGCGGCATGTTGTCCGTGATTTTGCGCAGATAAAAGCGGATCAGGTTATCCGCCATATCCTCCGCCAGTTCGAAGCGCGCGATGATTTCCCGGTGAACCTTATCGCTGCAGCAACATCCAATGCTGTCGTGAGCATGATTTTTTAAAATCTCTTTCCACATTTTTTCCAGCAAACCGTGGTGATACTCAAAGCCAAGCGTCCAGGCCAGCGTCGCCAGAGGTTCAAGGATATTGACTACCTTATTTTCAATACGCGCATGAATGAGTTTGATGTCCATCCGCGTCGAGCCAATCGTGCGGTGTACTCGCATATACTTACCGTCAATAAACTCGCCTTTCAGCGTAGCCAGTTGTTCACGTCGATTCTCGA
Organism: Citrobacter sp. CtB7.12; assembly: GCF_001297795.1. Taxonomy (NCBI): domain Bacteria; kingdom Pseudomonadati; phylum Pseudomonadota; class Gammaproteobacteria; order Enterobacterales; family Enterobacteriaceae; genus Citrobacter; species Citrobacter sp. CtB7.12. The sequence continues at coordinate 440,536 of NZ_LIFT01000002.1, read as the reverse complement.
TATGTTCAAACACCGCTTCAAAACGGCTCATCACAAACTTTCGCTGCGGGTAGATCTCGCGCAGTTTGTCCATCACCGCAAAAATGTTCTGTTGCAGCGGCATCTGATCGTGACCATTCGGCAGCAAAATCTCTTTTGTCACAGACGCTTTTTCCAGCACCTCAAAATAGCTGTCAAGCCGTTTGCGCAGCCCGTTCTCATCCTCGGGTAAGTACTTCCCAATCGCATAACCCAGTGGCAGTACCTGTGCGACGACTTCACTGCCATCGCTGCTTTGCCATAAAAACTCGGTCTTATCGGTACCGTGTCGCTCTGAACAACCGCGCCAGAACATCGTGCGGGTGATGCCAAATCCGTTGTAGATATGCGGAAGCTGACCCGACATGCCAAAGGAATCGGGTAGATAGCCAATTTTCATCGGCTCGCCAAAAGCCAGGCAATCACGCATGCCATACAGCAGGTTACGCACAATAGACTCACCGGAGACAATGGTGGTATCCGTCTGGGTGTACCATGGGCCGATAATTAACTTTCCGGTTTGCACCAGACGTTGTACCCGATGGGTATTTTCCGGCTTTATCGCAAAGTAATCCTCCAGCACTGCCGTCTGTCCATCAAGAACGTAATATTTATAGTCGGTATCCTGTTCCAGTCGGGTGAGGATCTCTTCCATATTGTTGACCAGCAAAATGCGTGACGCTTCGGTGGTAAAATACCACTCCCGATCCCAGTGCATATGCGGGGTAATGTGAACGCGAGATACAGCTTTCATCTTCGTTTCCTGTTCAGAATTAAGACATTACGCCATCAGTCGTATATTTACCCTGCTTCACCGCATAGCGTCGCCAGAGCAGCAAAACCAGCGTTGAGATAACGGTTCCCACCAGCGCCGCACCGAACCAGCCTGCCGCGGCCAGTACGCCGCCGTACCCGGCATCGTGCAGCAAAAAGAGTGAAAAAATACCCGCGCCAGGCGTTGAGAGACCAATATTCATCGCCCCAACCATTGCCCCTGTCGCCATTGACCCGAGGACAAAGGAGCCAATCACCCGCACAGGATCTTCAATCGCCATCGGGATTGCCCCTTCTGTAATACCCGCCAGCCCTAGCAGCCATGTGGATTTCCCGGTTTCAATTTCAAACTCTTTAAACAGACGGGGAGAAATTAACGTTGACGCGGTCACCGTAAATGCTGAGACCATTTTGACCGAGGCAAAGATGGCATAAGGACCGTAGACGCCGTTCGCCATCGCCCCCAGACAAAAGGCATAGGCGGCCTTATTGACCGGGCCCCCCAAATCAAATGAACACATAAAGCCGAGAATCGCGCCAAGCAGCAGCGCATTCGCCCCAGATAAACCGTTAAGCCAGGCGGTCAGGCTGTTGTTAATCCATGCCACCGGTTCGCCGACAACAAACAACATCAGGCTGCCTGCCCCCAGCGTACCAACCACCGGATAGAGGTAAAACGACAAAAAACCGTTGAATTTACTGCTCAATCGCAGGTGTTTTTTCACCCAGCGCATCAGGTATCCAGCAATTAATCCCCCTGCGATTGCGCCAAGAAAACCGGAACCAATCATGTTCGCGGCAAGCCCGGCAGCAAAACCGGGTGCCAGTGCGGGTTTATCCGCCAGAGAATACGCGGTGTAAGCCGCCAGTACAGGCACCATCAACACACCGAGCATTCCACCGCCAAGTTTGCGATACATCCACAGCCAGGAGTTCTCCTGTTCGAACAGCGGTTGCAGACCGAATATCTGCGCCAGTAATACCGCGACAGCAAGTACCGTCCCACCCGCAACAATCAGCGGCACAGCAAAGGAGATCCCACTCAGTAAGGCCTGTTTTAACTCCGTCTTAAGCCCTTTAGACTGATGGCTCTCTTCCTGCCGCACGCGCTTGACATTTTGTGGTTCAAGCGCCAACGCTTGCCGGATCAGTTGCTCAGCATGGCGAATCGGTTCGGCGACGGGTACCGTCAGCACCGGGATCCCCGCAAACCGTTCGCTCTCTTTGATTGCCACCTCAGCGGCCAAAATACAGGCACTGGCCGAATTCAGTTGATCTGCCGTTAAGCGCCCTTCAATACCGTTAGCGCCCTGCTTTTCAACAAACACATTGACGCCCAGCTTCCGTCCGGCTTTCTCCAGATATTCCGCCGCCATATAGGTATGCGCGATCCCCGCCGGACAGGCGGTCACACACACAATTGTGGGGGCGTTGAATGGCGTTGCGACCATTGGTCCATGCCCGTTGTCATCCAGCGCCGCCAACAGCTCGTCAGCACTCGTTGCCGCCATAACACGGGCTCGCGTTTCTTCATCAGTCAGCCTCGTGGTGAGCGCGGTCAACAATTGCATATGGGTACTGCCCGCCTCTTCCTGTGGGATGGCGAGCAGGAAAATCAGGTCAACAGCTTCCGGACCGTCGACCCCTTCCCAGCTCAGGGGCTTGCTGAGCGTCGCCACCGCAAAAGCGGCTTCTTTCACAGCCGACGTTTTCCCGTGTGGTACCGCCAGCCCTTCTCCTAACGCAGTCGGTCCGAGGTTTTCACGTGCAAACACGGCTTCCAGAAAGGTATCAGAATCAGCAATTTTGCCCAACGCCGTCAGCCGCTGCGCTAACGTACGAATCGCCTCTTCACGGCTGGTAAACCGGGCGTTCAGGCACAGCGCGTCCCGCTGGGTTAACGTCGTCAGGTTCATCATGATCCTCACAAAATGGTTGTTTTATGTGCGAAGGAGTGTGCCAGACAAAACAATACATTTATGTGATCATTTTCACTTAAAGACGATAATTTGTATTTAATTTGTATTATTTACACATTCAATTCATTAGGCATAATGTGAAAAGTCGTCTTAACAACCTGACAGAAAAAACCATGAGCCGAAAACCACTTTATCGACAGATAGCCGACGGGATCCGTGAACAAATCCAGCGAGGTGAGTTGAAGCCCGGTGATGCTCTGCCGACAGAATCCGCGCTACAGGCGGCATTTGGGGTCAGTCGGGTCACCGTGCGTCAGGCGCTAAGGCAGTTAACCGAGCAGCAGATCATCGAAAGCATTCAGGGCAGCGGCACATACGTTAAAGAGGAGCGGGTTAATTACGACATCTATCAATTAACCAGTTTTGATGAAAAGCTGACCGACCGTAGCAGCGATACGCACAGCGACGTGCTGGTTTTCGAAGTGATTCAGGCCGATGATTTTTTGAAAAATCAATTACAACTGGCTGATGACAAACGGGTCTGGCACGTCAAGCGGGTGCGTTACATCAAGCAAAAACCAGTCGCGCTGGAGGAGACGTGGATGCCGTTGGCATTATTCCCTGATTTAACCTGGCAGGTGATGGAAAACTCAAAGTACCACTTCATTGAAGAGGTGAAGAAACAGGTCATTGAACGCAGTGAGCAGGAGTTGATTCCACTGATGCCCACCGAAGAGATGAGCCGCCTGCTTGCTATCCCGCTCACAAAGCCAATCCTGGAAAAAGTGTCGCGTGGTTTTTTAAAGGGAGGACAGGTATTCGAATACAGTCGCAATGCGTTTAATACTGACGATTATAAATTTACGTTGATCGCCCACAGGAAACAGCGTTAATCGGAGTGCGCTTTAAAACTATTTCGACGAAGTGTTAACTGCTTCACAAATATAAAGGCAATGTAATATGCTGAATTTTTCATGTCCCAACGCGGGAATTTCAAACAACTCACCATCATATTTATCATTTTATTAACAATAATAAAATGGCGTATAGAAACATTATGCTTTATTCCGTTACGCGCCTCACACTTCTTCCTCTAAAATTATTTAAACACCTATTCAGCGCAAAGACAAATAAACAGGATTTAGATCACAAACATAGAAAGCCGTTTAATAGGAATCTATTTATTAAAATATACACCATCCACAATAAAACAAATAAACTATTGATAATAAACATTTTTTAAATTTTCATTCATAGAACAGTCGTTTTTCGAAAGATATTTTGAAAATAGATCAATTGCATCCATCGCGCCTGCCCACGACACTCCGTCCCTATTAAAACATTGCAAAACTTTTTATTTCTTACCCTGAGTCCTGGAGAGGATTACCCATGAAAAAATCAACACTCGTTATTGGCGTCATTGGTGCTGACTGCCATGCCGTAGGCAATAAAGTTCTGGACCGCGTTTTTACTGCCCATGATTTTCGCGTAATCAATCTGGGCGTAATGGTAAGCCAGGATGAATATATCGATGCCGCGATCGAAACCGGCGCCGATGCGATTGTCGTCTCTTCCATTTATGGCCACGGCGACATCGACTGCCTGGGTCTGCGCGAGCGCTGCATCGAACGCGGTATCGGCGACATCCTGCTTTATGTCGGCGGCAACCTGGTGGTCGGGAAGCATGATTTCGCAGACGTCGAAGCCAAATTCAAAGAGATGGGCTTCCAGCGCGTCTTTGCCCCAAGCCACGATCTCGAAGATGTGTGTCAGCTGATGGCAGCGGATATCAACAAGCGCCACGGCATTGAAAAGCGTTGTCTGGAAGAGGCCATCTGATGCAAACCGTCTCTGTCGATATCGGCTCGACGTGGACCAAAGCTGCCCTCTTCGCAAAGGAGGGGGATGCGTTAACACTGGTTAACCACGTTCTGACTCCGACGACGACCCATCATCTGGCGGAAGGTTTTTTCGCCAGCCTGAACCAGGTGCTGAACGTTGCCGATGCGCGCCCACTGCTCAACCGGGGTGAAGTGACCCTGAAATACTCCTCGTCCGCGAAAGGCGGTCTTGCCGTCGCCGCAATGGGACTGGTGCCGTCGATCACTCTGGAATCGGCAAAAGTCACGGCGCATTCCGCCGGGGCAAAAATCGCCCAGTACTATTCGTACAAACTGAATCGCCATGATATTCAGGCGCTGGAAGCTTCACCACCGGACATTCTGCTGTTTACCGGCGGCACCGACGGTGGTGAAGAGAGCTACGGCCTGGCCAATGCGCGCGCCCTGGCAGAGTCCAGCCTCGACTGCGCCATTATCTACGCCGGAAACCGCGACATTCAGGATGATGTCCAGGCGATTCTGGGACACAAAGATCTGACCACGGTAGACAACATTCTGCCCGATCTCGATCACCCGAATCCCTTCGCCGCCCGCAAGGCGATTTGTGATGTCTTCCTGTCCCGCATTGTGAAAGGCAAAGGCCTGGATGTGATTGTCGGTGAAACCGGCGAAGAGCCCATGCCAACACCCTGGACGGTGTACGAACTGGTCAAAGCCATCAGCGAAGTCGATAGCGCGTGGAGAGAATTCATGCTCATCGACATGGGCGGCGCGACCACCGACGTCTATTCCGCCAGTGCCAACACCCTCTCGCCCGATACCGTGCTGCACGGTGTCCCGGAGCCCTTTGTTAAGCGCACCGTGGAAGGCGATCTCGGCATGCGCGTCTCCGCCGTGGTGGTAGGCGAAAGCACCCAGGAACTGGTGAAGGTGGTATTCGCTCAGCAACCGGCACGCCAGGAGGCCTTCTATGGCTACCTGCGTCATCTGGTGGCGCATCCCGATTATCTGCCGCAGAGCGAGGAAGAGAAATACTTTGATTCTCTGTTAGCCGGACTGTGCGTCGGCTATGCCGCCGAGCGTCACGCTGGCACCAAAAAGCAGGTCTGTACCTGCGTTGGCAATGTCGATTTACAGATGGGGCGCGACCTGACCACCGTGCGCAAAGTGGTTGGCTCGGGCGGCTGGCTCTCCCGCGCCAGTCAGTTTGATATCCATCACTGGCTCAAATATCGCGAACTGGACGACGACGGTAGACGCATTCTTTTACCCACTCAGTTTGAGTACTACCGCGACGCAAAAGGTCTGCTCCCCCTGCTGGCAAACGTTGCCAGACTGGATCCCCAGGCCGCTGCGCGCACCAGCATTCACTGTTTAACCCTATAAAACCTAAGGCAGCGACGAATGGAACTTCGAAATAAAAAATTAACCCATGACGAATTTATGACCGAACGGCATCAGGTGTTGCAGACGTGGCATACCGGCAAAGACGTCGAACATTTTGAAGATGGCGTGAAGTATCAGCAGACCATTCCTGAGAAAAAACGTTTCTCTCATGCATTGCTGAAGGCGGATCAGGAAGGGAAAACCCTGAGCCAACCGCGTGCCGGTGTGGCGTTGATGGATGAGCATATCGAACTGCTGAAAACCCTGCAGGTTGAGTGTGACCTGCTGCCGAGCACCATCGATGCCTACACCCGTCTGAATCGTTATGAAGAAGCCGCCATTGGGATCCAGAAATCTATCGAAGCCGGGACCTCAAAACTCAACGGACTGCCGGTGGTTAACCACGGTGTGGCGGCCTGTCGTCGGATGACCGAAGCGCTGGAGAAACCGATTCAGGTCCGTCACGGTACGCCAGATGCGCGTCTGTTGGCGGAGATCGCCATGGCCAGCGGCTTCACCAGCTATGAAGGCGGCGGGATCTCCTACAACATTCCTTACGCCAAGCGCGTGACGCTGGAAAAATCGATTCGCGACTGGCAGTACTGCGACCGTCTGATGGGGCTGTATGAAGAACATGGCATTCGCATTAACCGCGAACCATTCGGCCCGTTGACCGGCACGCTGATCCCGCCGTTCATGTCTCACGCAGTGGCGATTATCGAAGGTCTGCTGGCGCTGGAACAGGGCGTGAAGTCGATTACCGTCGGCTACGGCCAGGTCGGTAGCCTCACGCAGGATATCGCAGCGATTCAGTCCCTGCGTGAACTGTCTCATGAATATTTCCAGAACTACGGTTTTGATGATTACGAGCTGAGCACCGTCTTCCACCAGTGGATGGGCGGTTTCCCGGAAGACGAATCCAAAGCATTCGCCATTATCTCCTGGGGCGCAGCGGTCGCCGGTATGTCCGGCGCGACCAAAGTGATCACCAAGAGCCCGCATGAGGCCTTCGGTATTCCGACAGCGGCGGCAAACGCCCAGGGGCTGCGTGCGTCACGTCAGATGCTCAACATGGTCAGTGACCAGAAATTCCCGCCGTGTGCCGCCGTCGAGCAGGAAGTGGAACTGATTAAGAGCGAAGTTCGTGCGGTTCTGAAGAAAGTGTTTGAGCTGGGCAACGGCGATGTTGCGCGCGGCACCGTGCTGGCCTTCGAAGCAGGCGTGCTGGACGTACCTTTCGCTCCTGCCTCCTGTAACGCCGGTAAAATCCTGCCAGTTCGCGATAACGCCGGGGCGATCCGTATTCTGGAAGCCGGCTCCGTTCCGCTGCCGCAGGACATTCTCGCTCTACACCACGATTACGTCGCCGAACGTGCCCATTTCGAAGGACGTAAACCCTCATTCCAGATGGTTGTTGATGACATCAACGCTGTATCCCACAGTCAATTAATAGGAAGACCATAATGAAAATTAAACAGGCGCTTTTCACCGCTGGCTACTCCTCATTCTATTTTGATGACCAGCAGGCGATCAAAAATGGCGCAGGTCATGACGGGTTCATTTATACCGGTGCGCCGGTTACCCCGGGCTTTACCTCTGTCCGCCAGGCTGGCGAGTGCGTTTCCGTACAACTGATTCTGGAAAACGGCGCCGTCGCGGTGGGTGATTGCGCCGCAGTGCAGTACTCCGGTGCCGGCGGCCGCGATCCGCTGTTCCTGGCTGAACATTTTATTCCGTTCCTCAACGATCATATTAAGCCGCTGCTGGAAGGCCGCGATGTGGATGCGTTCCTGCCGAACGCCCGTTTCTTCGACAAACTGCGCATCGACGGTAATTTGCTGCATACCGCCGTTCGTTACGGTCTGTCGCAGGCGCTGCTTGACGCCACCGCGCTGGCCTCAGGTCGTCTGAAAACCGAAGTGGTGTGTGACGAATGGCAACTGCCGTGCGTACCAGAAGCCATTCCTTTATTTGGTCAGAGCGGCGACGACCGCTACATCGCCGTCGACAAGATGATCCTCAAAGGCGTTGACGTCCTGCCGCACGCGCTGATCAACAACGTTGAAGAGAAGCTCGGTTTTAAAGGCGAAAAACTACGTGAGTACGTGCGCTGGTTGTCCGACCGTATTCTCAGCCTGCGCACCAGCCCACGCTATCACCCGACGCTGCATATCGACGTGTATGGCACCATCGGTCTGATCTTCGACATGGACCCGGTGCGCTGCGCCGAGTATATCGCCAGCCTCGAAAAAGAAGCGCAGGGTCTGCCGCTGTACATTGAAGGCCCGGTCGATGCAGGCAACAAACCGGATCAGATCCGCATGCTGACCGCGATCACCAAAGAGCTGACCCGTCTGGGTTCCGGCGTGAAAATTGTCGCCGACGAATGGTGCAACACCTATCAGGACATCGTGGACTTCACCGATGCCGGTAGTTGCCACATGGTGCAGATCAAAACCCCGGATCTCGGCGGCATTCACAACATCGTTGACGCGGTGCTGTACTGCAACAAGCACGGGATGGAAGCCTACCAGGGCGGCACCTGCAACGAAACCGAAAACAGCGCCCGCACCTGCGTCCACGTGGCTCTTGCCGCCCGTCCAATGCGTATGCTGATCAAGCCGGGTATGGGCTTCGATGAAGGTCTCAATATCGTATTTAACGAAATGAACCGCACCATCGCGCTGTTGCAGACTAAGGATTAAGAGATGGCACGCACATTTAAGATCTTATCGCCGACGGCTATCCTGGGCTATGGCTTCCCGGAAGAGAGCTTTCGTAAAGCCATGGAAGAGTCACCGGATCTGATCGCGGTTGACGCAGGCTCCTCCGATCCCGGCCCCCACTACCTGGGGGCGGGTAAACCGTTTACCGATCGGGCCGGAGTGAAACGCGATCTGCGCTATATGATCACGGCGGGCGTTAAGAACAACATTCCGGTGGTGATCGGCACCGCCGGGGGATCCGGTGCTGCACCGCACCTTGAGTGGTGTCGGCAGATTATCCTGGAGATCGCACAGGAAGAAAAACTGTCCTTCTCCATGGCGCTGATCCCATCGGATGTCAATAAAGAGGTGGTTCACCAGGCGCTGGATAACGGCAAAATCACCGCGCTGGACTTTGTTCCGGCACTGACCCACGAGGCGATCGAAGAGAGCACCTACATCGTGGCGCAGATGGGGATCGAACCGTTCCAGCGGGCGCTGGAAGCCGGTGCGCAGGTGGTGCTGGGCGGGCGGGCTTATGATCCGGCCTGCTTCGCGGCGCTGCCGATTATGCAGGGCTTTGATGAAGGTCTGGCGCTGCACTGTGGCAAGATCCTGGAATGTGCGGCCATTGCCGCCACCCCAGGTTCCGGTTCTGACTGCGCAATGGGGATTATCGACGACAACGGCTTTACGCTGAAGACGTTCAACCCGAAACGCAAGTTCACCGAAACGTCGGCGGCGGCACATACCCTGTATGAGAAATCCGATCCGTACTTCCTGCCAGGCCCGGGCGGCGTGCTGAACCTGAAAGGGTGCAGTTTCAAAGCGGTAAACGATGGCGAAGTGTACGTCAGCGGTTCACGTCATGAAGCAACGCCGTATGCGCTGAAACTGGAAGGCGCGCGTCAGGTGGGCTTCCGTTGCCTGACCATCGCCGGTACCCGCGATCCGATCATGATTGCCAGCATCGACACCATTCTCGAAGAAGTTCAGGCCAGCGTCGCCCGCAACCTCTCGCTGAATGATGACAGCATCCGCATGACGTTCCACCTGTACGGCAAGAACGGCGTGATGGGTAACCATGAACCGGTGCAAACCGCCGGGCATGAGCTGGGCATTTTGCTGGACGTGGTCGCGCCGACGCAGGATATCGCCAACAGCGTCTGTTCGCTGGTGCGATCTACTCTGTTGCACTACGGCTACGAAAACCGGATCGCCACGGCAGGCAACCTCGCCTTCCCGTTCTCGCCATCCGACATTCAAAGCGGGCCGGTGTATGAGTTCTCAATCTATCACCTGATCGAAGCCAGCGACGCCCTGCGTTTTGACTTCCATATCGAACAGGTGACGCCAGAAGGAGTTCAGGCATGAAACACGCTATTTGCACCCTGGCGCAGGTGATTCGTTCTAAAAACGCCGGACCGTATGAACTGGTGTTAGATATTTTATTTAAAACGCGCGAAGACTATCAGCGGGTAAAACGTTCTGAGCAATTAACCCCGCAGTTAATTGCCCGCTTATATAACGTTGAACCTGATTTTATTCATCGCATCGTCTGGTTTGACCCGGCGAATGCCGTAAAAATCGTGATGCCTCGCGATATTATTTCCGGCAACGTTGGTGACAATGATGTTTATGGCGCGCAGCAGCATGCGCCGTTATTAAGTATTGAGTTCGATCTGTAACAAATAAAATACAACAACGTCCATTGGCGTACAGGATTTCGCTGTATCACTGTATTCCAGATAATTCATGCGGTTGGTCATAACCTGCGTGCGCCTGAGCTGCTGTCCTGGCTCTGGCGCACGCGACCCTACAACACTTCACAGACCAGCCTAGATCCGATGGAGTAAACATGAAGAAAATAAGTCTAACAAAAATGATCATATTAGGCCTGATACTCGGCATGATTGCCGGGGTGGCTATTAATAATATGGCATCGGCTGATACAGCAAAATCGTATGCGCAGGATATCTCTATTTTCACCACCATATTCTTACGTATGGTGAAAATGATTATCGCGCCGTTGGTTATTTCAACCCTGGTTGTCGGCATTGCGAAAATGGGCGATGCGAAAACGCTGGGGCGTATATTTTCGAAAACTTTTTTCCTGTTTATTTGCGCCTCACTGCTGTCGATTGCGCTGGGTCTGGTGATCGTCAACCTGTTCCAGCCAGGCGCAGGCATTAACTTTGTTGCCCATGACGCCGGGGCCGTGGCGGCCGTTCAGTCTGAACCGTTCACGCTGAAAGTGTTTATTTCTCACGCCGTACCGACCAGTATCGTTGACGCCATGGCGCGTAACGAAATCCTGCAAATCGTTGTGTTCTCGATCTTTCTCGGCTGTAGCCTGGCGGCGATTGGTGAGAAAGCCGAACCGATCGTGAAGGTGCTCGACTCTCTGGTTCACGTCATGCTGAAACTGACGGGTTACGTCATGCTGTTCGCCCCGTTAACGGTATTCGCCGCTATCTCCGGGCTTATCGCTGAACGCGGGCTGGGCGTGATGGTGAGCGCCGGGATCTTCATGGGTGAGTTCTACCTGACGCTGGGTATGCTGTGGGCGATCCTCATCGGCCTGTCAACGATGATTGTCGGTCCGTGCATCGGTCGCCTGACGAAAGCGATCCTCGAACCGGCACTGCTGGCATTTACCACGTCCAGCTCGGAAGCCGCGTTCCCGGGTACTCTGGATAAGCTGGAGAAATTCGGCGTCTCGTCCAAGATTGCCAGTTTCGTACTGCCTATCGGTTACTCCTTCAACCTCGTGGGTTCAATGGCCTACTGCTCGTTTGCCACCGTCTTTATCGCGCAGGCGTGCAACATTGAGCTGAGCATGGGCGAGCAAATCACCATGCTGCTGATCCTGATGTTGACTTCTAAAGGTATGGCAGGCGTACCGCGTGCCTCGATGGTGGTCATTGCCGCTACCCTCAACCAGTTCAACATTCCGGAAGCCGGTCTGATCCTGCTGATGGGCGTCGATCCGTTCCTCGACATGGGCCGTTCTGCAACCAACGTGATGAGTAACGCCATGGGCGCCGCGATTGTCAGTCGCTGGGAAGGCGAACATTTCGGTTCCGGCTGCCGGGGCACTGCGCCGGTCAAAACGCCAGAACAGGAGCGTCCTGCCACTGAGCCATCAGAAGTGGTGATGTCCTGATGATATCAGGTTGCCGGATAAGCACTCGCCCCTTCCGGCAACATGCCAATCACACCAACAAGGTTGCACCATGAACGTAAAATTCTTCGGCGCGAGCATGTTAACCGCCAGCCTGTTTTTTAGCGCCGCCGCGCTGGCGCAAACGGCGCCGGACTACGCCGCATTGATCGAACAGGCACACCAGAAATACAAAAGTAACAACGACGGCAAAGTCGCCGACTACATCCCTGCCCTTGCCACTTACAGCCCCAACAACTTCGCCATTACCCTCGCTACCGTTGACGGCAAAATTTACCAGGCAGGAGACATCAACAAAGCATTCCCGATGGAATCGCTGAGCAAAGTCTTCACCCTCGCGCTGGCGATGGAACAGCACGGGCCACAGGAGGTGCTGGATAAACTCGGCGCTAATGCCACCGGCCTGCCCTTTAATTCCGGTCTCGCGGTCGAACTCACGAAGGGCGCACCGGAGAATCCGCTGGTCAATGCAGGTGCCATGAGTACCGTCAGCCTGATTGACGCCAAAGACAAAACCGACCGCTGGAACAAAATCCTCACCAACCTGAACGCCTGGGCCGACGCCACGCTCACGGTCAATGAACCGGTATTCAGATCGGAAATGGAGACCAACCAGCACAATCAGGCGCTGGCGCAACTGATGGCATCGTACAACAGCTTCTACGGCGATACGCAGGAGGCCGTAGAGATTTACACCCGCCAGTGTTCAGTAGACGTCACCGTTGAGCAGCTTGCCAAAATGGGTGCCGTGCTGGCCAACAAGGGTAAATCGCCGTTCAACGGCAAACAGTTGCTCAATGAGCGCTATGTACCGCAGGTGCTGGCTGAAATGGCCATCGCCGGTCTCTATGACGGCAGCGGAAAATGGCTGTACACCGTCGGTATTCCGGCGAAAAGCGGCGTCGGCGGGGGCATGGTCGCGGTGGTACCGGGACAGTACGCCATTGCCGTTTACTCACCGCCGCTGGACAGCGCCGGGAACAGCGTGCGCGCCCAGCAGACTATTGAATATGTTGCCCATGCAACACAGGCCAATCTCTTTATGGCGCATTAAGTGGATGCCGGATGGCGCTCATGCGCATCCGGCCTACGAATCAGGCATTTTTGTAGGTCGGATACGGCGCGACGCCGCCCTCCGGCGATATCAACCTTAACGTGAGAAGTAACATGTCTAAACCCTTTGTCTGGCAAGAACTCTTTGTACAAAGCAAAGAGAGTACGGAATACGAATTACTGAGCAATCAGCATGTTACGGTGACAGAGTTAGATGGCGAAGAGGTCATCAAAGTGGCGCCGGAAGCATTAACGCTGCTGGCGCAACAGGCATTCTATGAAGCATCGTTCTTCCTGCGCTCCGGACATTTAAAGCAGATCGCCAGCATCCTGCACGATCCGCAGGCCAGCAGTAACGACAAATATGTCGCCCTGCAACTGTTACGTAATGCGGAAGTGTCGGCGAAAGGCGTGCTGCCGAACTGCCAGGACACGGGTACAGCGACAGTGGTCGCCAGCAAAGGCCAACAGATATGGACCGGCGGCGATGACGCCGAAGCGCTTAGCAAAGGGATTTACACCACCTTTAAAGAAAATAACCTGCGCTATTCGCAAAACGCCCCACTGGATATGTATACCGAGGTGAATACCGGCACCAACCTGCCGGCGCAGATCGATATCAGCGCCACACCGGGTAACGAATACCGCTTCTTGTTTGTCAATAAGGGCGGCGGCTCAGCCAACAAGGCGGCGCTGTTCCAGGAGACCAAATCGATCCTGCAACCGGAAAAGCTCACCGCATTCCTGATCGAGAAGATGAAATCACTGGGCACCGCAGCCTGCCCGCCGTATCACATCGCTTTTGTCGTCGGCGGTCTCTCCGCAGATCAGGCGCTCAAGGTCGCCAAACTGGCCTCAACCAAGTATTACGACAACCTGCCCACCAGCGGTAATGAGCTGGGTCAGGCGTTTCGTGACACGGCGCTGGAATCCGCGCTGCTCAATGCCAGCCGTGAATTTGGCATTGGCGCGCAGTTTGGCGGTAAATATTTCGCCCATGATATTCGCGTAATTCGTCTGCCGCGCCACGGCGGCTCCTGCCCGATCGCGATGGCGCTCTCCTGCTCCGCCGATCGCAATATCAAAGCGAAGATCAACAAACACGGGATCTGGCTGGAAAAACTCGAGCATAACCCAGGTAAATTTATCCCTGAATCCAGCCGCATCGAGAACAGCGCACAGAGCGTAAACCTGGATTTGAACCGTCCGCTGCGCGAGATCCTGCATGATTTATCCGCCCTGCCAGTCGGCACGCGGCTTTCACTAAACGGCCCGATCGTCGTCGCCCGCGACATCGTGCATGCCAAACTCAAAGAGCGCCTGGACAACGGCGAAGCGATGCCAGCGTACATGAAAGATCACATTGTCTACTATGCCGGCCCGGCTAAAACGCCGGATCAGATGGCCTGTGGTTCGCTCGGGCCAACCACCGGCGGGCGCATGGACGGCTATGTCGACGCTTTCCAGGCCGCTGGCGGTAGCCTGATCATGCTGTCCAAAGGCAACCGCAGTGCGCAAGTCACCGAGGCTTGCCATAAACACGGCGGATTCAACCTCGGCAGCATCGGTGGCGCCGCCGCCTTGCTGGCGCAGCAATACGTGAAAAGCCTGCGCTGCCTCGAATATCCCGAACTGGGAATGGAAGCGGTCTGGATGATGGAAGTTGAAAACCTGCCTGCCTTCGTGCTGGTAGACGACAAAGGAAACAACTTCTTCAGTCAGTTTGAACAACAGCATCGTTGTGCATCCTGCCCGGCAGGACATTAAGGAGCGTTTATGCAAGCGCGAGCCAATGGCGACCGTCATCGCCAGCGTCAGCAAAAGCTGAAAGAACAGGTGGAAATCCGTGTGGCCGCCGCCACGGAACAAAAAGGGATTTTGATCGTATTTACCGGAAATGGAAAAGGGAAATCCACGGCCGCCTTTGGCACTGCCACCCGTGCGGTGGGTCACGGTAAAACCGTTGGCGTCGCGCAGTTTATCAAAGGCCAGTGGGATAATGGCGAATACAACACCCTGCATCCACTGGGGGTTGAGTTTCACATTATGGGTACCGGGTTTACCTGGGAAACGCAAAACCGCGAGGCGGATATCGCGGCGGCGCAGACTGTCTGGACAGAGAGCAAGCGCATGCTGGCCGATGCGCATTACGATCTGGTGGTCCTGGACGAACTTACATACATGCTGGCGTATCACTACCTGGATACTGACGAGGTGATTGCCGCCATTCGGGAGCGTCCGGCGCAGCAGAGTGTGATTGTGACCGGGCGAGGGTGTCACGCGCAGTTACTGGAGCTTGCCGATACGGTGAGCGAACTGCGCCCGGTCAAGCATGCGTTTGACAGCGGTATTCAGGCTCAGGCAGGAATTGACTGGTAGTTACGTCGTTGCCGGATGGCGCATGCGCTTATCCGGCTTCCCGTTTACCCGTCATCCGCCGTCAGCGTTCCAGGTGAGATACCACCGATTTTTGTAACAGCCAGTCGCGGAAAACCTGTAAATGACGGGATTCCGCTTTTTCTTCCCGCCAGGTCATGATGAAACGATTACCCGTGCGCATGGGCACATCGCAAGGGATCACCATGTCACCGTTGTCCAGATCGTGCTGGATCGCAAAACGTGGGAGCAGCGCAACCCCCAAATTCGATCGCACCGCGGCGATCAGCATCGACAGCAGATCAAAACGCGGGCCTTTGTTGACCAGTGGGCTACTGACATCCGACAGGGCGAACCACTCCTGCCAGCCGTTAATTCGCGTACTTTGATGCAACAAGGGAAACTCATTGAGCAACTCTTCAACCGCCAGTTTCTGGTTGGGCTGCGACAGCAGACTGCCGCTACAAACCGGGAGGATTTCCTCTTCGAACAGATACTCCACTTCTGACCACGGCGAACAGAAGTCTTCACGCATAATGGCCGCATCATATTCACGGTTGAGGAAATCGCCCATGTTCGCCAGCGAGTGAATATTAACGATAATATCGGGGTTAAGTTTGTTGAATTCACGCAGATTGGGGATCAGCCAGTGGGTGCTGAAGGTCGGGTTGACCGCCAGTTCAATGACTTCGACCGTGGGCTGCCAGGTCATAATGGTATTCGTATCACGCTCAAGTTTATTTAGCGTTTCTTTAACAATGCTCAAATAATGCTTCCCGGCCTCGTTTAAAAAAATCCGCTTTTTGGCATGATTAAATAATGCAGTATGCAGAAAATCCTCAAGTGCATTCACCTGGCGAAATACAGCACTTTGCGTTAATGCTAACTCCTCCGCCGCACGCGTATAACTTTCATGACGTGCCACCACTTCAAACGTCACCAGTAATTCAGTCTTTGGTATCTTTCCTCTCATAACGTCTTCCATATGCCGCGTACAAAAATAGTTTAATTTATAAAAAATAAATGCAACCGACTCCCGATTGGCCTGAGAGTTATATTTTATTTCCTACCTGGATGTCATTGATCCACTCCATGGTTTATTCACACAGGGGGTGAACAAATAATAACCAATAATACGCAAGACTGACCATAAACACAATTTAATTAAGGTTATTTTGCGACAAATAGCGCCAATAAGTTCTTAATAATTTTTCAAGATAACTTGTTTATCGGAGAAAAAACTTTGCGGGTTTAATCAATATTATTTACTTATTATTTCAGGAGAATTCAGTTCACTAAACGATAAGCAAACGATGACGTTTTTTTATCTGCTTTTACTATTTTTACCGTTTTTCCCGACAATAATTAAGGACGACATATGAAAAATTCCGGAAAAGTCTGGCTGGTTGGTGCAGGTCCTGGTGATATCAGCTTACTGACCCTTAAAGCCCTGCAGTGTATTCAACAGGCTGATGTCATCATTTACGATCGGCTGGTCAATCCTAAAATGCTTGAGTGGTGCTCAGCGAGCTGTACCTGCATCAACGTTGGCAAAAGTCCGGGCTATCATAGTGTTCCTCAGGAGGAGATCAATGCCCTGCTTATCCAGCATGCGCGAACACAGCGGAACGTTGTGCGCCTGAAAGGCGGCGATCCTTACGTGTTTGGCCGCGGTGCCGAAGAGGTGGAATGTCTGGTCGAAGAAGGCATTGCCTTCGAAGTGGTGCCGGGGATCAGTTCCGCCATTGGCGGGCTGGCCTGCGCCGGGATCCCGGTGACCCACCGCGACCTGGCATCCGGTTTTCATGTCGTGACAGGACATACCCGCGAAGGTAATCAGCAGCAGGACTGGCGGCAGTTGGCGAAGCTCAACGGCACGCTGGTGATTGTTATGGGGATCGCTAACCTGCCATTTATTTGTGAAGAACTGCTGATGGGAGGCAAATCACCGGCCACGCCCGCGGCGATTGTGATGTCGGCTACCCGGGACAATCAGCGGCGCTTAACCTGTACGCTCGGTACATTACTCACGAAAGCACAGGAAGCGAATATTGTGCCACCGGCACTGATTGTGGTTGGCGATGTTGTCCGTTTGAGCGACCGACTCTCTTTTATTCCAGAGGTGATGGAACGCACCTACAGCGAAAGGTGTTCATGACGGAATGACTGCGGAGACGTCTGGTGAGCCGCCCGGAACACCCGACAAAAATAGCTGGTCTGCGCATACTGAAGTTTCCGGGCGATGCTGTCGATAGAGTTCTTCGGATCGCGCAGCAACTCACTCGCCCGCTGCATTTTTTTCTGGCTCACCCAGGTTTTAAAATTCACTCCCTGCCGTTTCTTAAAGAAACGGCTAAAGTAGTTGGCGCTTAAACAGACATGCGCGGCCACCGACTCCAGCGTCAGTTCCTCGTATAAGTGTTCATCAATATAGCGCAGTGCAGCGACCAGTTTCTTTTCGTGGCGAGAAAGTTCCATTGCCGACAGACGCAGGTCGCTCAACTGCACATCAGCGGTATCCACCGTTTTACGCTGAACCGGACTGAGATTGTTAATAATAAAGCTGAGCAGGTTTGCCGCTGCCACCAGATGATTATTTTCAACAATCGCGACCTGATTCCAGGCTGATTTAATTTTAGGATCGGAAGCCCACTGCCGATCGTCATCAATGACAATAGTTTTATATTCCGGATACTTTGCGCGCACCTGACCGCAAATAATAAATCCCAGCAGATGCCCCTGACGAATTAATGGCATAGAGAAAAAACTCAACCCCGCATGACAGCAGAGTATTCTGATTTTTTCTTCTTTTAACCCTTCAAAAGCGCAATATTTATCACATTTCTGACACGTTTTTTGGTATTGCGGATTGGCGCGCAGTAATGAACAGAACGAATTAAAATTATGACAGGCAGAGATTTCCCGACCATTAATGTCTACCACCACGGCGGCGAGCCCGGTCGCCTTAGAAAACACCTCTGCCAGTGAGTAAAAAGTGTGTAAGACATCGTCCTGAATATGCTGAGGCACGTTACGCTCCGTCAGTGGTCTGGATAACGTCGCTACTATGCTTAATTTGTCCAGGTGAAAAAATGACCCTGACCGCAAAAAATAATCTCATTTAATCAGGTGATTATGATCAAATTGCAAGAGTGCCCCCCGCGCTCCTCAACACCAGTCCACCGACTGCTGTGACAACTTTTCCCAAAGATTAACGAATCTTCACATCTTCCTGTGAGCTTCATTTCAACATCACCCACCATTTTATTTATGATTTTCAATCAGTTATATAAATAACATGCAATTTTATGATGTGCTTATTTGTGAGAATCATCATGTGAATGTGAAACGCCCTCCTGAATAATAGGCTCAATGACAAGATAATCTGAACGGAGTGGATGTATGCCCGTCACGACAGGTGTTATCGCCGACGACTTTACTGGCGCAACGGATATCGCAAGTTTTATGGCTGAGCAAGGCTGGAGGGTCGCGCTGCTGCCCGGGATGCCAGACGCCGCGCAGCCGTGGAATGAAGAGGTCGACGCGATTGTCATCTCGCTGAAAAGCCGTTCTCTACCGGCTGACCAGGCCATCGATCAATCATTACGCTGCTGGCAATGGCTGCACCACACGGCAGGTGCGCGGCAAATTTACTTTAAATATTGCTCCACCTTTGATTCCACCCCCGCCGGGAATATCGGTCCGGTCAGCGATGCGCTGATAGAAGCGATGCACGCGCCGTACATCGTTCACTGCCCAGCCCTGCCACAAAACGGACGGACGGTGATTCACGGTCATTTGTTTGTGAATGGCGTATTACTGAATGAATCCGGCATGGAGAAACATCCGCTCAACCCGATGACCGATGCGAACCTGATTCGCCTGCTCACGGCGCAAACTGCCAGCGCTGTCGGGCGCATTGACCTCAGCACGATTCAGAAAGGTGTGGAAGCGGTCACTCACGCGCTGGAACGCTGCCAGTCTGAAGGTGTACGTCACGTGATCGTGGATACCTTCAGCGAAGCCGATCTGCAGACCCTCGCTCAGGCCTTACGTCATACACCGTTGCTGGCGGGCGGTTCCGGCCTGGGTGGTGCACTGGCCGCTTGCGCCGCACCACAGCGTAGGCGGGAAGCGGTACATCCCTTCCCGCAGCCGGCAAAAACGGTGGTGTTTTCCGGAAGTTGTTCCGCCATGAGTAACCGCCAGGTGAATCGCTATAAAGCACAGGCCGCTTCCCTTCTACTCGACGTGGCGCGCTGCCTGACAGACGCAGAGCGTTACAGCGACGAGCTGTCGCGGTGGACAATGACTCATGTCGATGACGCGCTCGCTCCATTGATTTACGCCACCCAGCCGCCGGAAGCGCTGAAACGCATTCAACAGGAGTACGGCGAGCAGCGCGCCAGCCGGGCGATTGAGCATACCTTTGCCAGACTGACGGCCAAATTGCAGGCCGCAGGCGTAAACAGTTTTATCGTCGCCGGTGGCGAAACGTCCGGCACCGTAGTGGAGGCGTTACAGGTGACGCGACTGACGGTCGGCAAAGCCATCGCGCCCGGCGTGCCGTGGGTGTTCTCCGCCGAGCCGCCGCTCGCGCTGGCGCTGAAGTCAGGCAACTTCGGTGACGAAGACTTCTTTTTCACCGCGCAGGAGTCTGCATGATGAGTCAGCTTAACGAACAACAACTCCGCGAACAGCTGGTGCACTACGGTCGTTCTCTGTTTATGCGCGGCTTCAGCAGCGGTGGTTCGGGCAACCTGAGCGTAAAACTGCCGGACGGCGGCTATCTGGTCACGCCGACCAACTCCTGTCTGGGCGAGCTGGACGCCGCAACGCTCAGTAAACTGGATGCCAGCGGAGTTCACCTCAGTGGCGATAAACCGTCGAAAGAAGTGCCCATGCACCTGGCCTGGTATCGTCATCGTCCGGCCTGCGGCGCGGTGGTTCATCTGCATTCGCCATGGCTGACCGCCCTTTCCTGTCTGCCATGCAGCACACCGGAAAACTGTCTGCCGCCGTTAACGCCGTACTACGTAATGCGCGTCGGGCAGTTGCCTCTGTTGCCCTATTTCAAACCCGGTCATGAGGGGATTGCCAGCGCACTCAGCGAGATTGCGGCGGACCATACTGCCGCGCTCCTGGCAAATCACGGCCCGGTAGTCAGTGGTCGCTCACTTCGTGAGGCGGTGTTTAATGCCGAAGAGCTGGAAGACAGCGCCCGCATCTGGCTGACCTTAAAACCACTCGGCTACGTGCCGCTAACGGCGGAAGCAGTAGCTGAACTCGAACAATCCCGGCGAGCATGAGGTGAGAGGATGATCCCCGAACAACGACGTGATTTTATCTACCGCTACGTGCATGAAAAAAACGTCGCCTCGTTTAATGAGCTGGCGGATCTGATGAGCGTGTCGCACATGACCGTGCGCCGCGATATTCAGTTGCTGGAAGAAGAAGGCAAAGTCATCTCGATCAATGGCGGGGTGAAACTCAACAATCTGCTGAAATCGGAGCTGCCGTGGCGGGAAAAGGCCGAGCTGCATCATGACGTGAAGCGACGGATGGGGCAACTAGCCGCGATGTTGATAGAACCAGGGCAAACGCTGTATCTCGATGCGGGAACGTCGTTGTTTGAAGTGGCGAAAGCCGTCGCCGCCAGCCACTGCTTCAACCTGACGGTGGTGACGAACGATTTTTCCATCAGCCACTACCTGATGGATATGCCGCACATCACGCTGTATCACACCGGCGGACTGGTGGATCAGCGCAACCGCTCATGCCTTGGGAAAAGCGCCGCCAGTTTTCTGCGCACGATCAATATAGACGTGGCGTTTCTCAGTTCGTCCTCGTGGGATACCGAACGTGGAATGTCGACCCCCAGCGAAGGCAAAGCCTCGGTGAAAGAGGCCGTGCTCACCGTCTCCCGCCGTCGGGTGCTGGTCTGCGACAGCAGTAAATTTGGCAAATACGGGATGTTCCACATCTGCTCGCTGGATCAACTGACCGACATTATTTCGGATAACCGGTTACCCGACGTAGCGCAGGACACCATTGCCAGCCAGGGCGTGAAACTGCACCTGGTGGATTGCCGGGAGGGAACGCATCATGCTGAAGTTAGCGGCTAACCTTGACTGGCTGTTTTGCGAACGTCCCATTGCGGAGCGCTTTCAGGCCGCAAAGGCGGCGGGTTTTCACGGCGTTGAAGGGCTGTTTCTCTGGCAGCATCCGCTGGATGTGCTGCTGGCGGCGCAACGGGAAACCGGTCTGCCGGTGGCGCTGATGAATGCGCCAGCGGGTCACTGGCAGGCCGGTGAACGCGGACTGGCCTCCCTGCCAGGCTGTGACGAGGAGTATCATCGCAGTCTGCTGATTGCCCGCGATTACGCCACGGCACTGGGCTGTCGCAAGGTGCACGTCATGGCCGGATTGCGCGTGGCCGGACTTTCCGCTAACGCCCAGTATGAGCAATTAACCGACCGACTGCGTATCGCCTGTGACGTCATGGTTGGGGCCGATATCGACGTGTTGATTGAACCGTTAAACCCGGACGATATGCCTGGTTATTTTGTTGATAGCTTTCCACTGGCTGAACGTCTTATTCGCGAAGTGAACAGAAAAAATATCGGCTTACAGTTTGATATTTACCACTGCCAAAAAATACACGGTAATGTTACACATCTTATTGAACATTATTTACCGATCATTAAACACTTTCAGATTGCTTCTGTACCCGGCCGCCATGAACCGGGAACGGGAGAATTAAATGAAACATGGCTTTTTGAATTTATTAAGCAGACAGGTTATCAGGGCTGGATAGGTTGTGAATATAAACCGTCAACACCAGGGCCCGAATCGTTACGCTGGATGACACCGTACTTATAATTTTAATATCTCTGTACCGGAAAACCGGAGGAACACATGTCGGATACTGTTATTATTTCGCTGGCACCCGTTGCCGCGGATTACCCCAGAGTTATACCTGAAGAACTGGCGCAGGAAATACTGGCCAGCGTCGAACAGGGTGCAGCCATCGTGCATTTACACGTTCGCGATAAACAAGGTCGTCTGACGTCGGACACCACCGATTTTCAGGCGACAATTGACCACGTCATGCGCCATTCCGACCTGATTATTCAGGCCTCAACCGGTGGCGTCTCCACCATGTCGATTGCCGAGCGCTGCGCGCCTCTGGACTGTCCCGGCGTCGAAATGGCGTCGCTGAACGTCGGCTCTGTTAACCTCGGCGATGCCGTGTACGTTAATCCCGGACCGGACGTTGAATATTGTTCGCAACAAATAACCCAACGTTCCATTATTCCTGAATTTGAAGTTTTCGAAATTGGCATGATTAATAACATTCTGGCGCTGGAAGAAAAAATATCGTTCAAGAAACCGATGTTATTCAATATTGTCCTCGGACACCGTGGAAGTTCACCCGCGACGGTTGATGCGTTAATTGCCATGCGCAGTATGATCCCTCGCGACGCCTTATGGGGAATTACCCATTTTGGCCGCAAGAATTTCGATATTATTGCGGCAGCGGTCGGCATGGGTGCCAGTGAAGTGAGAATTGGTTTTGAAGATAGCTATTATTTAAGCGCCGAAGAGAAAGCTCAGCATAATTATCAGCAGGTTGCCAAACTCGCCACGCTTATTCGCAGTATGGATAAAAAGGTCGCCACGCCGGATATTGCGCGGCAAATGTTAGCTATTCCACCACGGCAGTAATAGCGAGAGAAAGGACATTTCACCATGACTATCACAACCGTTATTCACAAAACCGGACTGGGCGTCTGCATCGCCGGTGGCGCCCTGGCGGCAATTGGCGCGCTGATGCAGTCTCCCGCCCTCTGGCAGCCGGGGCTGGTGATGCTGACGACAGGCTTCGCGGCAGGTGCGGGCTACTGGACAAATCTTCGCAGCTACCAGTTTACCCTGTGGATCATTGCCGGCTTTGTCGCGGCGATGACCTGGTCAACCGATCTAATCGTCTGGGGCGGATTCAACATCACCCATAAATGGATCGTCTTTTTAGTGATCCAGGCGACCATGTTCAGTATGGGCACCAAACTCACGATTCAGGACTTTATCGACGTCGCTAAAATGCCCTGGGCGGTGTTTATCGGCACCTTCTGTCATTTCGTCATCATGCCTCTGCTCGGCCTGAGCATCACGCTGATCTTTGACTTTCCGCCGGAAGTGGCGGTAGGCATTCTGCTGATTGGTTCCTGTCCCAGTGGGCTCTCCTCCACCGTCATGGTGTATATCGCCAACGCCAACCTGGCGCTGGCGGTCTCGATCGCCGCCGTCTCAACGCTGGCGGCGACGGTCATGACCCCGCTGTGGGTGAATCTGCTGGCGGGTTCAATGATCGACATCCAGCTCACGGCGATGGTGATGGACGTCGTGAAAATCGTGTTGATCCCGATTGGCGCGGCGATTTTACATGACTACCTGAAAACCTATGCCGACGTGCAGGGGCGTCGTACCGTGCAAACGCTGGCCGGGATCAGCGCCATCTGGCTGCTGTATATGCTTACCGGCGGCTGGGACACGCTGTTTGGTAGCGCCAGCGCCGACGCGCAAATGTATGCGGTGGTGCTGAACTTTGTGGCTGGCGGGATCATCTGGGCGCTGTTCTATAACTGGCTGTATGGACGCGTGGCCGGCGTTAAGAAGATCATGCCGACCATTTCGATGATGGGCATCATTTTCTTCACCACTACAGCAGCGGCAGCCGGGCGCGACAACCTGGTTCAGGTCGGCTTCCTGCTCTGCTTCGCCATGCTGATGCACAACCTCGGCGGCTTCCTGATTGGCTATCTGATGAGCCGCTGGATCTTCCGCATGGATGTTCAGTCCGCCCGGACGGTAGCCTTCGAAGTCGGCCTGCAAAACGGCGGGATGGCATCAGGTCTTGCCGCCGCGATGGGAAAACTGGCCACCGTTGGTCTCGCCTCTGCGGTCATGACGCCGCTTGGCAACGTCAGCGGCTCGCTGCTGGCTAACTACTGGCGCAAAAAGGATGCCCGACAGGCGCAGGCCCAGAGCGAGAGTTCGCCTGCTCAGCCGGTATCAGAACCTCTGTCAAAAGGATAACTCACCATGATGACTTTAACCCTGCAACAGGCACGACGCGCGGTAGACTGCGCGCTCGATCTCGCCGACACCCGTTATGCGCAACGTCCGCTCAGCGTGGCGGTGTGCGACGCTCACGGCGAGTTACTGAGCTTTGCCCGTATGGATAACGCCAAACTGTTGACCATTGAGCTGACGCAGCGCAAAGCACGCACCAGCAGCCGTTTAGGTTGCACCACTCAGGCGTTTTTGCAACGTCTGCAAAATGAGTCACTGGATATCAGCTACTTTGCTGACCCACGTTTTACCGCGCTGCCCGGCGGCGTACCGATTCTTCACAACGGTAAATGCGTGGGGGCCGTTGCGGTTGGTGGACTGTCCGCCCAGGAAGATCACGATGCGGCTATGGCCGTTGCCGAATGTTTGCTCAAGGAGTTCGCAGAATGAAAAAGATCGCTATGCTTCACACCAGTTCCGCCACGCTCGCCATGATGCAGCAACTGATCGGCGACATCATGCCAGAAGCGGACGTGATGCACCTGGTCGAAGAGTCGATGATTAAGCAGGTGATGAAGGCCGGAGGCGTGACGCCGAACATTGCGGCACGCATTGCCGACTACGTCCACATAGCCGAAAAAGCGGATTGCGAGATTTTCATCACCGCCTGTTCGTCCATTGGCACGGCGGTTGAACAGTGTCAGTTTATGACACCGCTGCAGCTTGCCCGTATCGACTGCGCGATGGTGGAACAAGCCATTAGCCTGGGTGAGAACATTGCCGTGCTGGCCACTGTCGCCACGACCATGAAACCGACGCTGGAGTATGTGCAGCGCAAAGTACAGGCCAGCGGTAAGCAATGCACCGTGACGCCGATATTGATGGAAGAGGCCTTCCATGCTCTGCTGGCGGGCGATATGGAAACCCACGATCGCATCGTCAGCGAAGGATTGCACAGCGCGTATAAACAGGCTGATGTGGTTATGCTGGCGCAAGCGTCGATGGCGCGCGTTCTGCAGCAGCTTCCGTCGCCGCCCGTCCCGGTGATGACCTCTCCGGAAAGCGGCATCCGCTGGCTGAAAACGCTGGCGGAAAGCGCATAACCTGGCAAGCCAACACTCCCCTGTAGGCCGGATAAGCGCCAGCGCCATCCGGCAAACAGACAGGTAAAAAAAGGCCATCATCAGATGGCCAACCATGTCGAAAATGGACCAGCCCTTTCCCCTGCATCACGGGTAAATGCAGGGGTTGGGCTGTTTTATTGCTTTTACTTAATGACGGCTTTCAGCGCTTCGCCGATATCGGCCAGGCTGCGAACGGTTTTCACACCAGCGGCTTCCAGCGCTGCGAATTTCTCATCCGCAGTTCCTTTTCCACCGGCGATAATGGCGCCTGCGTGACCCATACGTTTGCCTTTCGGCGCAGTCACACCGGCAATGTAGCCAACAACCGGTTTGGTCACGTGATCTTTGATGTAGGCCGCCGCTTCTTCTTCCGCGCTACCGCCGATCTCACCGATCATCACGATCGCTTCGGTCTGCGGATCTTCCTGGAACAGTTTCAGGATGTCGATGAAGTTAGAGCCCGGGATCGGGTCGCCGCCGATGCCCACACAGCTGGACTGGCCGAAACCGTAGTCGGTGGTCTGCTTAACCGCTTCATAGGTCAGCGTACCGGAACGCGAGACGATACCCACTTTACCCGGCTTATGAATGTGACCGGGCATGATGCCGATTTTGCATTCGCCCGGGGTGATAACACCCGGACAGTTCGGGCCGATCATGCGTACACCGGCTTCATCCAGTTTAACCTTCACGGTCAGCATATCCAGCGTCGGGATGCCTTCGGTGATAGTGATGATGAGCTTAATGCCTGCGTCGATGGCTTCCAGAATGGAGTCTTTGCAGAACGGTGCCGGCACGTAGATAACGGACGCGGTGGCGCCCGTCGCTTCTACGGCTTCACGCACGGTGTTAAACACCGGCAGGCCCAGGTGCGTGGTGCCGCCTTTGCCTGGCGTTACGCCGCCAACCATCTGCGTACCGTAGGCAATTGCCTGTTCGGAGTGGAATGTCCCCTGGCTACCGGTGAAGCCCTGGCAGATAACCTTGGTATCTTTATTAATTAAAACTGACATTATTTCCCCTCCACTGCGGCAACAACCTGCTGAGCTGCATCCGTCAGACTTTTCGCTGCAATAATATTCAGGCCGCTGTCAGCCAGTTTCTTCGCGCCGAGTTCGGCGTTGTTACCTTCCAGACGAACCACCACCGGAACGTTAACGCCCACTTCCGCTACCGCGCCGATAATGCCGTCAGCGATCAGGTCGCAACGCACGATACCGCCGAAGATGTTAACCAGAACCGCTTTAACGTTGTCGTCAGAGAGGATAATTTTGAACGCTTCGGTGACGCGCTCTTTGGTGGCGCCGCCGCCCACGTCAAGGAAGTTAGCCGGTTCGCCGCCATGCAGTTTCACGATGTCCATGGTGCCCATCGCCAGACCTGCGCCGTTAACCATGCAGCCGATGTTGCCATCCAGCGCGACGTAGTTCAGTTCCCACTGTGCTGCCTGCGCTTCACGCGGGTCTTCCTGAGACTGATCGCGCATTTCGCGCAGATCCGGCTGGCGGAACAGCGCGTTGCCGTCAGCGCCCAGTTTGCCGTCGAGGCAGATCAGGTCACCCTGTTTGGTGATAACCAGCGGGTTGATTTCGATCAGCGCCAGGTCGCGCTCAAGGAAAATGGTCGCCAGGCCCATGAAGATCTTAGTAAACTGCTGAACCAGTTTGCCTTCCAGACCCAGTTTGAACGCCAGCTCGCGTCCCTGATACGGCATTGGGCCGGTCAGCGGATCAAGCGCCACTTTGTGGATCAGGTGCGGGGTTTCTTCCGCCACTTTTTCAATTTCAACGCCGCCTTCGGTGGAGGCCATGAAGACCACACGACGGGAGCTACGGTCAACGACCGCACCCAGATACAGCTCTTTATCAATATCGGTCGCCGCTTCAACCAGAATCTGGTTGACCGGTTGACCGTTGGCGTCTGTTTGATAGGTCACCAGACGCTTGCCCAGCCAGTGCTCAGCAAACGCGCGAATCTCTTCTTTGCTTTTTACAACTTTCACACCGCCCGCTTTACCGCGGCCACCTGCGTGAACCTGACATTTTACTACCCACGGACCCGCACCGATTTTCGATGCCGCTTCTTCAGCTTCACGCGGAGTAGTACAGGCATAACCCACCGGCGCCGGTAAGCCATAGCGGGCAAAAAGTTGTTTTGCCTGATATTCATGTAAGTTCATGTGTTCTGTCCATCCTTCAGGTAATCGTTATCTTTAAACCCGTAGACCGGCGTGGTGCTTGTGCCGGATGGCGCTACGCTCATCCGGCCTACGAGGCAGGTGATACTCTTGTTTACTACACGTCCAGCAGCAGACGAGTCGGATCTTCCAGCAGTTCTTTGATCGCCACCAGGAAGCCCACGGATTCGCGACCATCGATCAGACGGTGATCGTAGGACAGCGCCAGGTACATCATCGGCAGGATTTCGACCTTGCCATCTACCGCCATCGGACGATCTTTAATCGCGTGCATGCCGAGGATCGCACTCTGCGGCGGGTTGATGATCGGCGTGGACATCAGCGAACCGAACACACCACCGTTGGTGATGGTGAAGTTACCGCCCGTCAGATCTTCCACCGTCAGCTTGCCGTCACGACCTTTGATAGCCAGCGTCTTGATGTTTTTCTCGATGTCAGCCATACCCAGCGTATCGACGTCGCGCAGGACCGGGGTCACCAGACCGCGCGGCGTGGATACCGCCATGCTCACGTCGAAGTAGTTGTGATACACCACGTCGTCGCCATCGATAGAGGCGTTCACTTCCGGATAGCGTTTCAGCGCTTCTACTACCGCCTTCACGTAGAAGGACATGAAGCCCAGACGGATACCGTGACGTTTTTCAAACGCTTCACCGTACTGCTTACGCAGATCCATGATGGGCTTCATGTTCACTTCGTTGAAGGTCGTCAGCATGGCAGTGGAGTTTTTCGCTTCCAGCAGACGCTCGGCCACGCGTTTGCGCAGACGGGTCATCGGTACGCGTTTTTCGCTACGTGCCCCCAGCGCTGGCTGTGCAGCAGGGGCTTCTGCCGGTGCTTTGGCCTCGGCTTTCGCCGGGGCTTTCGCCAGATGCTTATCCACATCTTCACGAGTGATACGTCCGCCCACACCGGTGCCTTTGATCGCACTGGCGTCGAGGTTGTGCTCAGCCAACAGGCGACGGATCGCCGGGCTCAGCGCATCGTTATTTTGCTCTTCCAGAGAAGCCTGTTGACGCTGCGCCGGGGTAGACGCTTTTTCTTCAGACTTCGCGCTGGTTTCTTTACCCGCGCTATTGCCTTCACGCAGGCGACCGAGGATCTGGCGGGAGGTCACGGTGGTGCCTTCGTCTTCCAGAACCGCATCCAGAATGCCGTCCGCTGATGCCGGTACTTCCAGTACCACTTTGTCAGTTTCGATTTCTACCAGCACTTCGTCACGAACCACCGCATCACCCGGTTTTTTGTGCCAGGTGGCAACAGTCGCGTCCGCTACGGACTCAGGCAGGTCGGGAACAAGAATATCTACGCTACTCATTTTGTATCCTTTAATTAATCGACGTTCAGCGCGTCATTGACCAGATCTTGTTGCTGTTTCTGGTGAACGGACATATACCCTACCGCCGGAGAGGCGGAGGCCGGGCGACCTGCATAACGCAGAGCGGCCCCAAATGGAATCACTTCACGGAAATGATGCTGGCTGCAGTACCATGCGCCCTGGTTGAGCGGCTCTTCCTGGCACCAGACAAAATCATGTACGTGAGCGTACTGTTTCAATACGTCCTGCATCGCCTGATGCGGGAACGGATAAAGCTGTTCGATGCGCACAATGGCGACATCTTGCTGATTGTTCTTGCGACGCTGTTCCAGCAGGTCGTAATAAACCTTACCAGAACACATCACCACACGCTTCACGCCTTTCGGATCGAGGTCATCGATTTCACCGATGGCAGGCAGGAAGGTGCCGTTCGCCAGCTCATCCAGGCTGGAGACCGCCAGCGGATGGCGCAGCAGCGATTTCGGCGACATGACCACCAGCGGACGACGCATCCCGCGCAGCGCCTGACGACGCAGCATGTGATACACCTGAGCCGGAGTAGACGGTACGCACACCTGCATGTTCTGCTCAGCGCAAAGTTGCAGATAACGCTCCAGACGCGCGGAGGAGTGCTCCGGACCCTGCCCTTCATAACCGTGCGGCAGCAGCATCACCAGGCCACACATCCGGCCCCATTTCTGTTCGCCAGAGGAGATGAACTGGTCGATAACCACCTGCGCGCCGTTGGCGAAGTCACCGAACTGCGCTTCCCAGATGGTCAGGGTGCGTGGTTCCGCTGTGGCATAGCCATATTCGAAGGCCAGTACCGCTTCTTCAGACAACACGGAGTCCCAGACGCGGAAGCTGCCCTGCCCGTTGTGGACATGCTGCAGAGGAGTCCAGGTCGACCCGTTGGTCTGGTTGTGGATCACCGCGTGGCGATGGAAGAAGGTGCCGCGACCGGAGTCTTCACCGGACAGGCGAATCGGGATCCCTTCGTCAACCAGCGTAGCGTAAGCCAGCGTTTCTGCGCCGCCCCAGTCGAACGGTTTTTCCCCGTTCGCCATTAGCTGGCGGTCGCCGTAGATTTTGGCCACACGAGACTGCATCTCAACGGTTTCAGGCACCGTACTGATGCGTTTCGCCAGTTCCTGAAGGCGCTTCATTTCAACCTTGTTCGGGTACGCTTCATCCCACTCGTGGTTGAGGTACGGCGACCAGGTAAAGGAGTGCATATTCATCGGACGCCACTCTTTCACCACGCATTCGCCCGCGTCCAGCGCGTCGCGATACAGGTTGACCATTTCGGTAGCATCTTCCAGCGTCGCGACGTTATCCGCTTCCAGCTTATCCGCATAGATTTTGCGCGGGGTCGGATGCTTTTTGATTTTCTGATACATCAGCGGCTGGGTTGCGCTCGGCTCGTCGGCTTCGTTGTGGCCGTGACGGCGGTAGCACACCAGGTCGATGAAGACATCGCGTTTGAAGGTGTTGCGGAAATCCAGCGCCAGACGAGTGACGAAAGCCACCGCTTCCGGATCGTCCGCATTCACGTGGAAAATCGGTGCCTGTACCATTTTACCGATATCGGTGCAGTACGGGGTGGAACGTGCATCCAGCGGGTTAGAAGTGGTGAAGCCCACCTGGTTGTTGATCACGATGCGAACGGTACCGCCCACTTCGTAACCCCGCGCTTTCGACATGTTCAGGGTTTCCTGAACCACGCCCTGCCCGGTTACCGCAGCGTCGCCGTGGATGGTGATCGGCAGCACTTTGTTGCTGCTTGGTTCATCCAGACGATCCAGACGAGCGCGAACGGAACCGATCACCACCGGGCTGACGATTTCCAGGTGCGACGGGTTAAACGCCAGCGCGAGGTGAACCAGGCCACCTTCGGTTTCGATATCCGATGAGAAGCCCATGTGGTACTTCACGTCACCGGTGCCGAGATGTTCTTTATGTTTACCCGCAAATTCGTCGAACAGATCCTGCGGTTTCTTACCCAGTACGTTGACCAGGACGTTCAGACGACCACGGTGCGCCATACCCAGCACCACTTCACGGGTACCGCTGTTACCGGCATGGCGGATCATCTCTTTGAGCATCGGGATTAACGCATCACCGCCTTCCAGCGAGAAGCGTTTCGCGCCAGGGAATTTGGCGCCCAGATAACGTTCCAGACCTTCGGCTGCGGTGAGTTCACTCAGGAAGCGTTTTTTCTCTTCGCTGCTGAATGCCGCGCGACCGGATTCGATGCGCTGTTGCAGCCAGCGTTTCTCTTCGGTGCTGGTGATGTGCATGTACTCAGCACCAATCGGGCCGCAGTACGTTTGTTTGAGTGCGGAAAGCAGCTCGCCCAGCTTCATCGTCTCTTTGCCGCCGGCAAAAGAACCTACGTTAAAGCTTTCCTGGAAGTCGGCCTCTGTCAGATCGTGGAAGGACGGATCCAGATCGGCAACAGTGTCTTGCTGCCACAGTCCCAGCGGATCGAGATTCGCATGCTGGTGACCACGGAAGCGATAAGCGTTGATGAGCTGCAGGACTTTAACCTGCTTCACATTGGTGTCAGGGTCGGAAATCGAAGAAGAGTAACGTGAGGCATCCTTCGCCAGACGACGGAAATAATCACGCGTTTTTGAATGGAATTGATCCGGTTTGACTCCGGTGCCAGGTAACTGCTGGAACGTCGAACGCCAGTTAGCGTCTACCGAGTCAGGATCGGTTAAGAAGTCTTCATAGAGCTGTTCTATCCAGCTCTGGTTTGCGCCAGAGAGGTAAGAAGAGTCCAACCAGGCTTTCAAAGCGCTGTTCTGCATCGTGATCCCTTAAGCATTTGTATGCTTACTTCGCCGTGGATACTACCACGCATACGTCGTATGCGTGCCGGGGTTCACTTGTTACGGACTGTCGTGTGATCTGCGTCCGCTAAGGAACCTTTAAAAACTGTCTAATAATCGTCGTTGTTCAGGCTGCGACTGCGTTGCAACCGTCCCTCACCCGGTCACATAGTGAACTATGCTCCCGGCGATTCGTTCCGTTCGCGCCTTGTCTCGCGCTGAACATCTCGATTATTGCTATCAATGTGGCAGTTTTTAGAGGTTTCCTGCACTAATTTGCCTGATGGCGACCCCGTAGGCCTGATAAGCGAAGCGCCATCAGGCAACATGTGCCGGATGGCGACGTAAACGTCTTATCCGGCCTACAGGATTGCCACCGCGGGCAATGTCTACTTACGCACTGCGTTGCAACAGCATCGACTTAATATGGCCGATGGCGCGCGTCGGGTTCAGCCCCTTAGGACATACACTGACGCAGTTCATGATGCTGTGACAGCGGAATACGCTGAATGCATCGCTTATCCCTTCCAGGCGGCTGTCCGTCTCGGTATCACGGCTGTCGATCAGGAAGCGATAGGCCGCTAACAGACCCGCCGGACCGATAAACTTATCCGGATTCCACCAGAAGGATGGGCAAGACGTTGAGCAGCAGGCGCACAGAATGCATTCATACAGCCCATCGAGTTTTTCCCGCTGCTCTGGCATCTGTAAATGCTCACGAGCCGGAGGATTTTGCCCATTATTCAATAAGTAAGGCTTAATCTTCTCATATTGTGCATAGAATTGCCCCATGTCTACTACCAAATCGCGGATCACCGGCAAACCAGGCAGCGGACGGATAACAATTTTCTTACCGGGCTGAACCAGCGCTGATACCGGCGTGATGCAGGCCAGACCGTTCTTCCCGTTCATGTTCAGACCATCTGAACCACACACGCCTTCACGGCAGGAGCGGCGGAAAGAGAGACTGGGGTCTTTCTCTTTGAGCTGCATCAACGCATCCAGCAGCATCATGTCACGCCCTTCTTCGCCTTCCAGGGTGTAATCCTGCATGCGCGGAGCGTCATCAACATCCGGGTTATAGCGATAAATTGAAAACTCGAGTTTCATTGTCCTGTCTCCGCATTAGTATGTACGAATCTTCGGCGGGAATGCCGGGCGCAGTTTCGGTTCCATGTTGACTTCACGTCGGGTCATGGATTCCGTCTCTGGCAGATACAGGGAATGGCACAGCCAGTTTTCATCATCACGCTCCGGGAAGTCGAAGCGGCTATGCGCGCCACGGCTCTCGGTACGGAAGTTGGCGGATACTGCGGTGGCATAGGCAGTTTCCATCAGGTTATCCAGCTCCAGACACTCTACGCGCTGGGTGTTGAATTCGCTGGAGGTGTCGTCCAGACGGGCATTTTTCAACCGCTCGCGGATGGCTTTCAGCTCTTCAAGCCCTTTTGCCATCGCATCGCCTTCCCGGAAGACCGAGAAGTTATGCTGCATACATTCCTGCAGCGCTTTGCGAATCACCACCGGATCTTCACCATCACGGTTATTGTTCCAGCGGTTCAGACGCGCCAGGGACGCGTCGATTTCGTCTTCTGTGGCATCGCGCAGTTCACCCTGCTCAGCGATAGATTCCTGCAGATGCAGACCGGCCGCACGACCAAAGACCACCAGATCCAGCAGCGAGTTACCGCCCAGACGGTTAGCGCCGTGTACCGATACGCAGGCGATTTCACCCACCGCAAACAGCCCCGGAACCACCACGTCTTCACCCTGCTCGTTCACCGTCAATGCCTGACCGGTCACTTTGGTCGGAATACCGCCCATCATGTAGTGACAGGTTGGGATAACCGGAATCGGCTCTTTCACCGGGTCAACGTGTGCAAACGTACGGGACAATTCCAGAATGCCCGGCAGACGGGATTCGAGGACGTCTTTACCCAGATGGTCAAGTTTCAGTTTAGCGTGCGGACCCCAAGGACCATCGCAGCCACGACCTTCACGGATTTCGATCATGATGGAACGCGCCACCACGTCACGGCCCGCCAGGTCTTTCGCATTCGGCGCATAACGCTCCATAAAGCGCTCACCGTGTTTATTCAGCAGGTAACCGCCCTCACCGCGGCAGCCTTCTGTTACCAGCACGCCCGCACCGGCAATCCCGGTTGGGTGGAACTGCCACATTTCCATATCCTGAACCGGAACACCGGCACGGATTGCCATCCCCACGCCGTCGCCGGTGTTGATGTGCGCGTTAGTGGTGGACTGATAAATGCGGCCTGCGCCGCCGGTGGCCAGCACGGTTGCACGGGCTTTGAAGTAAACCACTTCACCGGTTTCGATGCACAGTGCGGTACAACCGACCACTGCGCCATCGGCGTTTTTGACCAGATCCAGCGCATACCACTCGGAGAAAATGGTGGTGTGGTTTTTCAGGTTCTGTTGATACAGCGTATGCAGCAGTGCGTGACCGGTACGGTCAGCTGCCGCTGCGGTGCGTGCCGCCTGCTCACCGCCGAAGTTTTTCGACTGGCCGCCAAACGGACGCTGATAGATACGACCGTCGTCGAGACGGGAGAACGGCAGCCCCATATGTTCCAGTTCCAGAATCGCTTCCGGACCGGTTTTACACATATATTCGATAGCGTCCTGGTCACCGATGTAGTCCGACCCTTTCACGGTGTCGTACATGTGCCATTCCCAGTTATCTTCATGGGTATTACCGAGCGCGACGGTGATGCCACCCTGCGCGGAAACGGTATGGGAACGGGTTGGGAACACTTTGGACAGCAACGCACAGGTCTGTCCGCTTTGGGAAATTTGCAGCGCCGCACGCATACCTGCTCCGCCTGCGCCAATAACTACAGCATCAAATTCTCTGACTGGCAGTTTCATTACACACCCCACACCACAACAAATCCATAAATCACGTAAACCACCAGTGCAACGACGATAGCCAGTTGCAGCGACAACCGAATTGCCAGTGGTTTAACGTAGTCGGTCAACACCTGCCACATGCCGATCCAGGCATGAATCAAGATGGAGAAGAGTGCCAGCAGGGTGAAGACTTTGGTGAAAGCCGATGAGAAGAAACCGGTCCAGACTTCCCAGGTCAGTTCGCCGCTTGTGGCGAAGAAACCCACCATATAGATGATGTATAACGTCAGAACGATAGCGGTAGCACGGACCAGGATGAAGTCATGTACGCCATTGCGTCCTAGTGCGGAGGCGTTGCTTACCATACGAGGACTCCTGCGAGAAGTGAAAGCACGACAGTGATAACAAAAGAGATTTTGGCTGAGCGTTTACCCGCTTCGAATGTTTCTTCCAGATAGCCAAAATCCATCATCATGTGACGAACACCGACCACGACGTGATACGCCAGCGCGGTAAGGATGCCCCACATAATAAATTTAACAAAAAAGCTACCCATGATGGCGGATGCCTGCTGGAATCCTTCAGGGGAAGAGAGGCTGGTGCCCAGTAACCACAACAGGATCCCGACCGCCACAAAGGTGATCACTCCGGAAACGCGATGGAGAATGGACGCTATCGCCGTGATTGGGAACCGGATCGTTTGCAGATCCAGATTGACAGGTCTTTGTTTTTTCACATTTCTTATCATGAATAACGCCCACATGCTGTTCTTATTATTCCCTTTGGACTTCGGGTACAGAGAGTGAATCACCTGTAGCCTGAAAGACGACGGGATTTCCTTCCTCCGGTCTGCGTGCGGGTCAGACAGCGTCCTTTCTATAACTGCGCGTCATGTAAAACACTGCTTCCAGTTGCTAAAACGACACGTTACAACGCTGGGTGGCTCGGGATTGCAGGGGTTTCCGGAGACCTGGCGGCAGTATAGGACGTTCACAAAATCATTACAATTAACCTACATATAGTTTGTCGGGTTTTATCCCGAACAGTGACACAGGTCACGATAACAACATTTATTTAATTTTTAATCATCTGATTTGACAATCATTAAACAAAGTTGTTACAAACAACACCAGAAAAGGCATATAATGCGTAAAAGTTATGGGGTCACTCTTTAACCTGCAAATAAGTTATGTAACAGTAGGAAGATATTGACCGATCCCTTCAGTACAGTTAATAGTGATAGACAGGTTGAATAATTCGGATTGCTAAGTTGTTGATTTGTTGCTAATTCACCATGAGTTAACTGATTTACCTGCAAGCGCCCATTGCTCTGTACCCTGGTTTCTCCTCTATCCAGAGCGGCGAGCCGAATAACAAACTGGTAACGGTTGA
This sequence comes from Citrobacter sp. CtB7.12, assembly GCF_001297795.1. NCBI lineage: Bacteria > Pseudomonadati > Pseudomonadota > Gammaproteobacteria > Enterobacterales > Enterobacteriaceae > Citrobacter > Citrobacter sp. CtB7.12. The sequence continues at coordinate 404,463 of NZ_LIFT01000002.1, read as the reverse complement.
TTGATGTATCGATGGCAAATCTCACCTGAGTAGTCTTAAGCAATAAGGCGCTAAGGAGACCGTAAATGGCTGACACAAAAGCAAAAATCACCCTAAATGGTGATACGGCTATTGAACTGGATGTGCTGAAGGGCACGCTAGGTCAAGATGTTATTGATATTCGTAGCCTGGGTTCGAAGGGGATGTTTACTTTTGACCCTGGTTTCACCTCTACTGCATCCTGCGAATCCAAAATTACGTTCATCGACGGCGATGAAGGCATTTTGTTGCATCGCGGCTTCCCGATCGATCAGTTAGCCACCGAGTCTAACTATCTGGAAGTGTGTTACATCCTGCTGAACGGCGAAAAACCGACGCAGGCAGAGTACGACGCATTCAGAACCACCGTGACTCGCCATACCATGATCCATGAGCAAATCACCCGTCTGTTCCACGCTTTCCGTCGCGATTCACATCCGATGGCGGTCATGTGCGGGATCACCGGTGCGCTCGCCGCGTTCTATCACGACTCTCTGGATGTTAACAATCCGCGCCACCGCGAAATCGCCGCATTCCGCCTGCTGTCCAAAATGCCGACAATGGCGGCGATGTGTTACAAATATTCTATCGGCCAGCCGTTTGTTTATCCGCGTAACGACCTCTCCTACGCCGGTAATTTCCTGAACATGATGTTCTCCACGCCGTGTGAAACCTATGAAGTGAACCCGGTACTGGAACGCGCAATGGACCGTATCCTGATCCTGCATGCCGACCATGAACAGAACGCCTCCACCTCAACGGTACGTACTGCTGGCTCGTCTGGCGCGAACCCGTTTGCCTGTATTGCTGCGGGTATTGCATCCCTGTGGGGACCGGCGCACGGTGGCGCGAACGAAGCGGCGCTGAAGATGCTGGAAGAAATCAGCTCGGTTAAACACATTCCGGAATTCGTTCGTCGTGCGAAAGACAAGAATGACTCTTTCCGCCTGATGGGCTTCGGTCACCGTGTTTACAAAAACTACGATCCGCGTGCCACCGTGATGCGTGAGACCTGCCACGAAGTGCTGAAAGAGCTGGGTACCAAAGATGACCTGCTGGAAGTGGCGATGGAGCTGGAACACATCGCGCTGAACGACCCGTATTTCATTGAGAAGAAACTTTACCCGAACGTCGACTTCTACTCCGGTATCATCCTGAAAGCGATGGGAATCCCGTCTTCCATGTTCACCGTGATCTTCGCCATGGCGCGTACCGTCGGCTGGATTGCGCACTGGAGCGAAATGCATACCGATGGCATGAAAATCGCGCGTCCACGTCAGCTGTACACCGGCTACGAAAAACGCGATTTTAAATCTGACCTTAAGCATTAATCGTCAGACTGCCGGATGGTGACGCGACTGCGTCTTATCCGGCCTACGGTTGTCAATTCGTAGGCCGGATAAGTATTAGCGCCATCCGGCAACTTCCCAACCTTTTCTTGACCCTCGCTATATTAATCTTCTCCGCCCTTCTCTATGATTTACGGATAGTTTGTTCATTTCTTCCGGGAGCACAGGATGCCAGTTCTGCAGTGGGGCTTGTTGTTTTTGCTGTCACTCCTTCTGTCCCTGCTCTTTCTCAGCATTCATCTTCCGGCGGCGTTACTGCTCGGCCCGATGATCACCGGTATTCTGTTTAGTCTTCGCGGTATCTCACTAAAGCTTCCTCGCTGTACGTTCCTCGGCGCGCAAGCCATTCTTGGCTGTATGATCGCGCAGAATTTGTCAGGCTCATTATTAACGACGCTGGCGGCAAACTGGGTAGTAGTGCTGGCAGTTCTGCTGGTGACGCTGCTCTCCAGTACGGTCGTTGGCTGGTTACTGGTTCGCTACAGTTCACTCCCTGGCAATACCGGCGCGTGGGGCTCATCTCCCGGCGGTGCGGCGGCAATGGTCGCGATGGCGCAAGACTACGGCGCCGATATCCGCCTGGTCGCCTTTATGCAATATCTGCGGGTACTGTTTGTCGCTGGCGCAGCAGTGCTGGTGACGCGGTTTATCATGGGCGAAAGCGCAGAAGCCGTCAGCCAGCAGATTGAGTGGTTCCCGCCGCTGAGCGGCAATCTGTTCACGACGCTGCTATTAGCGGTGGTTGCCAGCGTTGTCGGTCGGGTGCTGCGCATTCCCTCCGGTACCATGCTGGTGCCGATGCTGGTAGGCGCCCTGCTGCACGCAAGCGGCGTGATGGTGATTGAACTGCCGGAATGGCTGCTGGCGATAGCGTATATGCTTATTGGCTGGCAGATTGGTCTCGGATTCGACAAGCAGGTCTTCTTTATGGCGCTGCGACCGTTGCCGCAAATCCTGCTCTCTATCTTCGCCCTGCTTGCCATTTGCGCAGCAATGGCCTGGGGAATGACCCACTATATGCAGATTGATTTTTTAACCGCCTATCTCGCCACCAGCCCCGGCGGGCTTGATACGGTTGCAGTCATTGCCGCCGGCAGTCACGCCGACATGTCGCTGATCATGGCGATGCAAACCCTGCGGCTGTTCAGTATTCTTCTCACTGGCCCTGCCATCGCCCGTTTTATTTCAGCCAAAGCGCCGCGACAAGCGCATTAATGCTGGCAATGTGGACACCAGTAGAACGGCCGTGAGGAGAGCGTGGTTTTCTCGATGATCCCGCCACAACGTTCGCAAGGTTCACCGTCGCGGTGAAACACCTTAAAGCGAAACAGCGCGCCATGATGCTTATTTTCATCGACCTGCCCACGCGTGGTGTAGGACAAGCGCGGAATATCCAGCAGCGCATGCGCTAACGCCGTCAACTGCGCATCGCTGAGATCGCGCGCTTTATGCTGACCGGTTATCCCCACCTGCCAGAGGATCTCCACCCGCAGATAGTTTCCCAGCCCAGCGAGAAAAGCCTGATCCAGCAACAGCCCGGAAAACTGGCGGTTGCGAAAACGCGGCGAGAGTAACCGGGCTTTCACCGCATCAGGGGTCAGACGCGGGTCCAGCACGTCCGGCCCAACCCGTTGCAGGAAGGGATGGGTAGTGAGCTGTTCCGGCGTCAACATCTCAATGTCAGACGCGCTATAAAGCAGAATGGTTTTATCCGCGGTTTGCAGTTTAACGCGCAGAATACGGGTGGTGTGCGGCATGTCGCCACTGTCCACCACGTGCCAGACGCCATACAGCTGATTATGGCTGTAGAGCGTCAGACCCGCGGAAAAATGGGTCAGCAACGCTTTGCCGCGCGTCTCCATCGCCGTGACGGTCTGCCCCACCAGTGTGGATTGATACGGTTTTAACTGCGCAAAGGCAAACCAGACATCCGTCAGGGGTTTGCCTTTGATCGCCGCCTCCAGGCTATCCGCCGCGCGGCGGATCTCCGGGCCTTCAGGCATGGTTCTGTCCTTATCTGAGAAGATTAGTGCGTGGCGCCACCTGTCACGGCGATGTCATCGTCAACCTGCAATGCGGTAGCGATCGCCACCTCCAGCGCCAGACGCACCGTTTCCGCCGCCATACTGGGCGCCCCCGGATGCGCCGCCGCCTGCTGCGGCAGATAAGGGATATGGATGAATCCCCCCTTCACCTCCGCGATGCCGCTCAGTTTGTGGAGCAATCCGTACATCACATGGTTGCAAACAAATGTCCCCGCCGTCTGTGAGACCGACGCTGGCACACCGGCTTCACGCATCGCCGCCACCATGGCTTTGACTGGCAGCGTGCTAAACCAGGCCGCTGGTCCACCAGCAACAATCGGCTCATCCACCGGCTGTTGGCCTTTATTATCCGGAATACGGGCGTCGTCGACGTTGATCGCCACGCGCTCAACGGTAATATCGGTCCGTCCGCCCGCCTGTCCGATGGCCAGCACCAGCGATGGAGAGAGCGTATCAATGGCGGAATTCAGCACACTGAGCGACTCGCCAAACACACACGGCAACTGACGCGCCACCACGCGGCACCCGGCGATGATAGCATTGTCGAGCTGCGAGACCACTTCCCAGGAAGGGTTAATCTGCTCGCCGCCGAAGGGCTCAAATCCGGTGATTAATACCGTTTTCATCCGTCCTCCTTACAGGAACATCAGGAAATACATCAGGAACACGTTGACTAGCAGCAGCAGTATGCCGGTTGGCACCTGCGCTTTAATGACCGCGTTTTTATCTGGCAGTTCCAGCAGCGCGGCGGGCACGATGTTGAAGTTTGCCGCCATCGGCGTCATCAGCGTACCGCAATAGCCGGAGAACATCCCGATAGCCGCCATCACCGCCGGGTTGCCACCGTGCTGAAGCACCAGAATCGGAATGCCAATTCCCGCCGTGACAATCGGGAAGGCGGCAAACGCATTGCCCATCACCATCGTCAACAGCGCCATCCCAATGGTATACACCGCCACCGCGATAAAGCGGCTGTCGACGGCCAGATACTCTTGAGTAAGATACGAAATGCCACTGCCAACGCCTGCCGCCGTAAACAGCAATCCTAACGTTGCGAGGATCTGCGGTAAAATAAATGCCCAGCCGATGGAATCCAGCAGGCGGCGCGCCTCCTGAATCGGCTGATGCACCCTCTCATGGGTCATTTTGATAGCCATACCGAGACCAATCAGTGAGCCTGCGGTCATCGAGAACAGCGTCACCAGCGTGGCATGATTACCCGGTCCAAACAGAGCGTCCTGCAACCCCGGAATGTGATTGAACATCAGTACGCCAATCACGGTGACGACCGGAATGGCCAGCGCCGGGTAAAACAGGCGGTTACCCAGACGCGTCGCGCTCTCTTCCCGCTGCTCGCGGGTGCGCTGATGATAACTGCCCAGCTTGACGCCGCCAAAACCGGCGATCAACGCCATGATCACCACCGCGACACCGACGGCAATGTTGACTGTACGTTTGTCGCCCACCAGTTGATACGTCCAGTCGCCCAGCAGGAACAACAGCCCGTAGACGCCCCAGAATAACCCGGTCGTTAACCGACGCGGATTAGCTTTATCCTGCCAGGACATAATGGCGACAATCAGCAGCACGATCCCCGCCAGCCAGTAGAGGTAGCTTTGTTGAAAATTCATTGCGCCTCTCCTTTGCGGGTGTCAACAGAACCGGCTTTCGCCATTTCGCGTTGCAGATAGTTATCCAGCCGCCACAGGCGCGTACCGTGGATCACGAAGGCGCACAGGGCCGTTGGGATCCCCCATAAGGCAATGTGCAGCGGTTCGGTCTGAATACCGCCTGACTCCAGCATAAAGTTGTGCATGAAGATAATCGCGCCGAACGCGACGAAGATATCCTCACCAAAAAAAAGTCCCACGTTATCCGTCGCCGCCGACATCGCTCGCAACCGGTAGCGCACCGCGCCGGGCAATGCCCCGTACGTTTTCTCCGCCGCCCCTTCCGCCATAGGCGCTAACAACGGACGCACCATTTGCGGGTGACCGCCCAGGCTGGTCAGCCCTAGCGCAGCGGTGGCTTCACGAATAAACAGATAGACGATCAGCAAGCGACCTGATGTAGCGCTTTTAATCCTGGCAATCCACGCCTGGGCGCGCTCTTTCAGCCCGTGACGCTCGAGCAGGCCGATAACCGCCAGCGGTATCAGCAGGATAAACGGCAGGTTGCGGGTGTTGAGAAAACCTTCACCCAGCTTTTCGAGGATCGTGGCGATCGGCATTTGCGCCGCCAGTCCAGTGACGATCCCGGCGACAATAACCACCAGCACCGGGTTAAAACGTAAAAGAAATCCAACCACAATGACGGCGATGCCCATCAGTGGCCAGAGCGTTATTGCATCTCCCATAATCCATTCCTGTATGTTGTGTTTTGTTGTGGTGTTTTTATATGCGCAGCCCCTCTATGGAGGCTGCGTCAGTGCGCTCAGGCAACAATGGTGATACCGCGGGCTTCAAACGCCGAGCGTAAACGTCGGGCGAAGGCCAGCGCGTGTTCGCCATCGCCATGAATACAAACCGTTTGCGCCACCACGCTTGTCCATTCACCGGTAATGCTTTTCACGCGTCCGGTTTCCACCATTCCCAGCGTTTGCGCCAGCGACTGGTCCTCGTCTTCAATCAGCGCGCCCGGCTGCGTGCGTGGCACCAGACTGCCGTCCGCCTGATAACCGCGATCGGCGAACACCTCCTGGCGCGTGACGAGACCGTAACGCTCACCCGCGCGAACAAGCTCACTTCCCGCCAGGCCGACCAGAATCAGTGCCGGATCGCAGGCGTACACCGCTTTGGCAATGGCATCCGCCAGTTGCGGATCTTTCGCCGCCTGGTTGTAGAGCATGCCATGCGGTTTCACGTGCCGCATGACGCCCCCCTCCGCCCGGGCCATGGCCGCCAGCGCGCCGATTTGATACAGCGTTTGCGCGTAGACCGTTTCCGCAGGTAGCGTCATCGCCGTGCGGCCAAAGTTTTCCCGATCCGGAAAACTCGGGTGTGCCCCAATGGCTACACCATTTTTCAGCGCCTCGCGCACGCTGGTCAGCATGGTTTGTGCATCGCCGGCATGAAAGCCGCAGGCAATGTTGGCCGATGAGACCAGCGTCAACAGTTCTCCATCGCTGGCGCAGCCTTCGCCGAGATCCGCATTTAAATCAATGTTCATCATTGAGTCGCCATGTGAGTTGTTCCAGATAGCGCTGTTGGTCCTGCCGCGCTTTCAGCGCCTCCTCCAGCGAACACTGAACAAAGTGAATGGGTTGGCCGAGCGGGATCTGCGCCAGATGGTACATGTCTGCCTCGATTATGCAGGCAATGCGCGGATAGCCGCCGGTCGTTTGGGCATCGTTCATCAATACAATCGGCTGACCGTTGTGCGGAACCTGAATCACGCCAGGCAGCAGACCGTGCGACACCAGTTCCCGATCCGTCATTCGCATCAGCGGTTGTCCCTGCAGGCGGTAGCCCATCCGGTTACTCTGCGGACTGAGATGCCACGGCGATCGCCAGAACGACTCCTGCGAAACGGCGTCAAATTCGTGGTATTCCGGCCCCGGCAGCGCCCGAATGCGATTCCCCCATAGCAGCTGTTTTACCCCTCGCGCTTCCAGGAACGTCCGTCGGGGTTTGCCGGTTGCCAGCCGGTCGCCGTCTTTCAGCAGGCGTCCTTCCAACCCGCCGATGCCCACTTTGAGATCGGTACTGCATGACCCCATCACTTCCGGCACGTCGATACCGCCCGCGACGGCAAGATAGCTGCGCATACCGTGCTGCGGACGTTTTAGCACCAGACGCTGGCCCGCTTTCACCGGCAGACGCCAGCCCGTCCAGACGGGGTGATTATCCAGCCGCGCTTCGCATCCCGCACCGGTCAGGGCAAACCAGCTGTCGGTTTCAAATTCCACAACCAGTTGTCCGAGGGTAATTTCCAACACCGGAGCACTGGCCTCATTACCCACTAACAGGTTAGCGATTTGCATCGCCGGTTTATCCAGCGCACCACAATGGCTAACGCCTGACTGACGAAAACCGTGACGACCGCCATCCTGAACGGAGGTGTACAATCCCGCGCGAATAATATTCAGCATACCCCCTCCTTCTGCGGGATAAAGCGCACGCTATCGCCAGGGCGCAGGAGAACCGGTTCCTCTTTTTTCGGGTCGAACAAGGCCTGCGAGGTATGACCAATCAACTGCCAGCCACCAGGCGTTGGCAGCGGATAAATACCGGTTTGCGGTCCGCCGATACCCACCGATCCAGCCGGAACGATCAGCCGCGGCTCAGCGCGCCTGGGCGTGTGCAGTTGTTCCGGTAAGCTACCGAGATACGGGAATCCCGGCTGAAAACCTAAAAACCAGACCACATACTCGACCGACGCGTGCAGCTCCACTACCTGCTTTTCGCTCAGGCCGCTGTGGCGGGCAACGTCCGCCAGATCGGGACCTCCTGCGCCGCCGTAGGTTACCGGAATTTCGATATAGCGTGAGTCAGGCTCCAGCGCCTCACTCTCCTCCCACCAGCGTTGCAGGCGTTCGATCGCATCCAGCGCCAGCGTTTGCGGGTCGCGTAGGATCACGGTGATATTGTTCATTCCCGGAATCGCCTCGACCACGTTTGGCGTCTCAACCAAACGTTGCGCCAGACGCCAGATACGTTTCTGGCTCGCCAGCGTCACCGGCGGCTCAAGCTCCAGCACTACCGCCGTTTCACCTAACAGATAACAACGCGCTCGTTGCACTTGCGTTCCTCTTGTTTTTATTTATGCCGGGTTTGGAATATCAATAAACGTCACATCCAAATCGGTGTTCTCCGTCAACCATTCGCTGAGCGCACGGATCCCGCCGCGTTCGGTGGCGTGATGCCCGGCGGCGTAAAAATGCAGTCCCTGTTCACGGGCTGAGTGGATGGTTTGTTCGGAAACTTCACCGGTGATAAAGGCGTCAACGCCAGCCTGCGCGGCGCTGTCGATGAAGCTTTGCCCGCCGCCAGTGCACCAGGCGACACGTTTGATAGTATCCGGCCCGGTATCACCGCACCATAACGGCCTGCGTCCAAGACGTGCTTCAATCCACGACGCCAGTTCCAGCCCAGGGACCGGCATCGTCAGTTCGCCCCAGGGAACCAGCGGCTCGATTTCACCCATCACGGTGATCCCCAACAGGGCCGCCAACTGTGCGTTGTTGCCCAGTTCGGGATGTGCATCCAGAGGGAGATGCCAGCCGTAGAGGTTAATGTCATTCGCCAGCAGCGTTTTCAGGCGATTGCGCTTCATCCCGCGAATCACCGGAGATTCGCCTTTCCAGAAATAGCCATGATGAACGATGACCGCATCAGCCTGCAGACGCACTGCTTCATCCAGTAACGCCTGACTGGCGGTCACACCGGTGACGATTTTTTGCACCGTTTCTTTGCCTTCAACCTGCAAACCGTTTGGCGCGTAGTCGCTGATGGCGGCGCTGTTCAGTTTCTCGTTGATCAGTTGTTCCAGTTCGGTGTTTTTCATCATCGATCCCTTGTTTATTTATGCACTCCGTTAACATAGCGTCCCTGTGGCGGTTCGTCGATAGACAATTATTAGCCATATTAAGAAACCATCACCCCGTTCTTAGCCATAAAAAAAGGGGCGTATTAACGCACCTCATTATGAATAGTTATGGCGTCAGGCCGCATAGCCACCGTTAGTTCTTTCGCGCGGCCTCATACGCGGCAAGCGTCTGCTGGCGCGCCAGTTTGTGATCGACAATCGGCTGCGGGTAGTCGAGCGTGATGCTTTCTTTCATCGCCCATTTCCACGGCTCGTGAATCGCCTTGCCCGGTACATGGCTAAGTTCCGGGATCCACCGGCGGATAAACTCCCCCTCTCTGTCGAACTTTTCGCCCTGCGTCGTGGGGTTAAAAATGCGGAAATACGGCGCGGCGTCGGTTCCGGTAGAGGCCGCCCACTGCCAGCCGCCGTTATTCGCAGCGAGATCGCCATCAATCAGTTGCGACATGAAATAGCGTTCACCTTTACGCCAGTCAATCAGCAGATCTTTGACCAGGAAGCTGGCCGCAATCATCCGCAGACGGTTGTGCATCCAGCCGGTGGCGTTCAGTTGCCGCATCGCCGCATCAACAATCGGATAACCCGTTCTCCCCTCCTGCCAGGCCTGTAAATCTTCCGCACGATCCCGCCAGCGCACGCGATCGGTCCAGAGAATAAAGGGGCGGTGTTTGCACAGATTGGGATGGTACGTCATCAGATGGCGATAAAACTCACGCCAGATAAGTTCGTTCAGCCAGACACTGCCCGCGCCGCCGTCCAGCGCCTGCGGCTGTTCCGCCAGCAGGCGATGCAGACACTGGCGCGGCGATAAGCCACCGGTAGCAAGACTGGCGGATAAACGACTGGTGCCCTCAATGGCCGGGAAGTCGCGACATTCGTCGTACTCTCCTGCCCCCTGCTGGCAAAACTGGCGTAACCGGGCAATTGCGGCTTTTTCTTCGGCGGGAAAAAGGGCGGGGTCGAATTCCTGTTGCGGATAGTGAAGGTTAATTGGCACCAGCGCGGAAGAAACACTACCGTTCTCCCGGCGGGCCGGTGCGGATACGCACTCCGGCATCCCCTCCTTCAGCCGTTTTAACCAGGCGTTTTTAAACGGCGTGAAGACTTTATACATCTCATGATTTCCCGTCGTCACCGCACCTGGCGGCAGGATCACGCTGTCATCAAACCCTTCGCAAACCACATGCGGCAGCGCCTTTTCTACCGCCGCATCGCGTTCACGCTCGTTCACTTCATACTGATAGTTATAAAACAGGTGGCTGACGTCATGCTGTTCGCACACCGCTTTCACCGTTTCAATACTGCCTGCGAAGTCGTCGACTTCCTCAAACAGCAGCGGAATGCCCTTTTCCGCCAGCGCCTGTTGTAAAGCGTTTAGCTGAGCCTGGATAAAGGCGGCCTGACGCGGTGACATGACGTGATTTTTCCACTGCTCAGGCGTGGAGATAAATAACGCCACAACGCGCGCGGCGCGGTGGCGGCAGGCGGCGGCGAGGGCAAGATTGTCATGCAGACGGAGATCGCGACGAAACCAGACCAGATGGGTGGACATAACACTCCCGAATGAAAAAAATCAACTCCCGTAGCGCAGCCGCAGGGCTTCCGGCCAGGGTTCAAAATAGCGTTGCCCGGAGAGATACGCATCCGGATATTCTGCCATATAGTGTTTGAGCAGCGTCACAGGCGCAAGCAGTGGCTGCGTAGCGCGTCGGTAACCGTCAATAAGGGAAGCCAACTCCTGCCGCTGACGGGCATTGAGCTGTTTGCGAAAATAGCCCTGAACGTGCATCAGGACATTGGTATGGTTACGCCGGGTGGCAGGATGGGACATCAGTTTCATCAGGCGCAGACGATATTCAATGAAAAAGTCATCAAGGCTTTCCCACTCGTAAAGCGCAGCGACAAAGCGCCCCAGCTCGCGGTATTCCGGCTGTGAATGGGCCAGCAGCAACAGTTTATAGCGGCTGTGATAGTCAATCAGCGCGCCACGCGTGAGTCCTTGTTGCCGCAATCCATGCAATTCATGCAGGGCATAAATCCGCGCGACAAAATTTTCCCGTAATTGTGGATCGTGCAATCGCCCGTCCTCTTCAACAGGGAGCCACGGGTAAGACGCCATCAGGACTGAGGTAAAGATACCGCGACCGGCTTTGCGATTGTTTTTCCCATCGGCGTCATAAACACGAACGCGTTCCATGCCGCAACTTGGGGATTTCGCACAGACAATATAGCCACAAAGGTGTTCGAAACGACTGACACGTTCTTCACTGAACGCGGTCATCGCCTGGGTTAAATCGCCCTCGCGCCGGTCACTGAAACGCAGTGCAATTGCCTCTTCCATTTTGACTAAGCGCAATGCAGGACGCGGCACCGGCAGGCCGATCGCCATTTCCGGACAGACGGGTTCAAAGTGCACCCACGGTGAAAGTTCTTCGACTGCAAAGGGCAGGCGTTTGTGTCCACCATCAAAGCGAACCGCCTCCCCTAACAAACAAGCGCTAATGCCAACAGGGATTTTCTCGCTCATGATGTCTCCTTTTCCATTTCTGAAATAAGTGTAGACACAGAGACATAAAAAAACCGCCACATTGCTGTTGGCGGTTTTTCTGAACGCGATGCGCTTAGTAGAAATCGCAGGTGGCTTTTTCAGCCTGATCCATCCACACCGGTTTATCGCTGGTTTTTGACCACACGCGGTGTAAATAGCTATAAAAACGGGCGCGGTCTTTCCAGAACAGCATGACCGGTAGTGCCAGCACCCCAGCCACGACGGCGAAAGTACGGCGTAACAATACAACATGTGCTGGATATTCTTTGTACAACTCCATGATTCTCTCCCCTTTATCTGGCCGGTAATCATCACCGGTAAAGTCAAATTGGTTATCTGCTGAAAATAGTACCGCTTTGCGTGTAATTTTACTACTCATCCGACCACTTATTTTTAGCTATTTACGCTTTATTTATCTTTATCGCGTAATTAAGTTACAAAAAAGTTAAATTAATACTAATCATTAGTTAAATAATGGTCTTTGCCATTTTTATACTTTTTTTACACCCCCGACGTCGATTTTTGCGAAATCTTTGCAGGCAGATATTTACGCTTTGTTTATCACATTAATGCCACGGGAGGTGCACTGTGAGTGCAGGCGTGATAATCGGCATCGTGCTGATTTTCTTATTATTAGGTTACCTGGTATATGCATTGATCAATGCGGAGGCGTTCTGATGGCTGCGCAAGGATTTTTACTCATCGCCAGTTTTCTGCTGATTCTGTTCGTGCTCGCCAGGCCGTTAGGCGCGGGCCTGGCACGGCTGATCGGCAACCATTCGCTGCCTGGTACCGCGAGGGTTGAACGCCTGATCTGGCGCGGTCTGGGCATTTCGACAGACGAGATGAACTGGAAGCAGTACCTGCTGGCGATCCTCGCGTTGAATGTGCTGGGGTTGACGCTACTGTTCCTGCTGTTGTTGTGGCAACACCTTCTGCCGATGAATCCACAGCAGTTGCCCGGTCTGCCCTGGCATCTGGCGCTTAATACGGCGGTGAGTTTTGTTACCAATACCAACTGGCAGGCTTACAGCGGGGAAACCACCTTAAGCTATTTCAGCCAGATGGCCGGGCTGACGGTACAAAACTTCCTGTCCGCCGCGACCGGCATTGCGGTGGTGTTCGCGCTGATCCGCGCCTTTACCCGCCAGAGCATGAATACGATGGGCAATGCGTGGGTCGACCTGGTGCGTATTACCTTGTGGATTTTATGCCCCATCGCGCTGGTGATTGCGCTGTTCTTTATTCAGCAAGGCAGCCTGCAAAACCTGCTGCCCTATCAGACTTTCACTACTCTGGAAGGTGTGCAGCAACTGCTGCCGATGGGGCCGGTGGCCTCGCAGGAAGCCATCAAGATGCTGGGGACCAACGGCGGCGGCTTCTTTAACGCCAACTCGGCACACCCGTTCGAAAACCCCACCGCGCTGACCAACATGGTGCAAATGCTGGCCATCTTTTTAATTCCAGCCGCGCTCTGTTTCGCGTTTGGCGACGCGGCAGGCGATCGTCGCCAGGGGCGGATGTTGCTGTGGACCATGTCGCTCATCTTCACCGTCTGCGTCGCGGTGGTGATGTGGGCGGAGGTCCAGGGCAACCCCCATCTGCTGCAATTTGGCGCGGATTCCACTCTTAATATGGAAGGCAAAGAGAGCCGCTTTGGCGTGCTGGTGAGCAGTCTGTTTGCGGTGGTGACGACGGCAGCCTCATGCGGCGCGGTGATCGCCATGCACGACTCGTTTACCGCGCTGGGCGGCATGGTGCCAATGTGGCTGATGCAGATTGGCGAAGTGGTGTTCGGCGGCGTTGGTTCGGGCCTTTACGGCATGCTGTTGTTCGTGCTGCTGGCAGTGTTTATCGCCGGACTGATGATTGGCCGCACGCCAGAATACCTGGGCAAAAAGATCGACGTTCGCGAGATGAAAATGACCGCACTGGCGATTCTGGTCACCCCTGCGCTGGTTTTACTCGGCACCGCGCTTGCCATGATGACCGATGCGGGACGCAGCGCCATGCTCAACCCTGGCCCACACGGCTTTAGCGAAGTCCTGTACGCCGTCTCTTCCGCCGCCAACAACAACGGCAGCGCCTTTGCTGGTCTGAGCGCAAACACCCCGTTCTGGAACTGCCTGCTGGCGTTTTGCATGTTCGTCGGTCGCTTCGGGGTCATCATCCCGGTGATGGCGATTGCCGGATCGCTGGTGGCGAAAAAGAGCCAACCGGCCAGTCCCGGCACCCTGGCGACCCACGGCGCGCTGTTTGTCGGTTTACTGATCGGCACAGTGCTGTTAGTCGGCGCCCTGACCTTTATTCCTGCACTGGCGCTTGGCCCAGTCGCTGAACACCTTTCCTTACGCTAAGCGATGCGGAGCAAATGTTATGAGTCGCAAACAACTGGCGCTGTTCGAACCGTCTCTGGTCGCTCAGGCGCTGATGGACGCAGTGAAAAAATTAAGCCCACATACCCAGTGGCGCAACCCGGTGATGTTCATTGTCTGGATGGGTAGCCTGCTGACCACCGTGATTACCGTTGCGATGGCGACAGGACAGATGGCCGGCAGCGCGCTGTTTACCGGGGCGATCAGTCTGTGGCTGTGGGTCACTGTACTGTTTGCCAACTTTGCGGAAGCGCTCGCCGAAGGGCGCAGTAAAGCACAGGCCAACAGCCTCAAAGGAGTGAAAAAGACGGCCTTTGCCCGCAAACTGCGCGAGCCGAAGTACGGCGCGAAAATGGATCACGTTCCGGCCGATGAGCTACGCAAAGGCGACATCGTGCTGGTGGAAGCAGGTGATATCATTCCCTGTGACGGCGAAGTCATTGAAGGCGGCGCCTCCGTGGATGAAAGTGCGATTACCGGAGAGTCTGCGCCGGTCATCCGCGAATCCGGCGGCGATTTCGCCTCGGTGACTGGCGGGACGCGCATTCTCTCCGACTGGCTGGTGATCGAGTGTAGCGTGAACCCTGGCGAAACTTTCCTTGACCGGATGATCGCCATGGTCGAAGGCGCCCAGCGCCGTAAAACGCCCAACGAGATCGCCCTGACCATTCTGCTGGTAGCCCTGACGATTGTCTTTTTGCTGGCAACCGCCACGCTGTGGCCATTTTCTGCCTGGGGCGGTCACGCGGTCAGCGTCACGGTGCTGGTCGCCCTGTTGGTTTGTCTGATCCCAACGACAATCGGCGGGTTACTCTCCGCGATTGGCGTCGCCGGAATGAGCCGTATGCTCGGTGCGAACGTCATCGCCACCAGTGGCCGCGCGGTGGAAGCCGCAGGCGACGTGGACGTATTGCTGCTGGACAAAACCGGCACCATTACTCTCGGTAACCGTCAGGCCTCGGACTTCCTGCCTGCGCAGGGTGTCGACGAAAAAACGCTGGCCGACGCCGCACAGCTTTCGTCGTTAGCCGATGAGACGCCGGAAGGTCGCAGCATTGTGATCCTCGCCAAGCAGCGCTTTAATCTGCGCGAACGTGACGTGCAGTCGCTGCATGCCACCTTCGTCCCCTTTACCGCCCAGAGTCGTATGAGCGGTATTAACATCGACAACCGGATGATTCGTAAAGGTTCCGTCGACGCCATCCGTCGCCACATTGAGGCCAGCGGCGGCCAGTTCCCGGCGGATGTCGAGCAGAAAGTGGACAGCGTCGCCCGTCTGGGCGCCACGCCGCTCGTGGTGGTGGAAGGTTCCCGGGTGCTAGGCGTGATCGCGCTGAAAGATATCGTCAAAGGCGGGATAAAAGAGCGTTTTGCCCAGTTGCGTAAAATGGGCATTAAAACGGTGATGATCACTGGCGATAATCGCCTGACCGCCGCCGCCATCGCCGCCGAGGCGGGTGTGGATGACTTTCTTGCCGAAGCGACACCGGAAGCCAAGCTGGCGCTCATCCGCCAGTATCAGGCGGAAGGCCGCTTAGTGGCGATGACCGGTGATGGTACCAACGACGCCCCGGCGCTGGCCCAGGCCGATGTCGCGGTAGCAATGAACTCCGGTACGCAGGCGGCAAAAGAAGCGGGCAACATGGTCGATCTCGACTCTAACCCCACCAAGCTTATCGAAGTGGTGCACATCGGCAAACAGATGCTGATGACGCGTGGTTCACTGACCACGTTCAGTATCGCCAACGACGTGGCGAAGTATTTTGCGATCATTCCGGCCGCGTTCGCCGCGACCTATCCGCAACTGAATGCGCTGAACATCATGCGTCTGCATTCGCCGGACTCGGCCATTCTGAGTGCGGTGATCTTTAACGCCTTGATTATTGTCTTTCTGATCCCGCTGGCGCTGAAAGGCGTGAGCTACAAACCGCTTTCCGCCTCCGCCATGCTGCGCCGTAACCTGTGGATTTACGGTCTGGGGGGGCTGGTGGTGCCGTTTATTGGCATCAAAGTAATTGATTTGCTGCTGACCCTGCTGGGTCTGGTGTGAGGTGTCTGATGAGTGCTTTACGTCCGTTGTTTTCAACACTGATTTTCCTGCTGCTGCTGACGGGCGGTGCGTATCCGCTGCTGACCACCGCGCTGGGGCAATGGTGGTTCCCGTATCAGGCCAACGGTTCACTGATTCGGGATGAGCATGGGGTGCGGGGTTCTGCACTGCTCGGGCAGAACTTTACCTCTGAAGGCTATTTCCAGGGACGGCCTTCGGCCACCGCTGAAATGCCCTATAATCCCATGGCATCCGGCGGCAGTAATCTCGCCGCCAGTAACCCGGAACTGGATAAACAACTGCAAAACCGGGTCGCCACCCTGCGCGCCGCCAACCCGCAGGCCAGTCGTAACGTACCGGTGGAACTGGTTACTGCCTCCGCGAGCGGTCTGGACAACAACCTGACGCCCGCCGCGGTGGCGTGGCAAATCCCCCGCGTGGCGCAGGCTCGTCATCTGACCATTGAACAGGTGACGCAACGGGTTGCAGAATACACGCAGAAACCACTGGTGAGCTTTATCGGTCAACCGGTCGTAAATATTGTCGAACTCAATTTAGCGCTGGACAGCATGAATGGCGAATAGTGAACCAGTACGCCCCGATCCCGATCGCCTGCTTGAGCAGGCGGTCGCCCCCCATCGGGGAAAACTAAAAATCTTCTTCGGCGCCTGTGCGGGCGTAGGGAAAACCTGGTCGATGCTGGCTGAAGCCCAGCGCCTGCGCGCACAGGGACTCGACATCCTGATTGGCGTGGTGGAGACCCATGGACGCAAAGAGACCGCCGCTCTGCTGGAGGGTCTCAGCATTCTGCCGTTGAAACGCCAGGCGCGCCACGGACGTCATATCAGTGAATTCGATCTCGATGCCGCGCTCGCACGCCGTCCGGCGCTGATCTTAATGGATGAACTGGCGCACAGTAATGCACCGGGTTCACGCCATCCCAAGCGCTGGCAGGACATTGAAGAACTGCTCGACGCCGGTATTGATGTCTTTACCACCGTCAACGTGCAGCATCTCGAAAGCCTGAACGATGTGGTCAGCGGCGTGACGGGGATTCAGGTGCGCGAAACCGTGCCGGATCCGTTTTTTGACGCTGCCGACGAGGTGGTGTTGGTCGATTTACCACCTGACGATCTGCGCCAGCGCCTGAAAGAGGGCAAAGTCTATATTGCGGGACAGGCCGAGCGTGCTATTGAACACTTTTTCCGTAAGGGTAATTTAATCGCGCTACGCGAACTGGCGCTGCGCCGCACCGCCGATCGGGTGGACGATCAGATGCGCGCCTGGCGCGGTCGTCCGGGTGAAGAGAAGGTCTGGCATACCCGCGACGCCATACTGCTCTGCATTGGTCACAACACCGGCAGTGAAAAACTGGTGCGTACTGCCGCACGACTGGCGTCGCGACTGGGCAGCATCTGGCACGCCGTCTACGTCGAAACCCCCGCGCTGCATCGCTTGCCGGAAAAGCAGCGGCGCAATATTCTGCACGCCCTGCGACTGGCGCAAGAGCTGGGCGCGGAGACCGCCACGCTATCCGATCCCAGCGAGGATAAAGCGGTGGTCCGCTACGCTCGCGAGCATAATCTGGGAAAAATAGTGCTGGGGCGGACGTCAACGCGACGCTGGTGGCACCGGGAGTCGTTTGCCGATCGGCTGGCGAAACGCGCCCCTGAGCTGGATTTGATGGTGGTCGCCCTCGATGAGCCACCGGTGCGGACGCTGTCGTCCCTGCCCGATACCCGCGCCTTTAAAGACAAGTGGCGGGTGCAAATTCAGGGCTGTCTGGTTGCCGTTGCACTCTGCGCTCTGACAACGTTTATCGCCAGCCAGTGGCTGGCCGCCTTTGATGCCGCAAACCTGGTGATGCTCTATCTGCTCGGTGTGGTGGTCATCGCTCTCTTCTATGGTCGCTGGCCATCGGCGTTTTCCACCTTTATTAGCGTGGTCAGCTTTGATCTGTTCTTCATTGCGCCGCGCGGCACGCTCGCCGTCTCAGACGTGCAGTATCTCCTCACCTTCGGCGTCATGCTGACGGTTGGACTGGTCGTGGGTAACCTGACGGCGGGCGTGCGCTATCAGGCTCGCGTTGCGCGCTACCGGGAACAGCGGACTCGTCATCTTTATGAGATGTCGAAAGCGTTGGCGATGGGGCGCAGTGCGCAAGACATCGCCAGTACCAGCGAACAATTTATTGCCTCCACCTTTCATGCCCGCAGCCAGATTTTATTGCCGAATGAAGAGGGCAAACTGGCCGCCCTCACCCACCAGCAGGGAATGACACCCTGGGATGATGCTATTGCCCGCTGGAGCTTTGATAAAGGGTTACCGGCAGGCGCTGGTACCGATACCCTGCCAGGCGTGCCGTACCAGATCCTGCCGTTACGCAGCGCCGACAAAACCCACGGCCTGGTGGTTGTCGAACCCGGCAATCTGCGTCAGTTAATGATCCCCGAGCAGCAGCGACTGTTGGAAACCTTCACTTTGCTGGTGGCGAATGCGCTGGAACGTCTGACCTTAACGGCCAGCGAAGAGCAGGCGCGGCTGGCCAGCGAACGGGAAAGCCTGCGCAACGCTCTGCTCGCGGCACTTTCTCACGACCTGCGCACCCCGCTGACCGTGCTGTTTGGTCAGGCGGAAATCCTCACGCTCGACCTCGCCAGCGAAGGCTCGCCTCATGCCAGACAGGCCAGCGAAATTCGCCAGCATGTACTGAATACCACCCGTCTGGTGAATAACCTGTTGGATATGGCGCGGATTCAGTCTGGTGGTTTCAACCTCAAAAAAGAGTGGCTGACGCTGGAAGAAGTAGTGGGCAGTGCGCTGAAAATGCTGGAGCCAGGCCTGGTTCATCCGGTAAACCTTTCCCTGCCCGCGCCGCTGACTCTCATTCACGTCGATGGCCCCCTGTTCGAACGGGTACTGATTAATCTGCTGGAGAATGCCATTAAATATGCCGGACCACAGGCGCAGATCGGCATCGACGCGCACGTTGAAGACGAACATCTGCAACTCGACGTCTGGGATAATGGGCCAGGCATTCCACAAGGACAGGAGCAGCGCGTGTTCGATAAATTCTCACGGGGGAACAAAGAGTCAGCGGTGCCGGGCGTCGGGCTGGGGCTGGCCATTTGTCGGGCGATAGTGGAAGTGCATGGCGGGTCAATTGCCGTCTATAATCGCCCTCAGGGCGGTGCCTGTTTCCGTGTTACACTGAGGCAAGACGCTCCACCAGAACTTGAAGATTTTCATGAGGATATGTGACAAACGTTCTGATTGTTGAAGATGAGCAGGCCATTCGCCGCTTTCTGCGTACCGCGCTGGAAGCCGATGGGTTGCGCGTGTACGACGCCGAGACGCTTCAGCGTGGTTTGCTGGAAGCGGCAACGCGCAAGCCCGATCTCATTATTCTCGATCTCGGCCTGCCGGATGGTGACGGCATCGATTTCATTCGCGACCTGCGACAGTGGAGCGCCGTCCCGGTGATCGTGCTCTCTGCACGTAGCGAAGAGAGCGATAAAATTGCCGCGCTCGACGCCGGTGCCGACGACTACCTGAGCAAACCGTTTGGCATTGGCGAGTTACAGGCACGTCTGCGCGTCGCCCTGCGCCGTCATTCTGCAACGCCCTCTCCTGAGCCGGTGGTACGCTTTTCCGATGTGGTCGTCGATCTCGCCGCGCATCTGATTCATCGCGGAGAAACAGAAATCCATTTAACACCGATTGAGTTTCGCCTGCTGGCCGTGTTGCTCAACAACGCCGGGAAAGTGCTGACCCAGCGCCAGTTATTGAATCAGGTCTGGGGACCGAACGCCGTCGAGCACAGCCACTATTTGCGTATTTATATGGGTCACCTGCGGCAGAAACTGGAGCGTGATCCCGCGCGCCCCCGCCACTTTATTACCGAAACCGGTATTGGCTATCGTTTTATGCCATGAATGGTTATTCATTATTTTTAAATAAATCTTAAAATTAATTTTTATTATTCTTACTTAGCCGAAATTATATTAATTCGGGTATTTAAGATTTTCCACAAAATTAAGAAATACAGAATTATAACAAATAATAAACAAAACGATATCTTATCGCCAGCCATGCATAAAAAACGACTAAATATTTTGCGAATGATCGTTTTTTATTGATCTCCTTCACGGATCAGGCCGTTTTCCTGGATAAAATACCTTCACCTTCTACTGATAAAGAAAAGGTAATCAAAATGGAAAACAATAGCCGTACTATGCCACATATCAGGCGGACAACACATATTATGATGTTTGCCCACCGTAATAGTTTTGACTTTCATTTCTTTAATGCCCGTTAGTCTTTCGACTATGGGCACTCCAGCATACAGGTCTTCCTGACTCGCTGTATCGCAGGCTCACGCCTGTATTCCTCAGTGCTCACTCTGCTTAAGCCTTGATTTGCCTGTGACCGGACAGGTAAGGTTTTTTGCATCCTGAAAAAAAGCAATTTACTGATTTATTTATCAGGGGACACACTTTGCTTTTATTCCGGCGTTATCAGTTTCTCATTCGGGAAATTGAGGACCTGCTATTATCTGAAAATAAAGAGATGAAAATGTCTGAATTAAAAATTGCCGTGAGTCGTTCTTGCCCTGACTGTTTTTCTACACAACGCACGATTGTGAATGTTGATGAAAGTAATTTTATTGATGTCGCTGCCGTCGTGTTGTCTGTCAATGATATTGAACGTGGGAAGCTCGATGAAATTGACGCGACCGGATACGGTATTCCGGTATTTATCGCAACCGAAGAGGAAGAGCGCGTTCCGGCAGAACATCTGCCGCGCATTTCGGGCGTATTCGAATGCAATGAAGCCCGTACCGCTTTCTACGGTCGTCAGTTAGAAACGGCAGCCAGTCATTACGAAACACAATTACGACCACCGTTCTTCCGCGCGCTGGTTGATTATGTAAACCAGGGAAACAGCGCCTTCGACTGCCCCGGACATCAGGGCGGCGAGTTTTTCCGCCGTCACCCGGCAGGTAACCAGTTCGTGGAATATTTCGGCGAAACGCTTTTCCGCTCCGACCTGTGCAATGCTGACGTAGCAATGGGCGATTTGCTGATCCATGAAGGCGCACCGTGCATCGCCCAGCAACATGCCGCGAAGGTTTTTAATGCCGATAAAACCTACTTTGTGTTAAACGGAACCTCTTCGTCTAACAAAGTGGTGCTGAACGCACTGCTGACTCCGGGCGATCTGGTGCTCTTCGACCGTAACAACCACAAGTCAAACCACCACGGCGCGTTATTGCAGGCGGGCGCAACGCCGGTCTATCTGGAAACCGCACGTAACCCGTACGGCTTTATCGGCGGGATCGATGCCCACTGCTTTGAAGAGAGCTACCTGCGCGAACTGGTCAGCGAAGTGGCACCGCAACGGGCTCGTGACGCACGTCCATTCCGTCTTGCCGTTATCCAGTTGGGCACCTACGACGGCACGATTTATAACGCCCGTCAGGTGGTGGATAAAATTGGTCACCTTTGCGATTACATTCTGTTCGACTCCGCCTGGGTGGGCTATGAGCAGTTTATCCCGATGATGGCGGATTGTTCTCCGCTGCTGCTGGAACTGAACGAAAACGATCCGGGTATTCTGGTAACGCAGTCCGTTCACAAACAGCAAGCGGGCTTCTCCCAGACTTCGCAAATTCACAAAAAAGACAGCCATATCAAAGGTCAGCCGCGCTATGTGCCGCATAAACGCATGAATAACGCGTTCATGATGCACGCCTCCACCAGCCCGTTCTATCCGCTGTTTGCCGCACTGGATATTAACGCCAAAATGCACGAAGGCGTCAGTGGCCGCAACATGTGGATGGACTGTGTCGCCAACGGTATCGACGCCCGTAAGCTGATCCTTGATAACTGCCATCATATCCGTCCCTTTGTTCCGGAAATGGTTGATGGCAAACCGTGGCAGTCTTATCCGACTGCGGAAATCGCCAACGATCTGCGCTTTTTCCACTTCGTCCCTGGCGAACACTGGCATGCGTTTGAAGGTTACGCCGAGCATCAATACTTTGTTGACCCTTGCAAACTGTTGTTGACCACTCCGGGTATCAACGCACGCAATGGCGAGTACGACACCTTCGGCGTCCCGGCGACTATTCTTGCCAACTTCCTGCGTGAAAACGGCGTGGTCCCGGAAAAATGCGACCTCAACTCGATCCTGTTCCTGCTGACCCCGGCGGAAGACATGGCGAAACTGCAACAACTCGTCGCCCTGCTGGTGCGCTTCGAGCGCCTGCTGGAATCTGACGCACCGCTGGCGGACGTTCTGCCGTCTATCTACAAACAGCACGAAGCGCGTTATGCCGGTTACACCCTGCGCCAGTTGTGTCAGGAGATGCACGACCTGTATGCGCGTCACAACGTAAAACAACTGCAAAAAGAGATGTTCCGCAAGTCCCATTTCCCGCGCGTCAGCATGAACCCACAAGATGCCAACTACGCCTATCTGCGCGGTGAAGTGGATCTGGTGCCGCTGCCTGAGGCCGAAGGCCGTATTGCCGCTGAAGGCGCGCTCCCTTACCCGCCGGGTGTGCTGTGCGTGGTTCCTGGGGAAGTCTGGGGCGGTGCGGTACTGCGTTACTTCAGCGCACTGGAAGAAGGGATCAACCTGCTGCCCGGTTTCGCGCCGGAACTTCAGGGTGTGTACATCAACGAGTGCGATGGTCGCAAACAGGTGTGGTGCTACGTGATTAAACCGCGTGAAGCACAAAGCGACCTGTTGAAAGGAGAAGCATTATGAGTAAAGCCAAATCCAATAAAATGGGCGTGATGCAGCTCACCATCCTGACCATGGTCAATATGATGGGCTCCGGGATCATCATGCTGCCGACCAAACTGGCTGAAGTCGGCACCATTTCGATTATCTCCTGGCTGGTGACAGCCGTCGGGTCCATGGCGCTGGCCTGGGCGTTCGCCAAGTGCGGAATGTTCAGCCGTAAAGCCGGCGGGATGGGGGGCTACGCAGAATATGCGTTTGGTAAATCCGGTAACTTTATGGCGAACTACACCTATGGGGTATCGCTGTTGATTGCCAACGTCGCCATTGCCATCTCCGCCGTGGGTTACGGTACCGAACTTTTCGGCGCCACCCTCTCCCCGGTGCAAATCGGTCTCGCCACCATCGGCGTACTGTGGATCTGTACGGTCGCGAACTTTGGCGGTGCGCGCATTACCGGACAGATCAGTAGCATTACCGTCTGGGGGGTGATCATTCCGGTGGTCGGTCTGTGCATTATCGGCTGGTTCTGGTTTAGCCCGACGCTGTATGCCAACTCGTGGAACCCGCATCATGTACCGTTCTTTACCGCCGTCGGTTCCTCTATCGCCATGACGCTGTGGGCGTTCCTTGGTCTGGAATCCGCCTGTGCGAACGCGGAAGTGGTGGAAAACCCGGAGAAGAACGTACCGATTGCCGTACTGGGCGGGACGCTGGGCGCGGCGGTGATCTACATCGTCTCTACCAACGTGATTGCCGGGATTGTGCCTAACATGGATCTGGCTAACTCCACCGCACCGTTTGGTCTGGCGTTCGCGCAGATGTTCACACCGGAAGTGGGTAAAGTGATCATGGCGCTGATGATCATGTCCTGCTGTGGTTCATTGCTGGGCTGGCAATTCACCATTGCGCAGGTCTTTAAATCCTCTGCCGATGAAGGCTATTTCCCGAAAATCTTTTCTCGCGTGACCAAAGTCGATGCGCCGGTTCAGGGGATGCTGACGATTGTTATCATCCAGAGTGGCTTATCGCTGATGACCATCAGCCCATCGCTGAACAGCCAGTTTAACGTGCTGGTCAACCTGGCCGTGGTGACGAATATCATTCCGTATATTCTGTCGATGGCCGCACTGGTGATCATCCAGAGAGTGGCGAACGTTCCGCCGTCAAAGGCGAAGATGGCAAACTTTGTCGCCTTCATCGGTGCGATGTACAGCTTCTATGCGCTCTACTCGTCAGGTGAAGAAGCGATGTTGTATGGTTCCATCGTGACCTTCCTCGGCTGGACGCTGTACGGCCTGGTATCACCACGCTTTGAACTGAAGAATAAACACGGTTAAGGCTAGCCAAACAAAAAAGGAGCCTTTCGGCTCCTTTTTTAATTCAGTGGTACAACTCAGGCGTTTTTCAGCACTTCGCTGACGATTTCGACCGCTTCTTTCTCGATCTGCTTGCGATGTTCTTCGCCAAGGAAGCTCTCGCAATAGATCTTGTACGCATCTTCCGTACCCGACGGGCGTGCCGCGAACCAACCATTGTCAGTCATGACTTTCAGACCGCCAATCGACGCACCGTTACCGGGTGCCGCCGTCAGACGTGCTGTGATCGGGTCTCCAGCCAGCGTACTGGCGCTGACCATCTCCGGAGACAGTTTCGACAGCGCCGCTTTCTGTGCCGATGTTGCGCCAGCTTGCAGACGGTTGTAGCTCGGCGCACCAAAACGGGCGGCAAGCTCGTTGTAGTGCTCCTGCGGGTTCTTCCCGGTGACGGCAGTAATTTCTGCTGCCAGCAGACACATGATGATCCCGTCTTTATCAGTAGACCACGGCGTACCGTCGAAACGCAGGAAGGATGCCCCCGCGCTCTCTTCGCCGCCAAAGCCGAAGCTGCCGTCAAACAGACCATCAACAAACCATTTAAAGCCCACCGGAACTTCAACCAGTTTACGCCCCAGATCGTTAACCACGCGGTCAATCATTGCCGACGAAACCAGCGTCTTACCGACAGCCACGTCTTTGCCCCACTGCGGACGATGCTGGAACAGGTAGTTGATAGCCACCGCCAGGTAGTGGTTTGGATTCATCAACCCCGCCGGAGTGACGATACCGTGACGGTCATAATCCGGATCGTTGGCGAACGCCAGGTCGAACTTATCGCGCAGCGCCAGCAAACCGGCCATGGCACATTCAGACGAACAGTCCATACGGATTGCGCCATCTTTATCGAGATGCATAAAGCGGAAAGTCTGATCAACCTGATCGTTTACGATGGTCAGATTCAGTTTGTAATGCTCTGCGATACGCTTCCAGTATTCAATACCGGAGCCGCCCAGCGGATCCACACCCAGCGTCAGACCGGCTTTCTGAATCGCCGCCATATCGACGATATCAGCCAGCCCCTCAACGAACGGCTGTACCAGGTCCTGCTCTTTGATATGACCGGACGCCAGCGCTGCATCCAGAGAAATGCGCTTCACGCCTTTCAGATCGTCAGCCAGCAGCGCATTCGCCCGATCTTCCACCACTTTCGTGACGTTGGTATCTGCCGGGCCACCATTAGGCGGGTTGTATTTAATGCCACCATCTTCTGGCGGATTGTGGGACGGGGTAATCACAATACCGTCAGCCAGCGGACCGCCTTTTTTGTTGTGAACCAGAATGGCATTTGACACAGCGGGTGTTGGGGTAAAACCGTTGTTCTCCTGAACAATCACATCAACACCGTTCGCGGCGAGCACTTCCAGCACGGAGATAAACGCCGGTTCAGACAGTGCATGGGTATCTTTCCCCACGTAGCATGGACCCGTAATACCATTTTTCGCACGTTCTTCCGCGATAGCCTGCGCAATCGCCAGAATGTGGGGTTCGTTGAAGCTATGACGGCCTGCACTGCCACGGTGTCCGGAGGTGCCGAACTTCACCGCGTGTTCCGCATTTCCTTTTGCGGGCTTCAGTACATAGTATTGTGACGTCAGTTGCGCGACGTTAATCAAATCACTCTGTTGCGCAGGTTTACCTGCGCGGTCGTGGATTGCCATTGCCTGGTCCTTTTCTGCATGGATTAAATTGTTCCGCAAACCTTTTCAATCAATTCCGCCGGGAATTGCATTGACTGCATGATGTGCTCAATCATGCTGCATTTACGGCCGGTGTTGGTGTTGGTGATCACCCAATACGGCGTGCCGGGCACGTGTTTTGGTTTGGTTTGGTTACCGTTTTTCAGTAGCGTCTGTTCATCAGCCGCGAAGTAGACACGCGTACGGCCATGCAACGATTCGGTTGCCTCAGCAAACGCGTGCTGATCCAGTGTATAGAGTGTAGTCAGCACCAGCATAAAGCGGTTAACGGCCTTCTTCTGTTCCGCATATTCATCGGACAGAAGCAGTTCACGCATAGCGCGCACTTTATCTTTGACAAGATTGACGGGTTTCGCCTCAGCAACAACCGGTTGCGCAGCGCGAACCTCTTTTGTCACTGGCGTGACGGGCTGTGATGCGGCGGAAAACTTCAACATACGCCGTAAAATCTCGGATGCGCTCTCGCCGATATGCTTCGTGTGGCTGGCAATATAGCTGTAGAGTTCATCATCAACTTCAATCGTTTTCATCTTAATCCAGTGCGGTGTCTTATCTGATCTGAAATACAAATCGTTGGGAGTATAGGAGCAAATCCCAACAGCGAATAGCGTCAAACCCGGCTGAACAAAAAACTCGGAGAAAACCGAAGTGGTTGCAGCCCAGTGGCAGAATGGTCAACATAATACCCTAACCCGACAGAGCGAAAAAAAGAACTTTGCCATGAAATTGAATATCCGAGCGCAATCCGCACAAAACCTGCACAATAATTCTCCCATCGTACTGGTTCACGGTTTATTTGGCAGTCTGGACAATCTGGGCGTGCTTGCTCGTGATCTGGTGAACGACCATGACATCATCCAGGTCGATATGCGTAACCACGGTCTCTCTCCTCGCGACCCGGTGATGAACTACCCGGCGATGGCGCAGGATCTGCTGGATACGCTGGATGCGCAACACATCGAAAAAGCCACCTTC
This sequence comes from Citrobacter sp. CtB7.12, assembly GCF_001297795.1. Classification (NCBI taxonomy): domain Bacteria; kingdom Pseudomonadati; phylum Pseudomonadota; class Gammaproteobacteria; order Enterobacterales; family Enterobacteriaceae; genus Citrobacter; species Citrobacter sp. CtB7.12. The sequence continues at coordinate 377,730 of NZ_LIFT01000002.1, read as the reverse complement.
ATTGGCCACTCGATGGGGGGTAAAGCGGTGATGGCGCTCAGTGCGCTGGCTCCGGAACGCATCGATCGCTTAGTGGCTATCGATATCGCCCCGGTGGACTATCATGTCCGCCGCCACGACGAAATTTTCGCGGCTATCAACGCGGTGACGGCATCAGCGGCAAAAACTCGCCAGCAGGCGGCAGCGGTCATGCGCGAACATCTTAATGAAGAAGGCGTGATTCAATTTTTGCTGAAATCGTATGTTGACGGCGAGTGGCGCTTCAATGTGCCGGTACTGTGGGAACAATATCCGCATATCGTCGGCTGGGAGACAATTCCCGCCTGGAATCATCCGGCGCTGTTTATCCCCGGCGGCAACTCCCCATACGTCACCGAGGCGTATCGCGACGATTTACTGGCACAGTTTCCGCAAGCACGTGCGCATGTGATTGCCGGGGCCGGTCACTGGGTGCATGCCGAAAAACCGGAGGCGGTGTTGCGCGCCATCCGTCGTTATCTTAATGAAACAGCTAACTGATTAAAAACTCAGCGTCCGTGCGCGATTACGCGTGTGAACGTTGGCGCGCCTCATTCGCTGATGTATGATGGCGCGCTATCCATCCGGGCAGAGGCCTGGCTGATTGTTTCCCCGAAGTCACCAATATCATGGCCAAAGAACAAACGGACCGTACGACACTAGATCTGTTCGCGCACGAGCGTCGCCCGGGACGACCGAAAACCAATCCGCTTTCACGCGATGAACAGCTGCGCATTAATAAGCGTAATCAACTCAAACGCGACAAAGTTCGCGGTCTTAAGCGTGTCGAACTCAAACTCAACGCAGAAGCTGTTGACGCGTTGAATGAGCTGGCGGAATCCCGAGAGATGAGCCGCAGTGAACTGATCGAAGAGATATTGATGGCCCAACTGGCAACGCTACGCGGCCAGGATCTCGCCTGAAATTATCCTCTCTCCCACTTTCGTGTAGCATGGAGTGCACTCGTATGCGTTTGCTATTTCCGCATACCTGACTGTTCTGCTATGATTGCCCTTATCTGTGGGCAATTCGCCACCACCATTTCAATAAGTTTCAAGAGGTTACTTTACTCATGGCAATCACTGGCATCTTTTTCGGCAGCGACACCGGGAATACCGAAAATATCGCAAAAATGATTCAAAAACAGCTTGGTAAAGACGTTGCCGATGTGCATGACATTGCAAAAAGCAGCAAGGAAGATCTCGAAGGTTATGACATTCTGCTGCTTGGCATCCCAACCTGGTACTACGGTGAAGCGCAGTGCGACTGGGACGACTTCTTCCCTACCCTCGAAGACATCGATTTTAACGGCAAACTGGTCGCACTGTTCGGCTGTGGCGATCAGGAAGATTATGCAGAATACTTCTGCGACGCGTTAGGCACAATCCGCGATATCATTGAGCCGCGCGGTGCAACCATCGTGGGTCACTGGCCGACCGCTGGCTATCATTTTGAAGCCTCCAAAGGTCTGGCGGATGATAACCATTTTGTCGGTCTGGCGATTGACGAAGACCGTCAGCCGGAACTGACCGCCGAGCGCGTGGAAAAATGGGTGAAGCAGATCTCTGAAGAATTGCACCTTGATGAGATCATCAACGCCTGATGTACGGCGGCGCAGACAAGGTTTGCGCCGCATCAATAGACAGAACCAATCAAAATAATTGCTACAAATTTGTAACTTTCTTGCCCATCCCTGTACAATGTGCGGGAGTTTTTAGGTGGCGCTCTCATTTCCAGGCAATACCGACTATTTATTAACATTTGCCAGAGGCTTGCAGTTTTCATTTAGACACGGCAGTCCTATAATGAAACGCATTATCCCGAGTGCAATTTCTGTCACTTCTTGTATGAAGTGAATCGTTTAGCAACAGGACAGATTCCGCATGACTGACAACAATACCGCATTAAAGAAGGCTGGCCTGAAAGTAACGCTTCCACGTTTAAAGATTCTGGAAGTTCTTCAGGGACCGGATAACCATCACGTCAGTGCGGAAGATTTATACAAACGACTGATCGACATGGGTGAAGAAATTGGTCTGGCGACCGTGTATCGCGTGCTGAACCAGTTTGATGACGCCGGTATCGTAACCCGCCACAATTTTGAAGGCGGCAAATCCGTTTTCGAGCTGACCCAGCAGCATCATCACGATCACCTGATTTGCCTTGATTGCGGCAAAGTGATCGAATTTAGCGATGAGTCTATTGAAGCGCGCCAGCGTGAGATCGCGTCGAAGCATGGCATTCGTCTGACGAACCATAGCCTCTACCTCTATGGTCACTGCGCTGAAGGCGATTGCCGCGAAAACGAACACGCGCATGACGCGAAATAATCTGCATTATTCTGAAAAGCCAACCTGCCGGTTGGCTTTTTTTATGCCTGCCATTCCCTACTCAGCGCTTTCTTCTGCCTGCATGTTGCTTTAATGTAAAATATATCACCCTGCTTCGTCCGGAGAATCGAAATGGAACTTCGCCAGCTACGTTACTTTGTCCGTATTGTAGAAACCGGCAGTATGGGCAGCGCGGCGCTCGATCTCGACATCGGCGTGTCCGCCCTGAGCCAGCAGATGACGCGGCTGGAAAACGAACTCGCGATCCGCCTGTTGCAGCGAACCTCGCGCGGCGTCACGCCCACTAACGCCGGTCTGGCCTTTTACTCGCAGGCACAACTGGCGCTACGCCACGCCGATGATGCGATCCTGGCCGCTCGCGAGGCGCGTCTTTCGGGACACGTCAGCGTCGGCATGGCCCCCAGCACCGCCTCCATCCTGGGAATACCGTTTATTCATGCCATGCGGGAATATTACGCCGACGTTCGCCTGCATGTGGTGGAAAGCCTGTCGGGTAATCTGGAACGGATGATCAACACGCGCCAGATTGATCTGGCGGTCGTGTTTCAAAAAGAGAAAATCCTGCGCTGGAGCGCCAGACCGGTTCTTGAGGAGCGCCTGTTTCTGATTGGCACACACGAGCTGCTGGCGGATATTCCGGATGACACCATAACGCCTGCTCAACTGGCGAATATTCCCCTGATCATGCCAAGCCAGGGACACGGCCTGCGTGGCAGACTGGAAGCCATCTGTCAGGAACACGGACTGAAGGTCGATATTGCCACGGAAATTGACGGCCTGACGTTACTGATGCGCGCCGTTGGCAGCGGACTCGGCGCCACGCTGCAACCCGGTGCAGCCATTTCGCATCTTGAGAGGGAAGCGCTAAGAGTGATCGGCGTCCATAATCCTGTCCTCAGCCGCCCCAATTTTCTGGTCAGTCTGTCGGACGATGAACTCACCCCTGCCGGTCTTGCAGCCCGCGTGATACTCACAAAAGTCATGCGTGAACTCGTTGAAACCGGTCATTGGCCGGGCGCAACCCTTTACGCTCCCTAAACCCCTCTTTAGCTATTCGTCATAGCGCCCATACAATCAGCACGTATACATTTCAATTACAAATTTAACAAATAGTTAAATGGTAATGGAGTAGACGATGGTTGATGTACTGGTGATTGGCGGTGGTAATGCCGCGTTATGTGCCGCCTTAACCGCCCGTGAGGCAGGAGCTTCCGTGCTGCTGTTAGAGGCTGCGCCCCGGGAATGGCGCGGCGGGAATTCCCAACACACGCGCAATTTACGCTGTATGCACGATGCGCCACAGGATGTGCTGGTCGAGAGTTATCCCGAAGAGGAGTTCTGGCAGGATCTCTGGCGTGTCACCGAAGGCAATACCAATGAAGCGTTGGCGCGACTGGTGATCCGGACCTCTTCCCAGTGTCGCGACTGGATGCGTCAGCACGGCGTTAATTTTCAGCCTCCGCTCTCTGGCGCGCTGCACGTGGCGCGTACCAATGCCTTCTTCATGGGCGGCGGTAAAGCCCTCGTGAACGCCTATTACCGCAGCGCAGAAAAGCTGGGGGTACAGATTCGCTACAACACGCCGGTACAGGCACTTGAATTGCGCAACGGCGAATTCATCGCAGCCCTGGCAGGTCACGAGCGCATTGAGGCGAAAGCCTGCGTACTCGCCGCCGGTGGATTTGAATCCAACCGCGAATGGCTGCGCGACGCCTGGGGAGAGAACGCTCGTGGCGAATGGCCAGCCGATAACTTCCTCATTCGCGGCACCCGCTTTAATCAGGGCGTCTTGCTCAAATTTATGATCGATGCCGGTGCTGACATTATCGGCGATCCGTCTCAGTCCCACTGTGTGGCGATTGATGCCCGGGCTCCGTTGTACGACGGCGGCATTTGTACCCGCGTGGATTGCGTCTCACTGGGTGTGGTAGTCAACCGGGACGCGGAGCGCTTTTACGATGAAGGCGAAGATTTCTGGCCGAAACGCTATGCCATCTGGGGGCGTCTGGTTGCCCACCAGCCGGGGCAGATTGGCTACTCCATTATCGACAGCAAAGCGATCGGTCACTTTATGCCGCCGGTTTTCCCCGGCGCACAGGCCAATACGCTGAGTGAACTGGCCCGCCAGTTGGGGCTGGATCCCGAACGCTTTACCCATACCGTGGAGCACTACAATCAGGCCTGTCAGCCGGGTCAGTTTGATCACACGAAGCTGGACAACTGCGCGACGCAGGGCCTGACGCCACCGAAAACGCACTGGGCGCGGCCTATTGATACGCCCCCCTACTACGGTTACGCCCTGCGACCGGGGATCACCTTTACCTACCTGGGACTGAAAGTGAATGAACACGCTGCGGTTCACTTCGCAGGCACCCCCAGCCGTAACCTGTTCGTTGCCGGTGAGATGATGGCTGGCAACGTACTGGGCAAGGGCTATACCGCCGGTGTCGGCATGTCCATCGGCACCACGTTTGGTCGCATCGCAGGTAAAGAAGCCGCGCAGGCAGCACGTAAGGAGGCGCATCATGAAGCAGCTTGAAAAACTGATCATCGAGGCCAAAATTCTCACCGAGCCAGAAGCTGAAGTCGAGCGGGTGATGCAGGTGTGTAATGCCTGTCGCTATTGCGAAGGGTTTTGCGCCGTGTTCCCGGCGATGACTCAGCGACTGGAATTTAGCAAAGCCGACATTAACTATCTGGCAAACCTGTGCCATAACTGCGGCGCCTGCCTGCACGCCTGCCAGTATGCGCCGCCCCATGAGTTTGCGATCAACGTGCCGAAAGCAATGGCGGAAGTGCGTCTGGAAACGTATCAACACTACGCGCAACCGGCGGCCTTCGGAGCGCTGTATCGCCAGGCTGGCGTTACCGTGACGCTGGCACTGGTCTTTAGTCTGATCCTCTTTTTACTCCTCGCGATGGGGCTGAAGGGATCGCTACTCCATCCGCCGCTGGCCGGTGATTTCTACCAAATCTTCCCGCACAACCTGCTGGCATGGATGTTTGGATCGGTTTTCATGCTGGCGATCGGTTTACTAATGGCAGGGGTGATCCGCTTCTGGCGCGAGATCTCTCCCGTCGGGCCGCGTCCGGCGGAAATTGCCGAAGCGTCGCACAACGCGCTGACGCTGAAATACCTCGACGGCGGACATGGCAAAGGCTGCAACGAGGCGGACGATGCTTTCACATTGATGCGTCGTCGTTTCCACCATTTCACCTTCTACGGCTTTATGCTCTGTTTCGCCGCGACCGTGGTGGCGACGGGTTACCACTACTTCGCCGGCTGGGAAGCCCCCTACCCGTTCTTCAGCGTGCCGGTCATGCTTGGCACGCTCGGAGGAATCGGTTTAATTGTCGGCCCGGCAGGCCTGCTGTGGTTAAACCTTAAGCGCTCGCCACTGCATGGCGACGCGCGACAGAAACCGATGGATCGCGGTTTTATTTTACTGCTGCTCCTGACCAGCCTGACCGGTTTAGGTTTGCTGGCGGGAAGAGACACCTCATGGATGGGGATCCTGCTTGCCATCCATCTTGGCGTGGTCATGGCGCTTTTTTTGACCATTCCATACGGAAAATTTGCCCACGGATTTTACCGCTGCGCGTCTTTACTCAAATGGGCGATTGAGAAGCGACGTGGAAAACAGGCGGGGGTCGCAGGCGACTAACCCGCAAACTCTTACCTCTATACATAATTATGATAAGACAGTGGAGCAACTTCAATGACTCAACAACCATCGCGCGCTGGCACGTTCGGCGCAATACTGCGTGTGACCAGCGGTAATTTTCTCGAACAGTTCGATTTTTTCCTGTTTGGTTTTTACGCCACTTATATCGCAAAGACGTTTTTTCCTGCCGAAAGTGAGTTTGCCGCATTAATGCTTACTTTTGCCGTTTTTGGCTCCGGATTTTTAATGCGCCCTATCGGGGCCGTGGTGTTGGGCGCATATATCGACAGGATCGGACGACGGAAAGGGCTGATGGTCACCCTGGCGATTATGGGCTGCGGCACGCTGCTCATCGCCCTCGTGCCGGGTTATCAGACTATCGGCCTGCTGGCTCCCGTGCTGGTCCTGGTGGGGCGTCTGCTACAGGGATTTTCTGCTGGCGTCGAACTGGGCGGCGTCTCTGTTTATCTTTCTGAGATCGCCACGCCAGGCAATAAAGGCTTTTACACCAGTTGGCAATCGGCCAGCCAGCAGGTGGCGATTGTCGTCGCCGCGCTGATCGGCTACGGTCTGAATGTCACGCTGGGACACGATGAAATATCCGAATGGGGTTGGCGAATCCCGTTCTTCATTGGCTGCATGATTATTCCGCTGATTTTTGTTCTTCGACGTTCGCTACAGGAAACTGAAGCCTTTTTACAACGTAAACACCGTCCGGACACCCGGGAAATTTTTACCACCATTGCTAAAAACTGGCGCATCATCACCGCGGGTACCCTGCTGGTGGCGATGACGACCACGACCTTTTATTTTATTACTGTCTATACCCCCACTTACGGGAGAACGGTGTTGAACCTGAGCGCACGTGACAGCCTGGTAGTCACCATGCTGGTAGGGATTTCTAACTTCATCTGGCTGCCGATTGGCGGCGCTATCTCTGATCGGATCGGGCGACGCCCGGTGCTGATGGGCATCACCTTGCTCGCCCTCGTCACCACCTGGCCGGTGATGAACTGGCTTACCGCTGCCCCTGACTTCACCCGCATGACGCTGGTGCTGCTCTGGTTCTCGTTCTTTTTTGGCATGTATAACGGCGCGATGGTGGCGGCCCTGACCGAAGTGATGCCGGTTTATGTCCGAACCGTGGGTTTTTCGCTGGCCTTTAGTCTTGCGACAGCGATTTTCGGCGGCCTGACGCCTGCTATCTCCACCGCATTGGTCCAGTTGACCGGCGATAAGAGTTCTCCGGGGTGGTGGCTCATGTGCGCGGCGCTGTGCGGACTCGCCGCAACGGCAATGCTGTTTGTTCGTCTCAGCCGTGGCTATCAGACAGCAGAGAATAAGCTCTGAAACGCAAGCGGGCGGAGAGATATCTCCGCCCGCTTTATGTTGTCTCTGACGTTTACTTCGCCGTATTGTTACTGCGAATTTCCTGCCAGATCTTATCGCAATCGGCTTTGACAGCCTGATCGTTACCGGTACGTGTCGCCTGAATACACTGCTGGTAATCCAGCACACGAACACTTTCCTGATTTGCAAACTGTTGATGTTGTTTTTCTTTTTTCAGCACATCCAGCACGCTCTGGCAGGCTTCGATTTTCTCGGGCGATCCCTGTGCCGTGTTGATACAGGCGCTATACGCCTCTTTCAACCGACTATCTTCTTTCGGCGCCGTTGACGGTGCGCAGGCCACCAGTCCCGAGGCCATTACGGCGATGAGTATCAGTTTTTTCATAGCATGGTCCTCAACGAGGCGGCAGGCACAAGGCCTGCCGCTGTTGGCATTAGAAGATGGTGAACGGTGCAATCACAATGAACTTCACGTCGCGCTCATCCTGGAAGATGTTGCCGTAACCGCCGCCCCAGCTCGGGATGTTGGAGTGGTTGTCATATTCGGTGAAGTGCAGTTTAAACATGGTGCCTTTCGCACGACCGTCCTGCAGGGTGTAGACCGCATCCAGGCTGTATGACGATTCTTCAATGGTACGGTTTTTGTCGTAGTACGCATCCGGGTTGCTCTGCCAGGTAGACGGTTTCGCGTCCCAGGCATATACATAAGAAGCCCCGACGGCCCAGCCTGGCAGGTTCCAGTTCTTCAGGTCATACATCGCGCCAAAGAAGACCGCTTTTTCGCCGTTGGCGTTGAAGTCTGAACGGTTATCCCACCAGATATCCAGACGACCGTTGGATGACGCATAGGTCGGCGTCATACGTTGCAGGAAGAACCCTTGCTGCCCTTCGGCCTTAACCCAGGTCCCTTCCAGACGTAGGTCAACCACTTCCGCCACTTTATAGCCGAAGGTCAACGCCTGCAGCCAGGCGGTTCCGTCATAAATATCGCTGGCGCTGCGGTCATCAACTTTGTCACGCGCACCGTAGAACTGGTAGCTGGTGGAGAACGGATTGCCACCTAAATCAAACTTGTAGCTGGCTTTGGCGAAGTACTGATCGACATAGCCTTCGGACTGACCAAAGGCGGCTTCCAGCACCAGGTCATTTTTGAAATCATACTTTGCGCCGACAGAATGGAGATAATCGACTTTGGTCTTTTTATCGCCCTGGTAGAATTTATCAACCTCAGTGTGCCATGGCGCTTTATATTCGTTGGCCCACATGTAGGAGAAACTCAGTGCGCCTGCATCGCCGTAGTCAAAGTTTGCGCCCGCTTCAGCACCCTGATAGGTACCTGGCATAAAGCTCCAGTGCGGTGCTAACAGCGTCTGACCAGTAGGCTGAATATAACCGGCACGCGCCCAGGCTGGGCCGTATTTGAATTTCGCGGCGGCCTTGTACAAACTGATTCCGCTCTTATCACCGGAGTAGTCTTCATCGTAGCCTTTGTTCTTTTTCGAGAACGCGATTTCGTTTGGATGGCCGCTGTCGCCGTTTTCTGCCATTTCAATTGCCGTAAACGCCGCCACATCGAGACCGAACATATCTGCTGCATAGCCGGACTGGAAATCCAGGTTGGCGTTCCAGGTCGCGTGAGAAAGGTTGGTTTTGTACTTATCTCCGTCGGTGACATCTTTACGGTCGCGTTCACGCTGCCAGTAATAAATGCCGCCCGTCAGGGTTGAATCATCGATAAAGCCTTCGGCCTGTGCCTGCGGAACAACGACCAGACCTGACAGTGCTGTGATACCGGCGATAGCCAACGCCAGCGCACTACGTTTGCCACTAAACGTACGCATATGTTAATCCTCTTTGACGTATAAATTGCTGTTGCCAAAGGCAAAACAGCGAAAAAATAAAAAAGTAAAAGTAGCACTGAAAAAAACCTCACTGACTACAGTGATAGACTATTTTTCGCGACGCGAATTATCAATACCTTTCTGTAACGAGAATGTAAGAGTATGAGCAACCGCACATAATTCATTGCTTCCTGTTACATTTTATTCATCCATCAAAAAATACCGTAAAAGCTGCAAATTCTCTTTGTTTTCCAGAAAGATGAACGAGATTTCATGACACTATCTGTTTTTTTGCGAGCGTTATCGATAACAGACGGTTGTTAATGGCATTATTTTGTGAATGGGAATTAATTCGCTTCGCAAAGCGAGATTTTTCGTTGAACAGAAGATAAAAAAACGCCGCAGAATGCGGCGCTTGAAGGTAGCATTGCGGCAGTTTATTCGCCGACTTTCGCCCAGGTGTCACGCAGGCCAACGGTGCGGTTAAACACCAGCTTCTCTGCGCTGGCGTAACGGCTGTCCAGGCAGAAGTAACCTTCGCGCTCAAACTGGAACGCTTTCCCTGCTACTGCGGCTTTCAGCGACGGTTCAGCAAACCCCTGTTTGATCACCAGCGATTCCGGGTTCATCACGGAGAGGAAATCTTCCGCCGCGCCTGGGTTTGGTACGCTGAACAGACGATCGTAGAGACGAATTTCGACTGGCAGCGCGTGTGCGGCACTAACCCAGTGGATCACACCTTTCACTTTACGGCCATCTGCCGGATCTTTGCTCAGGGTATCTGCATCATAGGTACAGAAGATGGTGGTAATAGTGCCTTCCGCATCTTTTTCCACGCGTTCTGCTTTCACCACGTAGGCGTTGCGCAGACGCACTTCTTTACCCATCACCAGACGCTTGTACTGCTTGTTGGCTTCTTCGCGGAAATCAGCGCGATCGATCCAGATTTCACCGCTGAAAGGAACTTCACGCGTGCCCATTTCCGGTTTGTTCGGATGGTTAGGCATGGTGACCATTTCGCTTTCACCCTGCGGGTAGTTCTCAATAACCAGTTTCACCGGATCAATAACCGCCATCGCACGCGGGGCGTTTTCGTTCAGGTCTTCGCGGATACAAGATTCCAGCGACGCCATTTCGATCGTATTGTCCTGCTTGGTCACGCCAATGCGTTTGCAGAATTCACGGATCGCCGCTGCGGTATAGCCACGACGACGCAGACCAGAGATCGTCGGCATACGCGGATCGTCCCAGCCTTCAACGTGCTTGTCAGCCACTAGCAGGTTCAGCTTACGCTTGGACATCACCGTGTATTCCAGATTCAGGCGCGAGAATTCATACTGGCGCGGATGAACCGGAATCGTGATGTTGTCGAGCACCCAGTCGTACAGACGACGGTTGTCCTGGAATTCCAGGGTACACAGAGAGTGGGTAATACCTTCCAGCGCATCGCTGATGCAGTGGGTGAAGTCGTACATCGGGTAGATGCACCACTTGTTGCCGGTCTGATGGTGCTCGGCAAATTTAATGCGGTACAGAACCGGATCGCGCATCACGATAAACGGCGACGCCATGTCGATCTTCGCACGCAGGCAGGCTTTACCTTCTTCAAAACCGCCGGTACGCATTTTTTCAAACAGCGCGAGGTTCTCTTCGATGCTGCGATCGCGGAACGGACTGTTTTTGCCAGGCTGAGTCAGCGTGCCACGGTATTCGCGGATCTGCTCCGGCGTCAGCTCATCGACATACGCCAGACCTTTGTTGATCAGTTCAACCGCATAAGCGTGCAGTTGATCAAAGTAATCTGAGGAGTAGCGAACGTTGCCAGCCCAGTGAAAACCTAACCACTCAACGTCGTTTTTGATCGAATCAACGTACTCGATATCTTCTTTTACCGGGTTGGTGTCATCGAAACGCAGGTTGCACTGGCCCTGGTAGTCTTGCGCGATACCAAAGTTCAGGCAGATGGATTTCGCGTGGCCAATGTGCAGATAGCCATTTGGCTCCGGCGGAAAACGGGTATGGACTGTGGTGTGCTTACCACTGGCCAGATCTTCATCGATGATCTGACGAATAAAGTTACTCGGGCGGGCTTCAGCCTCACTCATCGTGGATTCCTCAAAGCGTAAACAACGTATAACGGCATATGATCTTATAAGCCGGACTGACTGACAACCTTTAGTTACTGAAAAAGTGGCGTTGAAGAAAAATAGGAGGGAATTTGCTGCAAAAAAAAGCGGCGGAGGTTTCCCCCGCCGCTTCATGTTGCCGGATGGCGTCTTATACCTTATCCGACCTACCCTTTGATCTCATACAGTGGCGTTTGACCGGCAACAACGTGACCGTCGGCTTTAATCACCAGGCCGCTGAAATCGTCGATGTTGCTGCACACCACCGGACTAATCATAGAGCGCGCGTTTGCGTTCAGGTAATCCAGATCCATTTCCAGAATCGGCTGACCCGCGGTCACTTCCGCGCCCTCTTCTACCAGACGCGTGAAGCCCTGGCCGTTCAGCGCGACGGTATCGATCCCCATGTGGACAACGATTTCCGCGCCTTTCTCGGTTTCCAGACAGAACGCATGATTGGTATTGAAGATTTTCACAATCGTGCCCGCAGCCGGAGAAACTACGGTTTTATCCGTTGGTTTTACCGCAACACCATCACCCACCGCTTTGCTGGCGAACGCTTCGTCAGGCACCTGCTCCAGCGCAACCACATCACCGGTTACCGGAGAAACCAGTTCGGCAATGGTCACCGCATTTGGAACCGCCTGCGGTTTAGCTGCTGCCTGGGCAACAGGCGCAGCAGAGGCTTCAGCCGCCGCAACCGGACCGGTGGTTTTCATCGCGTTGGCGATTTTCTCAGCCACGAAGCCGACGATAATCTGCACGCTGGTTTTGTTCAGACGAATCACACCAGAAGCACCCAAGCGTTTCGCCAGACCTTCATTCACCAGCGACGAGTCTTTTACGCTCAGACGCAGACGGGTGATGCAGGCGTCAATACCGGTGAGGTTATCAGAACCACCGATGGCGGCGATGTACTGACGCGCCAGGGCAGAAACGTCCTGCTCTTTATCGCTGCTCACATTGAGATCCTGACCGTCCGCTTCGCTGCCAGCCACAGCCAGTTCGCGACCCGGCGTCATCAGGTTGAATTTGGTGATAACGAAACGGAACACCACGTAGTAGATGGCAAAGAACACCAGACCCTGCGGGATCAGCATCCACCACTGGGTCGCCAGCGGGTTACGGGAAGAAAGCACCATATCCACCAGACCCGCGCTGAAGCCGAAGCCAGCAATCCAATGCATGCTCGCTGCGATGAATACAGAGATCCCGGTCAGGACGGCGTGAATCACATACAGAACCGGCGCAACGAACATGAAGGAGAATTCCAGCGGTTCAGTGATACCGGTAAAGAATGCCGCAAACGCACCGGCCATCATAATACCCAGCACTTTCGCCTTGTTCTCAGGACGCGCGCAGTGATAGATAGCCAGCGCCGCACCCGGCAGACCAAACATCATGATTGGGAAGAAGCCCGCCTGATAACGACCGGTAATCCCGACAACTGCTTTACCCGATTCAATAGACTGGGCACCACCGAGGAAGTTAGGAATGTCGTTAATCCCCGCAACGTCGAACCAGAATACGGAGTTCAGGGCGTGATGCAGACCCACCGGAATCAACAGACGGTTAAAGAAGGCGTAGATACCCGCACCGGTTGAGCCCAGTTTTTGAATGTGTTCACCGAAGTTAACCAGACCGTCGAAAATTACCGGCCAGATGTACATCATGATGAACGCCACAACGATCATCACAAAAGAGGTGAGGATCGGTACCAGACGGCGCCCGCTGAAGAAGGAGAGCGCTTTCGGCAGCTCAACGCTACTAAAGCGGTTGTACAGTTCAGCAGAGATAATACCCACAAGGATACCCACGAACTGGTTGCTTATCTTACCGAAAGCAGCAGGCACCTGGTCTGCAGGAATCTTCTGAATCATGGAAACCGCCGCCGGAGAACAGAGCGTGGTCAGCACCAGGAAGCCCACAAAACCGGTCAGCGCCGCAGCACCGTCTTTATCTTTAGACATACCGTAAGCCACACCGATAGCAAACAGTACGGACATGTTATCGATAATGGCGGAACCGGACTTAATGAAGAACGCCGCAAGGGCGTTGTCTCCACCCCAACCTACCGGGTCGATCCAATAGCCGACCCCCATCAATATTGCCGCCGCAGGCAGCGTGGCGACCGGCACCATTAGCGCACGGCCTACCTTTTGCAGATAACCTAGAATACTCACTTTCTTCCCCCTTTGAGACCCCGTTAAGGCTCGCTTTAAGCTGTGTTTTTATTTTGTCACTAACTTATTGAAATTCAGTTGTTGCTTTACTGGCATTGTGAGTGTGTAAAAATTTAATTCGTACCGCAAATTAAAAGCGTGTTTTTTGTGAGTTTAGTCACCAAATATCGTTATATTCACTCCCTTTTACTGGCTATGTGGGAAAACTTATTTTATCATTCAAAAAATCAAGACAGATTGACCCAACTGATGCATGCCAGGTTACGCTTTGCCATGCACCTGCACAATCCGTCAACGGCTTACATTTACTTTCTGAGGTGAAGAATGAGACTAATTCCCCTGACTTCCGCTGAACAGGTCGGCAAATGGGCGGCACGCCATATCGTTAATCGCATCAACGCGTTCAAACCGACAGCCGATCGTCCGTTTGTTCTGGGTCTGCCGACAGGCGGCACGCCGTTGACAGCGTATAAAGCCTTAGTCGAAATGCACAAAGCGGGCCAGGTTAGCTTCAAACACGTCGTGACGTTCAATATGGACGAATATGTCGGCTTGCCAAAAGAGCATCCGGAAAGCTACTACAGCTTTATGCATCGCAATTTCTTTGACCATGTTGATATTCCAGCAGAAAATATCAACCTGCTCAACGGCAACGCGCCGGACATCGACGCCGAATGCCGTCAGTATGAAGAAAAGATCCGTTCCTACGGTAAAATCCACCTGTTCATGGGGGGTGTCGGCAATGATGGTCATATCGCCTTTAACGAACCGGCTTCGTCGCTGGCTTCTCGTACCCGTATCAAAACCCTGACGCATGACACCCGTGTGGCAAACTCCCGTTTCTTTGACGGCGACGTGGATCAGGTACCGAAGTACGCGCTGACCGTTGGCGTGGGTACCCTGCTGGACGCTGAAGAAGTGATGATTCTGGTGCTGGGTTCGCAGAAAGCGCAGGCGCTGCAAGCTGCGGTGGAAGGCAATGTGAACCACATGTGGACCATCAGCTGTCTGCAACTGCATCCGAAAGCGGTTGTGGTGTGCGATGAGCCGTCCACAATGGAACTGAAAGTTAAGACACTGAAATATTTCAACGAGTTAGAAGCCGAAAATATCAAAGGTCTGTAATGTAGTCTCCGCCCTGTTTTATGTTCAGGGCGGCATTTTTTTTGAAATCGGGGGTCGGAATGTATGCTTTAACCCAGGGCCGGATCTTCACCGGTCACGAAATTCTTGATGACCATGCGATTGTTGTCGCCAATGGCCTGATTGACCGCGTTTGTCCTGTGGCAGAACTGCCGCCAGAGATCGAGCAACGTTCAGTGAACGGGGCCATTCTTTCCCCCGGCTTTATCGATGTCCAGCTCAACGGCTGCGGCGGCGTGCAGTTTAACGACACGGCAGAAGCCGTCACCGTTGAAACGCTGGAGATCATGCAGAAGGCCAACGAGAAATCGGGCTGCACCAACTACCTGCCTACGCTGATTACCACCAGCGATGATCTCATGAAGCAAGGCATTCGCATGATGCGTGAATACCTGGCCAAACATCCGAATCAGGCGCTGGGTCTGCACCTGGAAGGCCCGTGGCTGAACCTGGTGAAAAAAGGGACGCACAATCCGAGCTTTGTCCGTCAGCCTGACGCTGCGCTGGTCGATTTCCTGTGCGATAATGCCGACGTAATCACCAAAGTGACGCTGGCACCGGAAATGGTTCCTGCGGAAGTGATCAGCAAGTTGGCGAATGCCGGGATTGTAGTCTCCGCCGGGCACTCCAACGCCACGCTGAAAGAAGCGAAAGCCGGGTTCCGTGCAGGTATCACCTTTGCTACACATCTGTTCAATGCGATGCCTTATATCACCGGACGCGAACCGGGCCTGGCAGGTGCGATTCTGGATGAAGCTGATATCTATTGCGGCGTGATTGCCGACGGTCTGCACGTTGACTATGCCAATATCCGCAACGCCAAACGGCTGAAAGGCGACAAACTGTGCCTGGTGACGGATGCGACTGCGCCGGCAGGGGCAAATATTGAACAGTTCATTTTTGCTGGTAAAACAATATACTACCGCAATGGACTCTGTGTAGATGAGAACGGGACGCTGAGCGGTTCATCACTAACCATGATTGAAGGCGTGCGTAATCTGGTTGAACATTGCGGTATCGCACTCGACGAAGTGCTGCGCATGGCGACCCTCTACCCTGCGCGTGCCATCGGTGTTGAGAAACACCTCGGCAGTATCGCGGCGGGTAAAGTGGCGAACCTGACCGCTTTCACACACGACTTTAAAATCATCAAGACCATCGTTAATGGTAACGAGGTCGTTACTGAGTAAGAGAAAGTATGACACCAGGCGGACAAGCTCAAATAGGTAATGTTGATCTCGTAAAACAGCTTAACAGCGCGGCCGTTTACCGCCTGATTGACCAGCATGGGCCAATCTCGCGGATCCAGATTGCCGAACAAAGCCAGCTTGCCCCCGCCAGCGTAACCAAAATTACGCGTCAACTGATTGAACGCGGACTGATCAAAGAAGTCGATCAACAGGCCTCCACCGGAGGCCGCCGCGCCATCTCTATCGTCACCGAAACCCGCAGTTTTCACGCCATTGGCGTGCGTCTTGGCCGCCACGACGCGACCATCACCCTGTTCGACCTGAGCAGCAAAGTGCTGGCGGAAGAGCACTATCCTCTGCCCGAACGGACGCAGGAAACGCTGGAACACGCGTTGCTCAACGCCATTACCGCTTTTATTGACAGCAATCAGCGCAAAATCCGCGAGCTCATCGCCATTTCCGTGATTCTGCCGGGGCTTGTCGATCCGGAAAGCGGCAAGATCCACTATATGCCGCATATTCAGGTGGAGAACTGGGGACTGGTTGAGGCACTGGAAAAGCGGTTCCTCGTCACCTGTTTTGTCGGTCACGATATCCGCAGTCTGGCGCTGGCAGAGCACTACTTTGGTGCAAGTCAGGATTGCGAAGACTCCATTCTGGTGCGCGTCCACCGCGGAACAGGCGCCGGAATCATCTCTAACGGGCGAATTTTTATTGGTCGTAACGGCAACGTTGGCGAGATTGGTCACATCCAGGTTGAACCATTGGGCGAGCGCTGCCACTGCGGCAATTTCGGTTGTCTGGAAACCATTGCTGCAAACGCGGCGATTGAACATCGCGTTCTTAATCTGCTCAAGCAAGGTTACCAGAGCCGTGTTCCGCTGGAAGACTGCACGATCAAAACCATCTGCAAGGCGGCAAATAAGGGCGACAGCCTGGCTTCTGAGGTGATCGAGCACGTCGGGCGTCATCTGGGCAAAACCATTGCGATCGCCATCAACTTGTTTAATCCACAAAAAGTCGTGATTGCCGGTGAGATCACCGAAGCCGATAAAGTGCTGTTACCCGCCATTGAAAGCTGCATTAATACGCAGGCGCTGAAGGCGTTTCGCACGAATTTGCCCGTGGTGCGTTCTACGTTGGATCACCGCTCAGCCATCGGTGCGTTTGCGCTGGTAAAACGCGCTATGCTCAACGGTATTTTGCTCCAGCATTTGCTGGAAAACTGATGCGCTCTTATAGTATCGGATTAATAACACATCTCCTGGGTAGTTCATGACCATTAAGAATGTCATTTGTGATATCGACGGCGTGCTAATGCACGACAACGTCGCCGTACCGGGTGCGGCGGAATTTTTGACTGGCGTAATGGAAAAAGGCCTGCCGCTGGTGCTGTTGACCAATTACCCGTCGCAGACCGGCCAGGATCTGGCGAACCGTTTCGCGACGGCTGGCGTCAATGTGCCGGACAGCGTGTTTTATACCTCGGCAATGGCGACCGCCGATTTCCTGCGTCGTCAGGAAGGGAAAAAGGCATATGTGGTCGGCGAAGGCGCACTGATCCACGAATTGTATAAAGCCGGTTTCACCATTACCGATGTAAACCCGGATTTCGTTATCGTTGGCGAGACCCGTTCCTACAACTGGGACATGATGCACAAAGCAGCTTACTTTGTGGCAAACGGCGCACGCTTTATCGCCACCAACCCGGACACTCACGGTCGCGGGTTTTATCCGGCCTGTGGCGCGCTCTGTGCAGGTATCGAAAAAATCTCTGGTCGTAAACCGTTCTACGTTGGTAAACCCAGTCCGTGGATCATTCGCGCGGCGTTAAATAAAATGCAGGCGCACTCGGAAGAGACGGTCATTGTCGGCGATAACCTGCGCACCGATATTCTCGCGGGCTTCCAGGCGGGACTCGAAACCATTCTGGTGCTCTCCGGCGTTTCCACGCTGGATGACATCGACAGCATGCCGTTCCGCCCGAGCTGGATTTATCCCTCCGTCGCCGAAATCGACGTTATTTAACCCAGACCACGTCCCAGGACGTGGTTTTTCATTTTCGTCTTCTGAAAAAATCACACCATTCAACAAAAACGGCAAAAAACTGATAATTCATCAATGAATATGCTCAATACGTAATCTTTTTTCACCATTCAGCAATAGCCATTGCGTTTTTTCTTTTTCAGACCGCAAACCCCTTGCGCCTCTTGTTTCTTTGCGGCATTTTCTTTAGCAAGCAAACACAAAAAGCATTACGCAACAGGTTAACGGAGAAGGTTATGTGTTCAATTTTCGGCGTATTCGATATTAAGTCAGATGCAGGTGAACTGCGTAAAAAAGCGCTTGAGCTGTCACGCCTGATGCGCCATCGCGGCCCGGACTGGTCCGGTATTTATGCCTGTGATAAGGCCATTCTGGCCCATGAACGTCTGTCGATTGTCGACGTCAACGCCGGTGCGCAGCCGCTGTATAACGAAAAGAAAACCCACGTGCTGGCCGTCAACGGTGAAATCTATAACCACCAGGTGCTGCGTGCAGAATATGGCGATCGCTACGCGTTCCAGACCGGCTCTGACTGCGAAGTGATCCTCGCGCTGTATCAGGAAAAAGGCGTAGAGTTTCTTGACGACCTGCAAGGGATGTTTGCCTTCGCGCTGTATGACAGCGAGCAGGATGCATATTTGATTGGTCGCGACCATATCGGCATTATCCCGCTGTATATGGGCTACGACGAATTCGGCAACCTGTATGTGGCGTCAGAAATGAAAGCGCTGGTGCCGGTGTGCCGCACCATTAAAGAGTTCCCGGCGGGGAGCTATCTGTGGAGCAAAGACGGTGAAATCCGTCAGTACTATCAGCGTGACTGGTTCGATTTTGACGCGGTAAAAGATAACGTTACCGACAAAAACGAACTGCGTCAGGCGCTGGAAGATTCCGTCAAAAGCCACCTGATGTCAGACGTGCCTTACGGCGTGCTGCTCTCTGGCGGCCTGGACTCTTCCGTTATCTCAGCGATCACCAAAAAATTCGCCGCCCGTCGTGTCGAAGATGACGAACGTTCTGAAGCCTGGTGGCCGCAACTCCACTCCTTTGCCGTCGGTCTGGAAGGCTCTCCGGATCTGAAAGCCGCGCAGGAAGTGGCGAACCATCTGGGGACCGTACACCATGAGATTCACTTTACGGTACAGGAAGGGCTGGACGCGATCCGCGACGTGATTTATCACATCGAAACCTACGATGTCACCACCATTCGCGCCTCCACGCCGATGTACTTAATGTCGCGTAAGATCAAGGCGATGGGCATCAAAATGGTGCTGTCTGGCGAAGGGTCGGATGAAGTGTTCGGCGGCTATCTCTATTTCCATAAGGCGCCAGATGCCAAAGAACTGCACGAAGAGACCGTACGCAAACTCCAGGCGCTGCACATGTTCGACTGCGCCCGCGCCAACAAGGCGATGTCGGCCTGGGGGGTGGAAGCACGCGTCCCGTTCCTGGATAAAAAATTCCTCGACGTGGCGATGCGCATCAACCCGGAAGATAAAATGTGCGGCAACGGCAAGATGGAAAAACATATCCTTCGCGAATGTTTTGAATCCTATCTGCCGGCAAGCGTCGCATGGCGTCAGAAAGAGCAGTTCTCCGACGGTGTGGGTTACAGTTGGATCGACACCCTGAAAGAGGTGGCCGCTAAGCAAGTTTCCGATCAGCAACTGGAAACCGCCCGCTTCCGCTTCCCGTACAACACGCCGTCCTCAAAAGAAGCGTATCTGTACCGCGAGATCTTCGAAGAGTTGTTCCCGGTACCAAGCGCCGCAGAATGTGTACCGGGTGGCCCTTCCGTCGCCTGCTCTTCTGCTAAGGCGATCGAATGGGACGAAGCGTTCAAAACCATGAACGATCCATCCGGTCGCGCAGTGGGTGTTCACCAGTCCGCTTATCAATAAGCCACGCTGATGAAAAAGGGCCTTTCGGGGCCCTTTTTTGATCCTGAAAAACGGTTCAGAAAGCGATTAATAACCAATAATTGCCGAATATTGCGCCACGCTGTTCGCAACCTAACCAAACAGTCACATTCCGGGCGTTTTCGATGAAAAAGGGGTTGACGCTTCAAGGCTCAATACGCATAATGCGCCCCGCAACGCCGATAAGGTAAGCGCGAAAAAAGAGGGCTACGTAGCTCAGTTGGTTAGAGCACATCACTCATAATGATGGGGTCACAGGTTCGAATCCCGTCGTAGCCACCATCTTTTTTGCGGGAGTGGCGAAATTGGTAGACGCACCAGATTTAGGTTCTGGCGCCGCAAGGTGTGCGAGTTCAAGTCTCGCCTCCCGCACCATTCCCATAAAAGCGTTGCACGGATGGGGTATCGCCAAGCGGTAAGGCACCGGTTTTTGATACCGGCATTCCCTGGTTCGAATCCAGGTACCCCAGCCATTTTTCTTCGAGTTTGCGGATTACCGCGACGGTCATTGGGGTATCGCCAAGCGGTAAGGCACCGGTTTTTGATACCGGCATTCCCTGGTTCGAATCCAGGTACCCCAGCCATCGAAGAAACACCCTGGCTACGTAGCTCAGTTGGTTAGAGCACATCACTCATAATGATGGGGTCACAGGTTCGAATCCCGTCGTAGCCACCATATTCAGAACACGTTAGTTTCTTTAAACGGGTTCAAAAACAATTTGTTGGGGTATCGCCAAGCGGTAAGGCACCGGATTCTGATTCCGGCATTCCGAGGTTCGAATCCTCGTACCCCAGCCAAATTTCAAGATGTACTGCACTATTGGATATCTCCAGGCTGTAAAGCACCGGGCTGAGTCTGGCGCGAGATAACCGACATACCATTGGGGTATCGCCAAGCGGTAAGGCACCGGATTCTGATTCCGGCATTCCGAGGTTCGAATCCTCGTACCCCAGCCACATCAGAAAAGCTCGCTTCGGCGAGCTTTTTGCTTTTCTGCTAGTGACCAACGAACAGGCCTGATAAGCGTACCGCCATCAGGCCTTTATCAACGCTACAGCCCTAATGCGTATTTCAGCGCCTGACGTTTTAACACGCCAGCGCGTTCAGCCGCCATTAGTCCAAGGTTACGAATAATTCGCAGCGGCTGCAGATCATTACTGAATCCGGCGTAGAACAGATCCATCCCGCTTTGCATGATGAAGTTATCCGCCATGCGCCGGGTCTGGTAACGTTTCAGAACCGGCTGACTCGCCCAGGCCTCGCCATAACTGCGGGCATTCACCAGCACATCAATCAGCGCATCCACGTCGCGATAGCCCAGGTTTACCCCCTGCCCGGCCAGCGGATGAATGGTGTGCGCCGCATCACCAACCAGCGCCAGCCCCGGCTGCACATATTGTAGGGCATGACGGCGCGTCAGCGGAAACGCACCTGCCGCGACGGGCATCACTTGTCCCAGACGCGCCGGGAAATGCTTCGCGATCTCCGTCTGAAGCTGCGACATACTTAGCCCCTGCAACTGACGGATCCGCGCCGGTGAGTCATACCACACCAGCGATGCCCAGTTATCGAACAGCGGCAGAAACGCGCGCGGCCCCTCCGGCGTAAACTGCTGCCAGGTGCTGTCACCAGGGTCATTCTCGCACTGAACGGTAATCAGCATACAGGATTGCGCATACTGCCAGGCGTGAATGCCAATGCCGGCCATCTGCCGCACCTGCGAATTTGCGCCATCCGCGCCAATCACCAGTTTTGCGGTGATTCGCTCGCCACCGGCCAGTTCCAGCTCATGACGTTCGTTATGGCGATGCAGCGCAATCAGCGAAGCCGGAACCCGCAGCGTCACTTTCGGATGCGCTTCCAGCGCCTGCCAGAGCGCCTGTTGCAGAACGTTGTTTTCAACCATATACCCAAGTAGCGGCAGCTTCAGTTCGCTGGCGTCAAACACCACATGTGCGTTTTCCCACTCCCAGGTTTCCAGTCGACGATAGGGATGACTGCGCATCCCCTGCACGGCATCCCAGACGCCGAGTCCCTTCAGCAGTGAAACCGAGGCGGCGCTGATCGCCGAAATACGCACGTCCGGCTGGCTGTGTGCAACAAACGGCGCAGGCGCGGCGTGTTCAATCACCGTTACTGTGAAGCCGTGTTGTGCCAGTCCCAGCGCCAGTGCGCCACCGACCATTCCCCCGCCGACAATGGCAATTTCCGTTGGTTGATTTGTCATGGTCAATCATCCTGTTGCATGAATAAGACAAGTTTACAGGATTTTTTACCCCTTGAGGCTGATAACGGTCATACTGGTCACCAGGGCAGCAAAGCATTACACTATGCGCCCTGCAATTCAGCCACTATTTCGCAAGAGCAAGTCGATGACCAAAAAACTCCATATTAAAACCTGGGGCTGTCAGATGAACGAATACGATTCATCGAAGATGGCCGATCTGCTGGATGCCACTCACGGGTATCAACTGACCGATGTGGCGGAAGAAGCGGATGTGCTGCTGCTGAATACCTGCTCAATCCGCGAGAAGGCTCAGGAAAAAGTCTTCCATCAGTTGGGCCGCTGGAAGCTCTTGAAAGAGAAAAATCCCGATCTGATCATCGGCGTCGGCGGGTGTGTGGCGTCTCAGGAAGGCGATCATATCCGCCAACGCGCGCATTATGTCGACATTATCTTCGGGCCGCAAACGCTGCATCGCCTGCCGGAAATGATTAACTCCGTTCGCGGCAACCGTAGTCCGGTTGTTGATATTAGCTTCCCGGAGATCGAGAAGTTTGACCGCCTGCCAGAACCGCGTGCGGAAGGTCCGACCGCGTTTGTCTCTATTATGGAAGGCTGCAACAAATATTGTACTTACTGCGTGGTGCCTTACACCCGCGGTGAGGAAGTCAGCCGTCCGTCTGATGACATTCTGTTTGAAATCGCCCAGCTTGCGGCTCAAGGCGTCCGTGAAGTCAATCTGCTTGGCCAGAACGTCAACGCCTGGCGCGGACAAAACTACGACAGTACCACCGGTTCGTTCGCCGACCTGCTGCGTCTGGTTGCCGCCATTGACGGTATCGATCGCATCCGCTTCACCACCAGCCATCCGATCGAGTTCACCGACGACATTATCGACGTCTATCGCGACACGCCGGAACTGGTGAGCTTCCTGCACCTGCCGGTACAGAGCGGTTCGGATCGCGTACTGAATCTGATGGGACGTACCCACACGGCGCTGGAATATAAAGCGATCATTCGCAAGTTGCGTGCGGCACGTCCGGACATTCAGATAAGCTCCGACTTCATCGTCGGCTTCCCAGGTGAAACCACCCAGGACTTCGAGCAGACCATGAAGCTGATTGCTGACGTTAATTTCGACATGAGCTACAGCTTCATCTTCTCTGCACGTCCGGGAACGCCAGCCGCCGATATGGTCGATGATGTGCCGGAAGAAGAGAAGAAACAGCGTCTGTATATTCTTCAGGATCGCATTAACCAGCAGGCAATGGCCTGGAGCCGTCGTATGCTCGGCACCGTTCAGCGTATTCTGGTAGAAGGAACGTCGCGTAAGAGCATCATGGAATTGTCTGGTCGTACCGAAAATAACCGCGTGGTGAACTTCGAAGGCACGCCGGAGATGATTGGTAAATTTGTCGATGTGGAAATTACCGATGTCTGGACCAACTCACTGCGCGGGAAAGTGGTGCGTACCGAAGACGAAATGGGTCTGCGCATTGCAGAAACCCCGGAATCGGTGATTGCGCGAACCCGTAAAGAGAACGAGATTGGCGTCGGGTTCTGGCAGCCTTAATTCTGCTGAAAACGTCAAAATGCCCGATAACGCTGCGCTTATCGGGCCTACAAAGCACGACGCTTCACAGGCCCGATAAGGCTCTTGTATTTCCTCTCTGCGCCCCCATCTTTATTCCAGTGCTTGCGCCTTTCACCCGTGGCGTGAATAATTTCCTGACAGGCCGGTGAATGTTCGCCTTCCGGCTCCCTATGCATAAGAGGAACAGTTTGAACACAGACACTCGCGAAATTACCCTTGAGCCCGCAGACAACGCCCGCCTGCTGAGCCTTTGCGGCCCGTTTGACGACAACATCAAACAGCTGGAACGCCGTCTCGGCATCGAGATTAACCGCCGTGACAACCATTTTAAACTGACCGGTCGCCCGATTTGCGTCACCGCTGCGGCAGATATCCTGCGCAGCCTGTATGTGGATACTGCGCCGATGCGCGGCCAGACGCAGGATATCGAACCGGAACAAATCCACCTTGCGATTAAAGAAGCGCGTGTGCTTGAGCAGAGCGCTGAGAGCGTTCCCGAGTACGGCAAAGCGGTCAATATCAAAACCAAGCGTGGTGTGATTAAACCGCGTACACCTAATCAGGCGCAGTACATCGCCAACATTCTCGACCATGACATCACCTTCGGCGTCGGTCCTGCCGGTACAGGGAAAACCTACCTCGCCGTTGCCGCTGCCGTGGATGCCCTTGAGCGCCAGGAGATCCGCCGTATTCTGCTGACCCGTCCGGCGGTTGAAGCCGGGGAAAAACTGGGCTTCCTGCCAGGCGATTTGAGCCAGAAGGTCGACCCGTATCTGCGCCCGCTGTATGACGCCCTGTTCGAAATGCTCGGCTTCGAGAAAGTTGAAAAGCTGATTGAGCGCAACGTGATTGAAGTGGCTCCGCTGGCCTATATGCGCGGACGTACACTGAACGATGCCTTTATCATTCTTGATGAAAGTCAGAACACCACTATCGAACAGATGAAGATGTTCCTGACCCGTATCGGCTTTAACTCGAAGGCGGTGATTACCGGCGACGTCACGCAGATTGACCTGCCGCGCAACATCAAATCGGGTCTGCGCCATGCCGTTGAGGTGCTGGCAGAGGTCGACGAGATCAGCTTTAACTTCTTCCACAGCGAAGACGTCGTGCGCCACCCGGTGGTAGCCCGTATCGTTAACGCCTATGAAGCCTGGGAAGAAGCCGAACAAAAACGTAAAGCCGAGCTGGCTGCCGAGCGCAAGCGTGAAGCTCAGGAACAACAGGAACAGAAATGAGTCAGGTGATCCTTGATTTGCAACTGGCGTGTGAGAACAACAGCGGTTTGCCGGAAGAGAGCCAGTTTCAGGCCTGGTTGAATGCGGTTATCCCGCAATTTCAGGAAGAATCAGAAGTGACGATTCGCCTGGTGGACGAGGCCGAAAGCCACGACCTCAATCTGACCTATCGTGGGAAAGATAAGCCGACCAACGTGCTCTCTTTTCCGTTTGAAGCGCCGCCAGGGATTGAAATGCCGCTGCTCGGTGATTTGATCATCTGCCGTCAGGTAGTTGAACAGGAAGCCCGGGATCAAGGTAAGCCGCTGGATGCCCACTGGGCGCACATGGTCGTCCACGGCAGCCTGCATTTGCTGGGTTACGATCATATCGAAGACGACGAGGCAGAAGAGATGGAATCCCTCGAGACAGAGATTATGCTTGCTCTGGGCTATGAGGATCCGTACATTGCCGAGAAGGAATAAGCGACCGGGCGAATGCCCGGTGGTTTCTGGTGATGCCATGCGCTGAGTTTGCGCGCATTGAGCAAGAGATTAACTAACAAGAGAACCCATACGACGCCATGAGCGACGACAATTCACACAGTAGTGACACGTTAAGCAGCAAGAAGGGATTTTTCTCCCTGTTACTGAGCCAACTTTTCCACGGTGAACCGAAAAACCGTGATGAATTGCTGGCGCTGATCCGTGATTCCGGGCAGAACGACCTTATCGATGAAGATACGCGCGATATGCTCGAAGGGGTGATGGACATTGCGGACCAGCGCGTTCGCGACATCATGATTCCCCGCTCCCAGATGATTACCCTGAAACGCAACCAGACGCTGGACGAATGCCTCGATGTCATCATCGAGTCAGCCCACTCGCGTTTTCCGGTGATCAGCGAAGACAAAGATCACATTGAAGGGATTCTGATGGCCAAGGACTTGCTGCCGTTTATGCGCAGCGATGCCGAAGCCTTCAGCATGGAGAAAGTGTTACGCCAGGCCGTTGTCGTCCCGGAGAGCAAACGCGTTGACCGTATGCTCAAAGAGTTTCGCTCTCAGCGTTACCATATGGCTATCGTCATCGACGAATTCGGCGGTGTCTCTGGTCTGGTCACCATTGAAGATATCCTCGAACTGATCGTCGGTGAAATCGAAGATGAATACGACGAAGAAGATGATATCGACTTCCGTCAGCTCAGTCGCCATACCTGGACCATTCGCGCGCTCGCGCCGATCGAAGACTTCAATGATGCCTTCGGCACCAGCTTTAGCGACGAAGAGGTCGATACCATTGGGGGTCTGGTGATGCAGGCGTTTGGTCACCTGCCCGCACGGGGTGAAACCATTGATATCGATGGTTACCAGTTCAAAGTGGCCATGGCCGACAGCCGTCGTATTATTCAGGTTCATGTCAGAATTCCGGATGACTCCCCCCAGCCAAAACTGGACGAATAACACCGAACGGGAAGAAGAACTCAATGGCTTTTGCCTCATTACTTGAACGCCAGCGCATTCGCCTGCTGCTGGCGTTATTATTCGGTGCCTGCGGTACGCTGGCTTTTTCTCCTTATGACATCTGGCCCGCTGCGATTGTGTCGCTGATGGGCTTGCAGGCACTCACCCTGAATCGTCGCCCGCGTCAGTCAGCTGCTATCGGCTATTTCTGGGGACTGGGACTCTTCGGTACAGGTATCAACTGGGTTTACGTCAGCATCGCGCAGTTTGGCGGGATGCCAGGCCCGGTGAACGTCTTCCTTGTGGTGCTGCTCGCGGCATACCTTTCACTGTATACCGGACTGTTTGCTGGCGTACTTGCGCGTCTGTGGCCAAAAACCAGCTGGCTGCGGGTTGCCATTGCCGCACCGGTGGTCTGGCAGCTAACGGAATTTCTGCGTGGCTGGGTGCTGACCGGATTTCCGTGGCTGCAGTTCGGCTACAGTCAGATCGACGGCCCGCTGAAAGGGCTGGCACCGGTCATGGGTGTCGAAGCCATTAACTTCCTGTTGATGATGGTCAGCGGATTGCTGGTTCTCTCGCTGGTCAGCCGTAACTGGCGTCCGCTGGTGGTCGCCATCATTCTTTTCGCGCTCCCTTTCCCACTGCGCTATATCCAGTGGTTCACCCTGGAGCCGGAAAGAACAACCCGCGTGTCGCTGGTTCAGGGCAATATCCCGCAGTCGTTGAAATGGGACGAAGGCCAGTTGATGAATACGCTCAAGATCTATCTGGATGCGACGCAGCCCGAAATGGGGAAATCGCAGCTGATCATCTGGCCGGAATCCGCCATTCCGGATCTGGAAATCAACCAGCAGCGCTTTCTGGGCATGCTGGATGACCTGTTGCGTTCAAAGAACAGCTCGCTGATTACCGGTATTGTCGATGCGCGACTGAACAAGCAGAACCGTTACGACACCTACAACACCATCATCACGTTGGGGAAAGACAATCCTTACCGTTATGACTCCACCAACCGCTACAACAAAAACCATCTGGTGCCGTTTGGTGAGTTTGTGCCGCTGGAATCCATTCTGCGCCCCTTAGCGCCGTTCTTTGACCTGCCGATGTCCTCGTTCAGCCGCGGCCCGTACATTCAGCCGCAGCTGCATGCGCACGGTTTAGCACTGACCGCCGCGATTTGCTACGAGATCATTTTGGGTGAACAGGTACGCGATAACTTCCGCCCGGACACGGACTTTCTGCTAACCATCTCCAACGATGCGTGGTTTGGTAAGTCGATTGGTCCTTGGCAGCATTTCCAGATGGCGCGGATGCGCTCGCTGGAGCTGGCACGCCCCCTGCTGCGCAGTACTAACAACGGTATTACAGCGGTGATTGGTCCGCAGGGCGAGATTCAGGCGATGATCCCGCAATTTACGCGCCAGGTGTTAACCGTCGATGTAACGCCAACAACAGGCTTAACGCCATATGCTCGCACCGGCAACTGGCCGCTGTGGCTCCTGACCGCGCTGTTCGGTTTTGCCGCCGTGTTAATGAGTTTGCGTCAACGTCGTAAATAATCGATTACTCCCTGCATCAGGCCGGATAACCGCGCTTACGCGTCTTATCCGGCCTACCATTCTCCATTCTCTTCTTCCATTCTGGCACGCCTATTGCTTTGTTAACAAAGGCAAACCTGTTTTTGGCGTTCAGCGCAACGTCGTCGCACTAAAGCAGTTCACCAGTAGCACCGAAACGGTGCAACGAGGGATTTTTGCCTCTAAACGGTGCGGCGCACTTCGCAAAAATAAACAATAACGCAGCAATATCTTTACATTAAGCCAGACTAAATGTTAACAAACAGGTAAAACACTGCACGCTTAAGTTGCAGGTGATAACAACACAGACACTCACAATAGGTATCACTGCGTCGACGGCGCAGACGATAAGGAGTTGGATATGCAATTACGTAAGCTAGCCGCAGCAATGCTGGTAATGGGAATGTCAGCCGGTCTGGTACATGCGGAAGATGCGGCCCCTGCCGCAGGCGGCACGCTGGACAAGATCGCCAAAAACGGCGTTATCGTCGTCGGTCACCGTGAATCCTCCGTGCCGTTCTCTTATTACGACAATCAGCAGAAAGTGGTGGGTTATTCTCAGGATTACTCCAACGCCATCGTTGAAGCCGTGAAGAAGAAGCTGAACAAGCCCGATCTGCAGGTGAAGCTGATCCCGATTACGTCGCAGAACCGTATTCCGCTGCTGCAAAACGGCACTTTCGACTTTGAGTGCGGGTCCACCACCAACAACCTTGAGCGCCAGAAACAGGCCGCTTTCTCTGACACCATCTTTGTCGTCGGCACCCGTCTGCTGGCGAAAAAAGGCGGCGACATTAAAGACTTCCCGGACCTGAAAGGCAAAGCGGTTGTTGTCACCTCAGGTACCACCTCTGAAATTCTGCTGCACAAGCTGAACGACGAGCAAAAAATGGATATGCGTATCATCAGCGCTAAAGACCACGGTGACTCTTTCCGTACCCTGGAAAGCGGTCGCGCCGTTGCCTTTATGATGGATGATGCCCTGCTGGCCGGTGAACGCGCGAAGGCGAAGAAACCGGACAACTGGGAAATCGTCGGCAAACCACAGTCTCAGGAAGCTTACGGCTGCATGCTGCGTAAGAACGATCCTGAGTTCAAAAAGCTGATGGATGACACCATCGCCCAGGCGCAGACTTCAGGCGAAGCCGCGAAATGGTTTGATAAGTGGTTCAAAAATCCGATCCCACCGAAAAACCTGAACATGAACTTCGAACTGTCGGACGAAATGCAAGCGCTGTTCAAAGAACCGAATGATAAAGCACTTAACTAACTAGAACGAAATGGGGCGGGAACTCCTTGCCCTCTCGATTGCTATGCAGCACGGACAGACTATATGCCTGATGGTCGTTCCCCATCAGGCCTGAAAACCGAAGTACGCTGGATAACAATCTTCGAGGGTAGCGCTGCTACCCTTATTTTTTCGGAGTAGATGTATGTCAATAGACTGGAACTGGGGCATTTTTTTACAACAGGCCCCATTCGGCAACACCACCTATCTCGGCTGGCTCTGGAGCGGTTTCCAGGTTACCGTCGCACTTTCCATCACCGCCTGGATCATTGCCTTCCTGGTCGGTTCTTTATTTGGCATTTTACGCACCGTCCCGAATCGCTTCTTTTCCGGGATCGGCACCCTGTATGTAGAACTGTTCCGTAACGTACCGCTGATCGTCCAGTTCTTCACCTGGTATCTGGTGGTGCCTGAACTGCTGCCAGAAGATCTTGGCATGTGGTTTAAGGCAGAACTGGATCCCAATATTCAGTTCTTCGTATCGTCCATGCTCTGTCTGGGGCTGTTTACCGCCGCGCGCGTTTGCGAACAGGTTCGTGCCGCCATTCAGTCACTGCCACGCGGTCAAAAAAACGCAGCGCTCGCGATGGGACTGACCCTGCCGCAGGCCTACCGCTACGTGTTGTTGCCTAACGCCTATCGCGTGATCGTCCCGCCGATGACCTCTGAGATGATGAACCTGGTGAAAAACTCCGCCATCGCCTCGACCATCGGTCTGGTCGATATGGCCGCGCAGGCCGGAAAGCTGCTCGATTACTCGGCGCATGCCTGGGAGTCATTTACCGCCATTACCCTGGCGTACGTGTTGATTAATGCCTTCATCATGCTGGTGATGAGTCTGGTGGAACGTAAAATCCGCCTGCCTGGCAATCTGGGAGGCAAATAATGTACGAATTCGACTGGAGTTCAATTGTCCCTTCCCTGCCCTATCTGCTGGATGGGCTGCTCATTACGCTGAAAATTACCGTCACCGCGGTGATTATCGGTATTGTCTGGGGCACTATTCTCGCCGTTATGCGCCTTTCCAGTTTTGCGCCTGTCGCCTGGTTTGCTAAAGCGTACGTTAACGTCTTCCGCTCCATCCCGCTGGTGATGGTACTGTTGTGGTTCTATCTGATTGTGCCGGGGCTATTACAGGATGTACTGGGGCTGTCGCCGAAAACCGATATTCGCCTGATTTCGGCAATGGTCGCATTTTCGATGTTTGAAGCCGCCTATTACTCCGAAATTATCCGTGCGGGCATCCAGAGTATTTCCCGCGGACAGTCAAGTGCGGCGCTGGCGTTGGGGATGACCCACTGGCAGTCAATGAAGCTCATCATTTTGCCGCAGGCGTTTCGCGCGATGGTACCGCTGCTGCTGACGCAGGGCATCGTCCTGTTCCAGGATACGTCTCTGGTGTACGTCTTAAGTCTCGCGGATTTCTTCCGCACTGCGTCTACGATTGGCGAGCGTGATGGTACACAGGTCGAAATGATCCTGTTTGCCGGTGCCGTTTACTTTGTTATCAGCCTGAGCGCATCGTTGTTGGTCAGCTATTTGAAGAAAAGGACAGTTTAATGATTACCCTGAAAAATGTTTCTAAATGGTATGGTCACTTTCAGGTGCTGACCGACTGCTCCACGGAAGTGAAAAAAGGCGAAGTGGTGGTCGTCTGCGGCCCGTCAGGTTCCGGAAAGTCGACGCTGATCAAAACCGTTAACGGCCTGGAGCCGGTGCAAAAAGGTGAAATCACCGTGAACGGTATCATGGTCAACGACAAAAAAACCGATCTGGCGAAGTTACGCTCACGCGTCGGGATGGTGTTCCAGCACTTTGAGCTGTTCCCGCATCTGTCGATTATTGAAAACCTGACCCTGGCGCAGGTAAAAGTGCTTAAGCGTGATAAAGCCCCGGCGCGTGAAAAAGCGCAGAAGTTGCTGGAACGCGTGGGCCTTGCCGCGCATGCCAATAAATATCCAGCGCAGCTTTCCGGCGGCCAGCAGCAGCGTGTGGCGATTGCCCGCGCGCTGTGTAT
Source organism: Citrobacter sp. CtB7.12 (assembly GCF_001297795.1). Lineage (NCBI taxonomy): Bacteria > Pseudomonadati > Pseudomonadota > Gammaproteobacteria > Enterobacterales > Enterobacteriaceae > Citrobacter > Citrobacter sp. CtB7.12. Next base: position 346,515 of record NZ_LIFT01000002.1, on the reverse strand, counting down.
GGATCCTATCGCCATGCTGTTCGATGAACCCACTTCGGCACTTGATCCAGAGATGATCAACGAAGTACTGGACGTTATGGTTGAACTGGCCAACGAAGGGATGACCATGATGGTGGTGACCCATGAAATGGGCTTTGCCCGCAAAGTGGCGAATCGGGTGATCTTTATGGACGAAGGGAAAATCGTTGAGGACTCACCGAAAGAAGAGTTCTTCGCTAACCCGAAATCCGAACGCGCAAAAGACTTCCTCGCCAAAATCCTGCATTAATCTTTTCGGCGCGCATGTCAGAGTGCGCGCCATCTCACGCTTTCTTGCCTCGCTCCTCGAATCATTTTCACCCCAGCGTTACCCTTGCCACAATGTAGCATTCATAAGGAGCAACAATGGCACTGCCAATAATCATAGATTGCGACCCGGGTCATGATGACGCGATCGCACTGGTTCTCGCCCTCGCCTCACCGGAACTTGACGTTAAAGCCATCACCTCATCCGCAGGAAACCAGACACCCGATAAAACGCTACGCAACGTATTGCGAATGTTAACGTTGCTGAACCGCACGGACATTCCAGTGGCGGGCGGCGCGCCCAAGCCCCTGATGCGTGAATTGATCATTGCCGATAACGTCCACGGTGAAAGCGGACTGGATGGCCCGGCGCTACCGGAACCCGCCTTTGCGCCGCAGCCATGCACCGCCGTTGAGCTGATGGCAAAGACGTTGCGCGAGAGCACACAACCGGTCACCCTTGTCTCAACCGGGCCGCAAACCAACGTCGCACTGTTGCTGAACAGCCATCCTGAACTGCGTGACAAAATCGCCCGTATCGTGATCATGGGCGGCGCGATGGGGTTGGGCAACTGGACGCCTGCCGCCGAATTCAATATCTATGTCGACCCTGAAGCCGCAGAAATCGTCTTCCAGTCGGGGATTCCGGTGGTGATGGCCGGTCTGGACGTCACGCATAAAGCACAAATTCATGTCGCAGATACCGAACGCTTCCGCGCCATTGGTAACCCGGTTTCCACGATCGTTGCTGAACTACTCGACTTCTTCCTCGAGTATCATAAAGACGAGAAATGGGGATTTACCGGCGCACCGCTGCACGACCCGTGCACCATCGCCTGGCTGTTGAAACCCGAACTGTTTACCACCGTTGAACGCTGGGTTGGGGTGGAAACTCAGGGGAAATACACTCAGGGGATGACCGTGGTGGACTATTACTTCCTGACGGGCAATAAACCGAATGCCACCGTGATGGTGGATGTCAATCGTCAGGGATTTGTAGACCTGCTGGCAGAACGGCTACAGTTTTACGCATGACCAATGCCGGACGGTGCTGACGCTTATTCGGCCTACGTAATGAGTCACCGTAGGCCTGATAAGATGCGTCAACCTCGGCATCAGACTAGATTACGGTTCAAACGGACGACGCTGAAACTGGTCGTGTCCGCATTTTGGGCACAATGGCAACACATCCGGCGTATACACCGCCAAGTGAAAATGACACTTTTCACAGACCAGATTGCCCAGGCCCACCACTTCGCCGCTGTGATATACCCCGTGATGACTTAGATCCTGAAACACCTCACGCCATTCGAGCTGCGTTTTGTCCGTGATATCCGCCAGCTCCTGCCACAGGCTCTCTTTAATTACCCGCATAAAGACGCTGTCGGACTCCTCCTCCAGGCTCTCTTCGTAGCTGAGGGCAAATTCCTCCAGGTCACGTCGGACCGCGCGGATCAGTTCGTCCACTTCGGTTCGCGTTAACTCCCCGGCCTGCAAAACCCGCTGCCGCGCCTGTTCCACCAGCGCATCGATATCACGCTCGCCATTGCGCAGACGTTCACTTAATGACGCCACCAGTTCACGGTAATATTGAGCAACCTTGTTCATCGTTTCGCCTCCTGGGTCGTTAACTGTCTATAATAATAGACGTTATTTGGGTTACGCTTTGCAAGACTGTCCACAGAGTGTGTAAATTCGTGCAAGGATTATCGTGGCGTGAATTCGAACCTGAATGCGCGAAAGGCTGTTTTGACGCGGGCGTTTGGGCTATGCTATGCGGATCTGAAACACCACATCGAAGCTACGTTTGTAGCTGTATTGAAAACAGGACCACTGGCTGCCATGCAAGAGCAATACCGCCCGGAAGAGATAGAATCCAAAGTACAGCTTCACTGGGATGAGAAGCGCACATTTGAAGTTACCGAAGACGAGAGCAAAGAGAAGTATTACTGCCTGTCTATGCTTCCCTATCCTTCTGGTCGACTACACATGGGCCACGTACGTAACTACACCATCGGTGACGTGATCGCCCGTTATCAGCGCATGCTGGGCAAAAACGTGCTGCAGCCTATCGGCTGGGACGCATTCGGCCTGCCTGCAGAAGGCGCGGCGGTAAAAAACAACACCGCGCCGGCACCGTGGACCTACGATAATATCGCCTACATGAAGAACCAGCTCAAAATGCTGGGCTTTGGCTATGACTGGAGCCGCGAGCTGGCGACCTGTACCCCGGAATACTATCGCTGGGAGCAGAAATTCTTCACCGAACTGTACAAAAAAGGTCTGGTCTACAAAAAGACCTCTGCGGTCAACTGGTGCCCGAACGATCAGACCGTACTGGCGAACGAACAGGTTATCGACGGCTGCTGCTGGCGCTGCGACACCAAAGTTGAGCGTAAAGAGATCCCACAGTGGTTTATTAAAATCACCGCCTATGCCGATGAACTGCTCAACGATCTGGATAAACTGGATCACTGGCCTGACACCGTGAAAACGATGCAGCGCAACTGGATTGGTCGTTCTGAAGGCGTGGAAATCACCTTCAACGTGAACGATTATGACAACACGCTGACCGTTTACACGACCCGCCCGGACACCTTTATGGGTGCCACCTACCTGGCGGTTGCCGCTGGTCACCCGCTGGCGCAGAAAGCGGCAGAGAACAACCCTGAACTGGCAGCCTTTATCGACGAATGCCGTAACACCAAAGTGGCCGAAGCTGACATGGCAACCATGGAGAAAAAAGGCGTCGATACCGGCTTTAAGGCGGTTCACCCGCTGACTGGCGAAGCAATCCCGGTCTGGGCGGCTAACTTTGTGCTGATGGAATACGGCACCGGCGCGGTCATGGCCGTACCGGGTCACGATCAGCGCGACTACGAATTTGCCACCAAATACGGCTTAACCATTAAACCGGTTATCCTGGCAGCCGATGGTTCTGAGCCGGATCTTTCCGAACAGGCGATGACCGATAAGGGCGTTCTGTTTAACTCTGGCGAATTTGACGGTCTGGCCTTCGACGCGGCCTTCAACGCCATTGCCGATAAGCTGGCCGCCAAAGGCGTGGGCGAGCGTAAGATCAACTACCGTCTGCGCGACTGGGGCGTTTCCCGTCAGCGTTACTGGGGTGCGCCGATCCCGATGGTCACGCTGGAAGACGGCACCGTGCTGCCAACGCCGGAAGATCAATTGCCGGTGATCCTGCCGGAAGATGTCGTGATGGACGGCATCACCAGCCCGATCAAAGCCGATCCTGAATGGGCAAAAACCACCGTTAATGGCCAGCCTGCACTGCGCGAAACTGACACTTTCGACACCTTTATGGAGTCATCCTGGTACTATGCGCGCTACACCTGTCCGCAGTATCAGGAAGGGATGCTGGATTCCAAAGCGGCAAACTACTGGCTGCCGGTAGATATTTACATTGGCGGTATCGAACATGCCATCATGCACCTGCTCTACTTCCGCTTCTTCCACAAACTGATGCGCGATGCCGGCATGGTGAACTCTGACGAACCGGCGAAACAGTTGCTGTGTCAGGGGATGGTACTGGCGGATGCGTTCTACTATGTGGGCGAAAACGGCGAGCGTAACTGGGTTTCTCCGGTGGATGCGATCGTTGAACGCGACGAGAAAGGCCGTATCGTGAAGGCGAAAGACGCGGCGGGCCATGAGCTGGTGTATACCGGCATGAGCAAAATGTCCAAGTCGAAAAACAACGGTATCGACCCGCAGGTAATGGTTGAACGTTACGGCGCGGATACCGTGCGTCTATTTATGATGTTCGCCTCTCCGGCTGATATGACGCTGGAATGGCAGGAGTCCGGCGTGGAAGGCGCTAACCGCTTCCTGAAACGTGTCTGGAAACTGGTGTATGAACACACTTCCCGTGGCGATGTTGCGTCGCTGAACGTTGACGTGCTGACAGAAGATCAGAAAGCGCTGCGTCGCGATGTACACAAAACGATCGCCAAAGTGACCGATGATATCGGCCGCCGTCAGACCTTCAACACCGCGATTGCCGCCGTGATGGAGCTGATGAACAAGCTGGCGAAAGCCCCGCAGGATGACGAGCAGGATCGCGCGCTGATGCAGGAAGCGCTGCTGGCAGTAGTCCGGATGCTTAACCCGTTCACCCCGCACGTCTGCTTTACGCTGTGGCAGGCGCTGAAAGGCGAAGGCGACATCGACAACGCGCCGTGGCCGGTCGCGGACAACGCCGCAATGGTCGAAGACTCCACGCTGGTCGTGGTTCAGGTTAACGGCAAGGTGCGCGGTAAAATCACCGTTCCGGTGAATGCGACAGAAGAGCAGGTTCGTGAACGTGCGGGACAGGAACATCTGGTCGCTAAATATCTTGATGGCGTTACCGTGCGTAAAGTGATTTACGTACCGGGTAAACTCCTCAATCTGGTCGTTGGCTAAGCGCGGGAGGAAGCGTGCGATATCTGGCAACATTGTTGTTATCTCTGGCGGTGTTAACCACCGCCGGATGTGGCTGGCACCTGCGCAATACCACGCAGGTACCGGACACCATGAAAACCATGATTCTGGACACGGGGGATCCGAACGGTCCGCTAAGCCGTGCGGTGCGTAACCAACTGCGTCTGAACGACGTTGAGCTGCTGGATAAGAGTACGCTGCGTAAAGACGTACCGTCTCTGCGTCTGGGTCGGGTCAGCATTTCGAAAGATACCGCATCTGTCTTCCAGAATGGGCAGACAGCGGAATATCAGATGATTATGACGGTTAATGCGTCAGTATTGATTCCTGGTCACGATATTTATCCTATCAGCGTCCGGGTATTCCGTTCGTTCTTCGACAACCCACAGATGGCGCTGGCGAAGGATAACGAGCAGGATATGATCATCAAAGAAATGTACGACAGAGCGGCGGAGCAATTAATTCGTAAGCTGCCAAGCGTACATGCTGCGGATCGTCTCTCATCGCAAGAAGAGGTTGCCGTTGACGATAAAGAAGCGGCACCCGCTTCCTCTTCAACGCGTGTCTCCAGCACGCTGGGTAACTGATGATTCGGTTGTACCCTGAACAACTCCGCGCGCAACTCTCTGAAGGGTTGCGCGCGGCGTATCTGCTCCTTGGAAATGACCCATTGTTGTTGCAGGAAGGCCAGGATGCCATCCGTCAGGTTGCGGCAACGCAGGGGTTCGACGAACACCACACGTTTACTCTCGACAACAATACCGACTGGAACGCATTGTGCTCGCAATGCCAGGCGATGAGTCTGTTCGCCAGCCGTCAGACGCTGTTGTTGCTGCTGCCCGAAAACGGTCCGAATGCCGCGATTAATGAACAACTGGCGACGTTGGTTCAGTTGCTGCATGACGATCTGCTGCTGATCGTACGCGGTAACAAGCTCAGCAAAGCCCAGGAAAATGCCGCATGGTTTAAAGCGCTGACCGATCGAAGCGTACAGATCAGTTGTCAGACGCCGGAGCAGGCGCAACTTCCCCGCTGGGTGGCGGCGCGCGCAAAACAAAATAATCTGCAGCTGGACGACGCAGCAAATCAACTGTTGTGCTATTGCTATGAAGGTAACCTGCTGGCGCTGGCGCAGGCGCTGGAACGTTTGTCCTTGTTGTGGCCCGACGGTAAGCTCACCCTGCCTCGCGTCGAGCAGGCCGTTAATGATGCCGCCCACTTCACCCCATTCCATTGGGTGGATGCGCTGATCATGGGCAAAAGTAAGCGCGCACTGCACATTCTTCAGCAGTTACGTCTGGAAGGCAGCGAACCGGTTATTTTGCTGCGAACCCTGCAACGTGAACTGTTGCTGCTGGTTACGCTGAAACGCCAGTCGGCCCATACCCCGCTGCGCACGCTTTTTGATAAGCATCGCGTCTGGCAAAACCGTCGGGGCATGATTGGCGACGCGCTGAACCGACTGAGTCCGGCGCAGTTACGTCAGGCGGTCCAGTTACTGACACGTACGGAAATCACGCTGAAGCAGGACTATGGCCAGTCGGTCTGGGCGGAGCTTGAAGGGCTCTCACTGCTGATTTGCCACAAAGCGCTGGCTGAAGTTTTTATTGATGGCTGATATGAAATCGTTACAGGCACTCTTTGGCGGCACCTTTGATCCGGTGCACTATGGTCACCTCAAACCCGTGGAAACGCTGGCCAATCTGATTGGTTTATCACGGGTCATCGTGATGCCTAATAATGTTCCCCCTCATCGCCCGCAGCCAGAGGCGACGAGTGAACAGCGCAAAACTATGCTTGAACTGGCAATTGCCGACAAGCCGTTGTTTATCCTTGATGAGCGCGAACTAAAGCACGACACCCCTTCCTATACGGCGCAAACGCTAAAGGCCTGGCGTGAAGAGCAAGGTCCAGATGCCCCACTGGCGTTTATCATCGGCCAGGACTCGTTGCTGACCTTCCCGACCTGGCACGACTACGAAACCATTCTCGACAATACCCATCTGATTGTCTGCCGCCGTCCGGGCTATCCGCTTGAAATGGCGCAGGAACAGCATCAGCATTGGCTGGATCAACATCTGACGAATACGCCGGACGATCTGCACCAGCTACCGGCAGGGAAAATTTATCTCGCCGAGACGCCGTGGTTCAATATTTCCGCCACGATCATCCGCGAGCGGCTGGAAAACGGCGAACCGTGTGATGATCTGATGCCGCACGCGGTGCTGGACTATATCAATGAGCATGGACTGTATCGCTAAGTACTTCGGTTAACGCCGCCAGCAGGCGGTTGTTCTCTTCCTGACTGCGTATTGCCACGCGGAAATAGCGTCCATCAAGACCTGGGTAATTGGCGCAACTGCGGATCAGAATATGTCGCGTCAGCAAAGCGCGCTGGAGATCGGTTTCGCAACGCAGCAGAAGATAATTCGCCTGACCGGGATAGACCGTCATTCCCGACAGCGCACACAGCTGCTGATAAAAACGTCCGCCCTCTTCCCGCAACCACTGCCATGTCGCCTGTTGATACGCGGTATCCTCCAGCACCTGTTCCCCTGCCAGTGCAGCAAAAGCGTTGATCGACCACGGCATCTGGCGCGCCCTCATCGCCGCGACCGCCTGCACATCGCTGTTAAGGAGATATCCCAGCCGCAGTCCCGGGATGGCATAGAATTTTGTCAGTGAACGCAGAACCCAGATATGCGGGTTATCCTTTAACAGCGGAATAAATCCCGCTTCGTCTGCGATAAAATCGATAAATGCTTCATCAAGAATCAGCGCAATATTTAGCGCCTGACAGCGCCCGGCAATCGCCTCGAGTAACGCCCGCTCCGGCAGTAATCCGGTGGGATTGTTAGGCGTGCACAAAAACAGACAGTCCAGTTCTGCCGTTAACGCATCGAGAATCGCCCCGGTCAGTTGCCAGCCATCCTCTTCACGCAGCATGAACGTATCAATGACGCATTCGCTCCACTGCAACGCGCGGCGGTATTCGGCAAATCCCGGCGCGACGATCATCGCTCGCCGCGGTTTCAAACCGTTTACCAGGGTGAAGATCGACTCCGTCTCACCGTTTCCGGCGAGGATCCATTCGACAGGAACCTGATGATGTCGGGCCAGTGCCTGATGCAGGTGGCGGTAATCGACGTCAGGATAGCGCTCGGCTAGGTGTAAATTGTCGACAATGGCGCGTTTTACCGTTTCAGGCATACCCAGTGGATTAATATTCGCGCTAAAATCCAGCAACTTCTCGGGCGAGATCCCGAGGAACTCAGCCGCCTCACGGATATTACCGCCGTGGGCGCTTTGGAATAGAGACATCGTGCCGCTCCTGGCAAAAGAGGCTATTTTAGAGAAATTAGCGCGCGCATTCAGGGCGAATATCATGTTTTGCGCGAATACGTATCACGAGGGATAAATGCGACTCTGGTTAGTTCGTCATGGTGAAACCGAGGCTAATGTGGCGGGTTTGTACAGCGGTCATGCCCCCACACCGTTGACCGGGCGCGGCGTGGCGCAGGCGCAAACGCTGAATACATTGCTTCGCCAGGTTCCCTTTAAGCAGGTGCTGTGTAGCGAGCTGGAGCGCGCGCAGCACACGGCGCGCTTAGTGCTTCAGGGACGTGAACTGCCGCTACAGGTGAAGCCTGAGCTCAATGAGATGTTTTTTGGTGACTGGGAGATGCGTCATCACCAGGATCTGGCCCGCGAAGATGCCGAAAACTACGCGGCCTGGTGCAACGACTGGCAAAATGCCGTTCCCACCAATGGGGAAGGATTTCAGGCTTTCGCCCAGCGCGTTGAGCAGGCAATTTCGATCCTCGCTGACTATCAGCACCATGATCATGTGCTGATAGTCAGCCATCAGGGTGTTCTCAGCCTGTTAATCGCCCGGTTGCTTGCCATGCCCGCCGCGGCGATGTGGCATTTTCGCGTTGAGCAAGGCTGCTGGAGTGCTATTGATTTTACTGGCGATTTTGCCACGCTTCGGGTTCTCAACAGCAGAGCGATATGGGCGCCCGGCGAGTAAAATATCTGTTTTTTACCGCCAGCAACGCTCCGCCCATTGACACCCCCGGACAGGCTGCTATTCTCCGCTGCCAGACTTTTCCCACCCTTCAGCGTTTTGCAGAAATTGTTTTACAAAAATGGCGATGCATTCTGTTGCATGGGGTGGGATGATAGCCCACTTTCCAAAACCGCCCGGTGACATTTGTCCCGAAAAGCCGGTGGGTTCAGGTATACTGACAGGCTTATTAATACTCATTCATGTACCCAGGGGGAAAACTTGCAGGGTAAAGCACTCCAGGATTTTGTTATCGACAAAATTGATGACCTTAAAGGTCAGGACATCATCGCCTTAGACGTTCAGGGCAAATCCAGTATCACCGACTGCATGATCATCTGTACCGGTACTTCCAGCCGTCACGTTATGTCTATTGCTGACCACGTCGTGCAGGAATCTCGCGCTGCGGGAATGCTGCCGCTGGGCGTGGAAGGTGAGAGCGTCGCCGACTGGATCGTCGTTGACCTGGGTGAAGTGATTGTCCACGTTATGCAGGAAGAGAGCCGTCGCCTGTATGAGCTGGAAAAACTCTGGAGTTAATGCGTGAAGCTTCAACTTGTCGCGGTAGGCACGAAAATGCCCGACTGGGTACAAACCGGTTTTACCGAGTACCTGCGGCGTTTTCCCAAAGACATGCCTTTTGAGCTGATCGAAATTCCGGCCGGCAAACGCGGCAAGAACGCGGATATCAAGCGTATTCTCGACAAAGAGGGTGAGCAGATGCTGGCTGCCGCTGGCAAAAATCGCATCGTCACCCTGGATATACCCGGTAAGCCCTGGGACACGCCGCAACTGGCGACCGAACTGGAACGCTGGAAACTGGACGGTCGTGATGTCAGCCTGTTAATTGGCGGGCCGGAGGGATTATCCCCTGCCTGCAAAGCCGCGGCAGAACAAAGTTGGTCGCTCTCTGCACTCACGCTTCCCCATCCGCTTGTCCGGGTGCTGGTGGCAGAGAGCCTGTATCGGGCGTGGAGCATTACCACTAATCACCCTTATCACCGTGAGTGATCATTGAGCTTGAGTAGACTAAGCAGCGGATGAAATTACAGAATTCTTTTCGCGACTATACGGCTGAGTCCGCGCTATTTGTGCGCCGGGCGCTGGTCGCTTTTTTGGGTATCTTACTGCTCACCGGCGTGCTTATCGCCAATCTGTATAACTTGCAGATCGTCCGTTTTACCGATTACCAGACTCGCTCGAATGAGAACCGGATTAAGCTGGTGCCTATCGCCCCCAGCCGCGGCATTATTTATGACCGTAATGGCATTCCTCTCGCCCTGAACCGCACCATTTATCAGGTCGAAATGATGCCCGAGAAGGTTGATAACGTGCAGCAAACGCTGGATGCCCTGCGCAGCGTTGTCGACCTGACCGATGACGATATTGCCGCCTTCAAGAAAGAGCGCGCACGTTCCCACCGCTTTACCTCTATTCCCGTCAAAACCAACCTCACCGAAGTACAGGTTGCGCGTTTTGCCGTGAACCAGTACCGCTTCCCGGGTGTGGAAGTGAAAGGGTATAAGCGCCGGTTCTACCCATACGGTTCCGCACTTACCCACGTCATTGGCTACGTGTCGAAGATTAACGATAAAGACGTTGAGCGACTGGATAAAGACGGCAAACTGGCCAACTACGCCGCGACGCATGACATCGGGAAACTGGGGATTGAGCGCTACTACGAAGATGTGCTGCACGGTCAAACCGGCTACGAGGAAGTCGAGGTCAACAACCGTGGCCGCGTCATCCGTCAGCTCAAAGAAGTCCCCCCACAGGCCGGACACGACATCTACCTGACGCTGGATCTCAAACTGCAGCAGTATATCGAGACGCTGCTTGCCGGTAGCCGCGCGGCCGTGGTGGTCACCGACCCGCGCACTGGCGGCGTGCTGGCGCTGGTTTCGATGCCCAGTTACGACCCGAACCTGTTCGTCGATGGTATCTCCAGTAAAGACTATTCCGGTTTGCTTAACGATCCGAACACGCCGCTGGTCAACCGCGCAACGCAGGGAGTTTATCCACCTGCGTCGACGGTAAAACCGTATGTCGCGGTGTCTGCATTAAGCGCGGGCGTTATCACCCGAAATACCAGCCTGTTTGACCCTGGCTGGTGGCAGTTGCCCGGCTCGGAAAAACGCTACCGTGACTGGAAGAAATGGGGTCACGGACATCTGAACATTACTAAATCACTGGAAGAATCGGCGGATACCTTCTTCTATCAGGTCGCCTATGACATGGGGATCGATCGCCTCTCCGAGTGGATGGGCAAATTCGGTTACGGTCACTATACCGGTATCGACCTGGCGGAAGAGCGTTCCGGCAACATGCCTACCCGCGAATGGAAGCTCAAACGCTTTAAAAAACCCTGGTATCAGGGCGATACCATTCCGGTCGGCATCGGTCAGGGCTACTGGACGGCAACGCCGATTCAGATGAGTAAGGCGCTGATGATCCTGATTAATGACGGCGTCGTGAAGGTGCCTCATCTGCTGATGAGTACCGCAGAAAACGGCAAGAAGGTTCCCTGGGTACAACCGCAGGAGCCACCGGTCGGCGATATTCATTCTGGTTATTGGGAACTGGCGAAAGACGGCATGTATGGCGTCGCCAACCGTGGCAACGGGACCGCGCATAAATATTTTGCCAGCGCTCCATATAAAATTGCAGCTAAATCCGGTACCGCACAGGTCTTTGGCCTGAAAGCCAATGAAACCTATAACGCGCATAAAATTGCCGAGCGTCTGCGTGACCATAAACTGATGACCGCATTTGCACCGTATAACAACCCGCAGGTGGCCGTCGCCATCATCCTGGAAAACGGGGGAGCGGGCCCGGCGGTGGGGACCATTATGCGTCAGATTCTTGACCACATCATGTTGGGCGATAACAACACCGATCTGCCAGCGGAAAACCCGGCGGTTGCAGCGGCGGAGGATCAATAACCATGACGGATAATCCGAACAAAAAAACATTCTGGGATAAAATCCATATTGATCCCACCATGTTACTGATTTTGCTGGCGCTGTTGGTTTACAGCTCACTGGTTATCTGGAGCGCCAGCGGCCAGGACATTGGCATGATGGAGCGTAAAGTCGGTCAGATTACGATGGGGCTGGTGATCATGGTGGTCATGGCCCAGATCCCGCCGCGCGTCTATGAAGGTTGGGCACCGTATCTCTATATTTTCTGTATTATTCTGCTGGTGGCGGTCGATGCATTCGGGGCAATATCCAAAGGCGCGCAGCGTTGGCTGGATCTCGGCATTGTACGTTTTCAGCCTTCTGAAATCGCCAAAATCGCGGTTCCTCTGATGGTCGCCCGCTTTATCAACCGCGACGTCTGTCCGCCGTCCCTGAAGAACACGGCCATCGCGCTGGTGCTGATTTTTATGCCGACGCTGTTGGTGGCGGCACAGCCTGACCTCGGGACCTCGATTCTGGTCGCGCTTTCCGGCCTGTTCGTGCTGTTCCTCTCGGGTCTGAGCTGGCGTTTAATTGGCGTCGCTGTACTGCTGCTCGCGGCGTTCATTCCGATCCTGTGGTTCTTCCTGATGCACGATTATCAGCGTCAGCGTGTGATGATGTTACTCGACCCGGAAACCGACCCGTTGGGTGCCGGTTACCACATCATTCAGTCTAAAATTGCGATTGGTTCCGGCGGTCTGAGCGGTAAGGGATGGTTACACGGTACCCAGTCGCAACTGGAATTTTTACCCGAACGCCACACCGACTTTATCTTCGCTGTCCTGGCGGAAGAGCTGGGTCTGATTGGGATACTGATCCTGCTGGCGCTGTATATACTGCTGATTATGCGTGGCCTGTGGATCGCCGCCCACGCACAAACCACCTTTGGTCGCGTGATGGCCGGTGGCTTAATGTTGATTTTATTCGTTTATGTCTTCGTTAATATTGGTATGGTGAGTGGGATTCTGCCTGTTGTAGGCGTTCCGCTTCCGTTGGTCAGTTACGGAGGCTCAGCACTGATCGTGTTGATGGCCGGGTTCGGGATTGTCATGTCGATCCACACCCACAGAAAAATGTTATCGAAAAGCGTGTAAGGGGTGCGCAATGCGTAAGCAGTTGCCTGGAGTCTGCGTCGTAGCAGGAATTATGCTGCTCGCGGCATGTACGAGTGATGATGGTCAGCAACAGAACACCGTCGCGCCGCAGCCGGCGGTATGTAATGGGCCCGTCGTTGAAATCAGCGGAGCCGATCCGCGTTTTGAACCTCTCAACCCGAGCGCTAATCAGGATTATCAGCGAGACGGGAAGAGCTACAAGATAGTGCAGGATGTCTCGCGCTTTAGTCAGGCAGGGTTCGCGGCGATCTACGATGCCGAGCCCGGTAGCAATCTGACCGCCTCAGGCGAAGCGTTCGATCCTATGCAGCTCACCGCTGCGCATCCGACGTTACCGATCCCGAGCTATGCGCGGATCACTAACCTCGCCAATGGACGGATGATCGTGGTGCGCATTAACGATCGAGGTCCCTATGGCAACGATCGCGTGATTTCGCTGTCGCGTGCCGCTGCCGACCGTCTGAACACCTCCAATAACACCAAAGTGCGTATCGACCCAATTATTGTCGCACAGGATGGTTCATTGTCTGGTCCGGGTATGGCCTGTACCACCGTGGCCAAACAGACCTATGCCCTGCCCTCACGTCCGGATCTGAGCGGCGGCATGGGCAGCGCCTCCTCCGCACCGGAAGCGATGCAGCCTCAGGGTGACGTTCGCGCCATCAGCAATTCCACCTTACAAAGTGAAGATAATGCCGGCGCACCGGTTCAGAGTAGTGGGTTCCTGGGTGCCCCGACGACTCTGGCAGCAGGTGTACTGGAAGGCAGTGAACCGACGCCAGCGCCACAGCCCGCGGCTGCAGCTCCCGTTAGCGCACCAGTCAGTGCACCGGCAGCAACACCTGCTGCGACGGCTGCGCCTGCCGCCGCTTCCGCCAGCGGCAGTTACGTAGTCCAGGTCGGCGCGGTGAGCGATCAGGGGCGTGCCCAACAATATCAACAGCGCTTAGGCCAGCAGTTTGGCGTACCTGGACGCGTCACGCAGAACGGCGCCGTGTGGCGTATTCAGCTCGGGCCGTTTGCCAGCAAAGCACAAGCCAGTGCGCTGCAGCAGCGCTTACAATCTGAAGCCCAATTACAGTCCTTCATTACCGGCGCACAGTAACGTAACAAGGGCATCTGAAGTGTCAATTTCTGTAAATGACGTTAACTACGTTAACAAAGTCATGCGGAAAGTCAGATGCCTGCCGGTATTGCATTTGCTATAGTAGGGCACTTTTTTTAATTCCATCACGGACGTCGTAGTTCAGACCATGAAGACCACTTTTTCCGCTCGTTTCCTGCAGCGCATGGCGCTCACCACGGCTCTTTGTACAGCCGCTATTTCAGGCGCGCATGCCGATGACCTGAATATCAAAACCATGATCCCGGGTGTTCCGCAGATCGACGCGGAGTCTTACATCCTCATTGACTATAACTCCGGTAAAGTGCTGGCGGAACAAAACGCCGATACGCGTCGCGACCCGGCCAGTCTGACCAAAATGATGACCAGTTACGTTATCGGTCAGGCAATGAAAGCGGGCAAATTTAAAGAAACGGATCTGGTCACTATCGGTAATGATGCCTGGGCCACGGGTAATCCGGTCTTTAAAGGCTCATCGCTGATGTTCCTGAAGCCAGGCATGCAGGTTCCGGTATCGCAACTGATTCGCGGGATTAACCTGCAGTCTGGTAATGACGCCTGCGTCGCGATGGCTGACTTTGCGGCGGGCAGTCAGGATGCGTTTGTCGGTCTGATGAACAGCTATGTGAATGCGCTGGGTCTGAAAAATACCCATTTCCAGACGGTTCACGGTCTGGATGCCGACGGTCAGTACAGTTCCGCTCGTGATATGGCGCTGATTGGACAAGCGCTAATCCGCGACGTTCCTAACGAATATTCCGTCTATAAAGAGAAAGAGTTCACCTTTAACGGCATCCGTCAGTTGAACCGTAACGGTTTGCTGTGGGACAACAGCCTGAAAGTAGATGGCATCAAGACTGGTCATACCGATAAAGCAGGCTACAACCTGGTGGCCTCGGCGACCGAAGGTCAGATGCGTTTGATCTCCGCGGTCATGGGCGGGCGTACCTATAAAGGACGTGAAACGGAAAGCAAAAAACTGCTGACCTGGGGTTTCCGTTTCTTCGAAACGGTTAACCCGCTGAAAGCAGGCAAAGAATTCGCCTCTGAACCGTCCTGGTTTGGTGATACCGATCGCGCCTCCTTAGGGGTTGATAAAGATGTGTATCTGACCATTCCGCGTGGCCGTATGAAAGACCTGAAAGCCAGCTATGTACTGAACAGCACGGAGCTGCATGCGCCGCTGCAGAAAAATCAGGTGGTCGGTACCATCAACTTCCAGCTTGACGGTAAAACCATTGAGCAGCGCCCTCTGGTCGTGCTGCAGGAAATCCCGGAAGGTAACTTCTTCAGCAAAATCATTGATTACATTAAGTTAATGTTCCATCACTGGTTTGGTTAAAAATTGAACACTTGAAAGTGTGATTTCCATCCCCATATACTAAGCATCAGTAAAACTCCCGCCCTCTGGCGGGAGTTGTTATTTATTTACGTTACGCCGGAGCTGACATGAAAACCAAACTTAACGAACTGCTTGAATTCCCTACTCCTTTTACTTACAAAGTTATGGGGCAGGCGTTACCTGAGCTGGTTGAACAGGTGGTTGAAGTGGTACAGCGCCATGCGCCAGGTGATTACTCTCCGACGGTAAAACCCAGCAGCAAAGGCAATTACCACTCGGTCTCGATTACCATCAACGCGACCCATATTGAGCAGGTTGAAACGCTGTACGAAGAACTCGGTAACATCGAAATCGTCCGTATGGTTCTGTAATACAGGTTCGGGCCCCGACCATGTTCGGGCGCCCACCTCGCCTCCTCTTCACTGTGATATACTTCTCTCCCCCATTGATTACTTCTCTACGGAGATGCTGTTTTGTCTCAGGATAAAATACTGGTCCGCCAGCTCGGTCTTCAACCCTACGAACCCGTCTCCCAGGCCATGCACGACTTTACCAACACCCGCGATGAACAGACTCCCGATGAAATCTGGCTGGTTGAGCACTATCCGGTTTTCACCCAGGGTCAGGCAGGGAAAGCGGAACATGTTTTAATGCCCGGCGATATTCCGGTCATTCAAAGCGATCGCGGTGGGCAGGTCACTTACCATGGGCCAGGTCAACAGGTTATGTACGTTTTGTTGAACCTGAAGCGACGTAAACTGGGCGTGCGGGAATTGGTCACGTTGCTGGAACAGACTGTCGTGAATACTCTGGCTGAACTGGATATTGACGCTCACCCGCGTGCAGATGCCCCTGGCGTTTATGTCGGTGAAAAGAAAATATGTTCCCTCGGTTTGC
This sequence comes from Citrobacter sp. CtB7.12, assembly GCF_001297795.1. Taxonomy (NCBI): domain Bacteria; kingdom Pseudomonadati; phylum Pseudomonadota; class Gammaproteobacteria; order Enterobacterales; family Enterobacteriaceae; genus Citrobacter; species Citrobacter sp. CtB7.12. Next base: position 330,281 of record NZ_LIFT01000002.1, on the reverse strand, counting down.
GTATTCGTCGCGGTTGCTCATTCCATGGACTGGCATTAAACGTTAATATGGATCTCTCGCCTTTCTTACGAATTAATCCCTGCGGTTATGCCGGCATGGAAATGGCAAAAATATCTCAATGGGATAGCCAGGCCACGACAGATAATATCCGACCACGATTATTAGCCAATATTTTAGCACTGCTAAATAATCCCCCTTACGAATATATTTCCGCTTAACTTATTGAATGCAATGGCCCAAAAAATCGGGGGCCATTGTCACCCTTCCGGCTCAAATGCTTTACAATGTCTCCTGGTTTCTATATTTTCTGTTTGTCTTAGTTTGAATTTTTAACGAGTTTTCTCCGTCATAAAAAACGACGTAGGATTTTTCTTTATACGAACGTTAAACCTTCAATCCATTGCTATAAAAAGGTTATCGATACCGCGAGATGAACAATAGTGGTGCAAAACGCATGCTTACAACAAATACAAGCATCACTATTATTTATAAAGTGAATTAAATTGGAGTTAGAACGTGAGTGAAAATAGTAAGCCGAAAGGACATTTCTACGAACACCGACCCGAAGATAAGCCGCAAATTTTCAGAACGCTGAGAAATATAGACCTGAACCTGCTGACTATTTTTGAAGCCGTTTATGTTCATAAAGGAATCGTCAACGCCGCGAAAGTTCTCAATCTGACTCCTTCAGCGATCAGCCAGTCCATTCAGAAACTGCGCACAATATTTCCCGATCCCCTGTTTATTCGAAAAGGCCAGGGCGTGACGCCCACGACTTATGCCACCCATCTGCATGAGTATATCAGCCAGGGGCTGGAATCCATTCTCGGCGCGCTGGATCTCACCGGCAGCTACGATAAACAACGGACGATAACTATCGGGACCACTCCGTCTATCGGCGCGCTGGTCATGCCGACAATTTATCACGCCATCAAAACGAGCCATCCACAACTGCATCTGCGTAACATTCCCGTCCATGATGCCGAAACGCAACTCAGTCAGTTTCAGAGTGATTTGATTATTGATAACCACATCTACAGCAACCGCGCAGTAGAGAACCATGTTCTGTTTTCTGACAAAATCGAACTGGTCTGCCGCCAGAATCACCCTTCCCTGACGCGTACCCTGACCCCTGAAGCCCTCGATGACGCTGAACATAGTCTGCTGATGATCGAAGGACAAAGCTTCACGCTCCTGCGCCAACGTATCCAGGAATTGTTCCCCGATCGGCAAATCAGCTTTAGCAGCTACAATATTTTCACGCTGGCATCACTCATTGCTCACAGCGATCTGGTGGGTATTATGCCCACGCGCTTCTTCACGCTGTTCAGCCACTGCTGGCCGCTTCAGCGGATCCCCCATCCATCCCTGAACCATGAGAAAATCGACTTCTCACTGCACTACAACAAGCTGAGCTTACGCGATCCGGTACTGGAGAACGTCATCGCAGTGATCCGCGACGCCTTCTGAAAAAGAAATGTTGCGACCCGGTCAAAACTGATGCCAGGCAAATGGCACAAAACAACAACTATTTTACATTTTGCCGGTCACTCAGGCTGCTTTCAGGCCCGTTTAAATGATATACTGCGTGTAGTGAATTCAAAAATAGTTGATAAATACAACATTCCCTTGAATCAAAACGCTTTCCCTCGTTATTCGCAACTGGAACACGCACGCTATGAGTAAACCCATTGTGATGGAACGCGGTGTTAAATACCGCGATGCCGATAAGATGGCCCTTATCCCGGTCAAAAATGTGGCAACAGAGCGCGAAGCCCTGCTGCGCAAGCCGGAATGGATGAAAATTAAGCTTCCAGCGGACTCCACTCGTATCCAGGGCATCAAAGCAGCAATGCGTAAGAATGGCCTGCATTCTGTTTGTGAAGAAGCCTCTTGCCCAAACCTGGCGGAGTGTTTCAACCACGGTACCGCCACGTTTATGATCCTCGGCGCTATTTGTACCCGTCGCTGCCCGTTCTGTGATGTGGCCCACGGCCGCCCTGTGGCGCCGGACGCCAACGAACCGGTTAAGCTGGCACAAACGATTGCCGACATGGCCCTGCGCTATGTCGTTATCACCTCAGTTGACCGTGATGACCTGCGTGACGGTGGCGCTCAGCACTTTGCCGATTGCATTACCGCTATTCGTGAGAAAAGTCCTACGATAAAGATTGAAACGCTGGTCCCCGACTTCCGCGGTCGTATGGATCGTGCCCTGGAGATTCTGACCGCCACTCCGCCGGACGTTTTCAACCATAACCTTGAGAACGTGCCGCGCATTTATCGTCAGGTTCGCCCGGGCGCTGACTACAACTGGTCGCTCAAATTACTGGAACGCTTTAAAGAAGCGCATCCGGAGATCCCGACCAAATCCGGTCTGATGGTGGGTCTCGGTGAGACGAATGCGGAAATCATTGAAGTGATGCGCGATCTGCGTCGTCACGGCGTGACTATGCTGACGCTGGGACAGTATTTGCAGCCGAGCCGTCACCACCTGCCCGTTCAGCGCTATGTCAGCCCGGACGAATTTGAAGAGATGAAAGCAGAAGCCATGGCGATGGGCTTTACCCATGCGGCCTGCGGACCGTTCGTCCGTTCGTCTTACCATGCTGACCTGCAGGCGAAAGGGATGGAAGTGAAGTAATTTCGAAATAAATACTTACATTTCGCCTATAAAAAACCCGCTTAATCGCGGGTTTTTTCTCATCAGGGTAAAACGGACAGGCGTTTAGCTCCGGGTATTACTCTTTATGAGAGAGTTTCTCAGCCTGAATGCTGCCGTCTGCGTCTTTTTTCGCGCCCGCATCTTCATCATTCATTGCTTTCTTGAAACCCTTAATCGCCGTGCCCAGGTCTCCACCCAGTGTACGTAACTTCTTGGTACCAAACAGCAGAACGACCAGTGCGGCCACCACCAGCAATTTGGTAATACTAATCTCACCCATAGATACCTTCTTAACTTAAAACAGGCAGCGTAGCGCGCCCTTAGTAACCTGAGAATATTAACGGTCATTTGACGCGCGCACACAATAGCAATCTGTAACAAGGTGAATCAAGCAGTGTTTAAAAAAACGTCATAATAATTGCGGTGGCACAAATCTGCGGTTGCGTAATACCGGTAATTGCGCCCGCACCTGGCGAATTCGCTCAGCGGTGATCTCCGCCATGATAAGCGTCGGGACGTCTGCCGCAGCCGAAATCGTCACCCCAAGGGGATCGATAATACGACTCTGCCCGATATTTTTGTTACCACACTCCCCTGCGGCAATCATATAGCAGGTGGTATCGAGCGCGCGGGCAGCCAGTAGTGTCGACCAGTGATGTTCCTTCAGCGCCCCTCTGACCCATGCCGCCGGTAGCACCAGCACTTCAGCGCCCTGCAACGCAAGCGCCATCGACAGTTCAGGAAAACGCAGATCGTAGCAGGTCATCAGCCCCACTCTGAGTCCATCCACGTCAAGCAGCGGTGCGATTACGTTACCCGCATCAACATTGCGGGACTCCTGAATGGAGAAAGCATCATAGAGGTGTAGCTTGGCGTAGCTTGCCACAATTTTCCCCCCACGCAGCGCCACCAGCGTGTTTACCGCACGACCGGGACGCGAAGGAACGTGAACAGTGAGAATAGTGGTCATCGTATTCGACGCGCTTTCCCGCAACAGTTGTATCAGGAAATCCCCCTCGAGAGACTGGGCGGATTTCACCGACAGGTCGGGATCCGTATCGTCTCGCGCCAGTAATGCCTCAGGCAGAACCAGCAATGACGCGCCGTTTCCCGCCGCCTGCGACATGAGCATGACGCAGGTTTCTGCGTTTTTTTCCCACACAGGACTGACGGCAAATTGCCCTGCAGCAACTAGCATAATTCCTCCGGTCAGGTTTATCAGGCTCGCCAACGATGATTATTCAGCGTTACACTTATCTTATATACCAACCAAAGGCAGGATTATGCAGTGTTACAACTTCTTTTAGCGGTTTTTATTGGCGGTGGCACAGGAAGTGTAGCGAGATGGATGCTCAGTATGCGGTTTAACCCCATGCATCAGGCGATTCCGATAGGAACCCTGACCGCAAATTTACTGGGTGCATTCATCATTGGTGTGGGACTGGCATGGTTTAGTCGAATGACTAATATCGATCCAGTATGGAAAGTCTTGATCACAACCGGCTTTTGTGGCGGCCTGACAACCTTCTCTACCTTTTCGGCGGAAGTGGTCTTTTTGCTGCAGGAAGGTCGGGTGGGCTGGGCAATGCTGAATGTGTTGGTCAACCTGTTGGGATCATTTGCGATGACGGCGTTAGCATTCTGGCTATTTTCCGCCTCCAGCGCGCACTAAAGACCAAAAAAAACCCGCTAATAAGCGGGTTTTGAAATCTTGCTGACGTAAGCTTACAGAGCAGTTACGTTTGCAGCAGAAGGGCCTTTGGCACCGTTAGTGATTTCGAACTCTACACGCTGACCTTCAGCCAGAGTTTTAAAACCATTGGTCTGGATTGCAGAGAAGTGTACGAACACGTCTTTGCTGCCATCTTCCGGAGTAATGAAACCGAATCCTTTGGACTCATTAAACCACTTAACGTTACCTTTAATCTTAGACATCAAAATTACCTTTACATGAAAAATAGACACAAATGCTGTGTCGGGTACCAGTACACCAATTGTGGTTCACTTTGTCCAGTCGAACTTTGGCAAAAAGTGATAAATGTCGCGTTATTTTTTGATATAAGCTTATATCACTTTGTTTTATATGAAATTTATTGCCATTAATTGGTTCAGAACTGAAAACGCATCCACGCAAAGTATACGTTACCGTTGTTATAAGTACCGGGGATATAGGTCATCTGAAACGTTGCCGGACCGTAACCGATGGAAGCCAGCGGCAGCAGGACAGGAAGAGGAATGTAGTTCCAGTTATCACGCGCCGTCACACCGGCGGTAAAACCTAACCCCAGGTGGAAATTGTCATCCGGCAGAGGTCGCCAGGTGCTCTCCCAGCCATAACCACCGATCGGCTCCCATTTATTCCATGAATCTTTGAAAGCCATGATATAAAGGCCGTGCCAGTTTCCCTTTTCATCCCAGCGCGACTGGCCAAAACCACCGCCCCACGGACGCTCGTTATAACGATCGGTTTTTTCTTTGTCATAGGCAAAACGCGCATGCCAGGTTATCGCGGGAATATATAAATCATAATGCTCAGGTTGCTGCCAGGTTTCGGCAACATTGTCTGTAAAGGTATTAAACCACCCTTTTTCTTCTGCCACTGCACGCGGCAGCATCGCTAACTGAATAAAAAGAAATGAAAAAAGGAGAAAATATTTTTTAGCTGTACTCACAACGTTTATTACCATTCTTAAGTTCAGTCTTGATTATACCAAAAATAACTTGAATGAAACCTTAACAGCGGCAATGCTGACCTGAATCAGATTGTTCTAAGATTTTGAATGCTGCAATTAAACCCTATCTTTTGTAGTATTATTTATCGCTGAATTATCAGTCAGATATTGTATGCTTTTCACTCTCTTACGTTGAAAGCACTCTTTCGCCGCCACTCATTAACAGCAACGCTGCATAAACAAAACAAAAATGAAACAATAAGGAATTTTCCTGGAGACTGGAAAATAAAAGATTTCACCTTCATCACGGCAACGAAAAAAATAGCCGCCGACCGACGGTTAATCGTTCTGTTTATTGATTTTAATCAGCAAGTAGCAAACACTTATTCGGCACATTTTTACACCAACTTATTGGTATTATCTTAATTTCACTTCTGGGTGTCTACGCGACAGGGGAAACAATGTTGACATTTATCGAACTCCTTATTGGAGTTGTGGTTATTGTGGGTGTAGCGCGCTACATCATTAAAGGGTATTCGGCAACCGGCGTGCTCTTTGTTGGCGGTCTGGTGCTGCTGATTATCAGCGCCCTGATGGGCCATAAAGTGCTGCCTTCCAGCGAGACCACGACGGGTTATTCCGCGACGGATATCGTTGAATACATCAAGATCCTGCTGATGAGCCGTGGTGGCGACCTTGGCATGATGATCATGATGCTCTGCGGATTTGCCGCTTATATGACCCACATCGGCGCGAACGATATGGTCGTGAAACTGGCGTCGAAGCCTTTGCAGTACATCAATTCACCTTATTTGTTGATGATTGCCGCCTATTTTGTTGCCTGTCTGATGTCCCTGGCAGTGTCATCCGCTACCGGACTCGGCGTATTGTTGATGGCGACGCTTTTCCCGATCATGGTCAACGTAGGAATCAGCCGCGGTGCCGCGGCGGCCATTTGCGCCTCGCCTGCCGCAATTATCCTTTCCCCTACCTCCGGTGACGTCGTGCTGGCTGCCAAAGCAGCCGAAATGCCACTGATCGATTTTGCCTTTAAAACCACACTGCCGATCTCCATTGCGGCAATCATCGGGATGGCGATAGCCCACTATTTCTGGCAACGTTATCTGGATAAAAAAGAGAACGCGGCCCACGAAATGCTGGACGTAAATGAAATCACCACCACGGCACCGGCGTTCTACGCCATTCTGCCATTTACGCCGATTATCGGAGTGCTGATTTTTGATGGTAAGTGGGGACCGCAATTGCACATCATTACGATTCTGGTACTCTGTATGCTTATTGCGGCAGTGCTGGAGTTCGTCCGGGGTTTCAACACCCAGAAAGTGTATTCAGGTCTGGAAGTGGCGTATCGCGGTATGGCCGATGCGTTTGCGAACGTGGTGATGCTGTTAGTTGCGGCGGGTGTTTTCGCACAGGGTCTGAGCACGATTGGCTTCATCCAGAGCCTGATCTCCATCGCCACTTCGTTTGGCTCAGCGAGCATCATTTTGATGCTGGTACTGGTGATTCTGACCATGCTGGCAGCGATGACCACCGGTTCCGGTAACGCGCCGTTCTACGCTTTCGTGGAAATGATTCCTAAGCTGGCACAATCATCGGGTATCAACCCGGCGTATCTGTCGATTCCGATGCTACAGGCATCCAACCTGGGCCGTACGATCTCCCCGGTCTCCGGCGTGGTCGTGGCGGTAGCCGGGATGGCAAAAATCTCGCCTTTTGAAGTGGTAAAACGCACCTCCGTACCGGTCATGGTCGGGCTGTTGATCGTTATCATTGCGACCGAAGTGATGGTGCCGGGTACCTCTTCCGCAGTAACGGGAGGCTGATTCAGAACCCTTGCCGGATGAGGGCGCGCTATGTCTCATCCGGCCATACGCCGCCATTAACCGTGGTAAATTCGCTGCGGTCTCCCCACCTTGCCGTGCACAATTTCCGCAATAACTAAATGCCGACTGGCACAATATTCGAGGTACCGTCTGGCGGTCGTACGGCTGATGGTCAGCGCCTGCGCGACGGTTTCGGCGGTGTGCTGTACCTGAGGATCAGCAAACAGCTTTTTAACCGCATTCAACGTTAACGCATCAATCCCGGTGGGCAGCTCATCTTTCGGCTCGCCTCGCGCATAGGCATTAAACATCTCATCAATTTGTCGCTGACTGGCGCTGTCGTTTTCTGCCAGCATCCGTCTGCGCTGTTGGTAACGGGTGAGCGTCTGCCCCAGACGCTCATAGGCGATAGGTTTGATCAAATAATCAAACGCCCCGCTGCGTACCGCGTCGGCCACCGTTTCCATATCGCTGGCCGCCGTGGTAAAAACCACCCCGCCGGGATAATGCGACGCCGTCAGCTCATGCAGCAGCGTGATCCCCTTCCCGTCCGGAAGGTAGTTATCCAGTAAAATGAGGCCCGGTTTAAACCGTTCAATCATCATTCTCGCCTGCGCCAGATTACCGGCTAACCAGATCTGATTAAAACCGGGAATATGGCGGATGTACTCTGCATGCATCTCGGCAAGCAGCATTTCATCTTCAACGATTAATAGGGTTAATGGTTCCGTCATTGTTCTTTTTCACTTTCGGAATAAAAAGAGAGAATAAGGTGCCGCAGGGATCGTTATCTTCCAGAGTAATCGTTCCACCACAGCGCCCCACATAACTTGCAATCAGATACAGTCCGATGCCGTGCTCACCCGGCTCATCGGAACGGGTGCTTACACCCTGTTCGAATATTTTTTCACGCAGTGCCTCAGGGACGCCGCATCCCTGGTCGGCCACTTCTATCACCACATCATCGCCTTCATCGCTCAGATACAGTTCCACGACCTTATTCCCCTGCTCGGTACGCAAACTGGCGTCAAACGCGTTGTCGAGAAGATTTCCGACAATCGCCGCAAATTCGGTACTGTCCAGCCCTTCCGGCAACTGCTGAAGCTGACTGCCAGGAACGATCGTCATTTTGAGCCCCAGTTCGCGCGCGCGCTGAACCTTACCAAACAGCAGGCCCGCCACCTGGCGATCGGCAAACGCCTCGCGCAGGCTGTCAATCAACTGTTGCTGCGCCTGCGATTCCCCCTGCACCATCTCCCTGACCCGATCGTACTCTTTCATTTGCAGCAGGCCATTGAGCGTTGACATCCAGTTTAGATGCTCATGGCGCAACGTTCGCAGACTCTCCACATATTGCTTAATCTGTGTCAGTTGCGCGTTCAGGGTGGCGATCTCATCTTTGCTGCGAAAGCTGATAATCGCGCCCAGTAACTCATCCCCTGAACGGATCGCCTCACGGTTGGCAATAACGCTCAGACCATTGAAGTTGACCATCGCGTCCACACGCCTTTCGGCAATCTGTTCGGTAAAGAAATCGGATGGGTTAACCACCTCATGAATCGGTTTGCCCAACCATTGTCGACCTGGCGAACGCAGGCCGAGCATCTTTCTCGCACTACGGTTAATGGCCGTAATATAGCCGTCGGGATCCACGGCAATCAGCCCTTCATAAACAGAACTGAACAGCGCTTCCTGCTGACGAACTACCCGGGCAATTTGCTTCGGTTCCATCCCCATCATCTGACGGCGAATATGAGCGGCAAAAAACCAGGAAAGCAACATCAGTACCACCAGCAGCAAAACAAACACGCCGGCCATCGGTAGAATGAAGTCCAGCCGCCAGCTGTCAATTTTGCTGACCAGATAACCGATGGAGACCACGCCAATAACGTTGCCGTCATCATCAAAAATTGGCGTTTTCGCCCGCATTGCCAGGCCGATGGAGCCCGTCCCGGTAATGAAATAGCTTTCTCCCCTCTCCAGCGCGCCAGGCTTGGTAAACTGCATCGGGTAGCCAATTTTCTCCGGGTTAGGATGATAAAGCCGGATAGAGTGACTATCGCCGATCACCACATAGTCAAAATCAGTATCGCTCTGCAGTTTTCCGGCAATGGTTGCCAGCCGTTTGTAATCGCGATCCTTCACCGCCGCAATGATGCTGTCGTTGGCGGCAATAATCTTCGCCTGGTTCATCGCCATATCGCGAACGTGCGTACTCAAGTAATCTTCAAAGCTCGCGGAAAAATACTGTGCCAGCGCGGCAATAATGAACACCGAAAAAACGAGAATAAGCAGAAAAATGCGCAACGGAAATGCCAGTCGGCGAAAAAAAGAAAACGGCTTTTTATTTTTTTGAACCAACATGACGGTTCCTTAATGGGCATAATTCGGTAAAAGCCGCCAGCATATGTAATGAAATTGTTTTATACAGACAGGCAGCAAATAAAGACAATCGTTACAGATTCACCACATTAAATCAATTAAGTCATTTAACACCACGTCACAATCTGTAATAAGAATAATTAAAAAACTTAAAACCATTAAACTCATAAAAACCATCTAAGTGTTTGTGAAATAAATCAAAATTTACCTCGAAAATACTCCTTACGATGTATGCATTCCGGAAAAAAAGAAATAGGCCGTTGCAAAATCGTCTTTTCCCCGGAATGAAAACAAAACGTTATAAAATCGTATTTCCGTACAACATACATACAAAACCGGCAACAACAATATATCTTCAGGACTTATCCACTATGTTTGGTAATAATGTGTTCACGCGCGTCAAACGCTCAGAAAATATAAAGATGGCGGCGATCACGCAATTCCTGAAAGAAAATGATCTGAGCGTCGATACCACCGTTGAGGTTTTTATTACCGTGACTCGTGATGAAAAACTCATCGCCTGCGGCGGTATCGCCGGAAATATCATCAAGTGTGTGGCCATTAGTGAATCGGTACGCGGCGAGGGGTTAGCGCTCACGCTGGCGACAGAACTTATCAATCTCGCCTACGAAAGGCACTGCACGCATCTCTTCATTTATACCAAAACTGAGTATGAATCGTTGTTCCGCCAGTGCGGATTTTCAACGCTGACCCGCGTTCCCGGCATCATGGTGCTAATGGAAAACAGCACCACACGTCTGAAACGCTATGCAGAGTCATTAAGCAAACTGCGTCATGACGGCAAGAAAATCGGCTGCATCGTGATGAATGCCAATCCGTTCACCAATGGACACCGCTATTTAATCCAACAGGCGGCAGCGCAGTGCGACTGGCTTCATCTGTTCCTGGTGAAAGAAGATACCTCCCGTTTCCCGTATGAGGACCGACTCGACCTGGTGCTCAAAGGCACCGCAGACATACCGCACCTCACCGTTCATCGCGGGTCGGAATACATCATTTCGCGCGCCACGTTCCCGTGTTACTTCATTAAAGAACAAAGCGTCATCAACCATTGCTACACCGAAATCGATTTAAAAATTTTTCGTCAGTATCTGGCACCTGCGCTGGGGATCACCCATCGCTTTGTCGGTACGGAACCGTTTTGCGGCGTAACCGCCCAGTATAACCACGACATGCGTTTCTGGCTGGAAACGCCGACTCTTCCCGCCCCGCCCATTGAACTGGTGGAAATCGAGCGACTGTGTTTCCAGGGGACGCCGATCTCTGCGTCTCTGGTGCGCAAACTGCTCGTGAAAAAAGATCTCACGGCTATCGCGTCGCTGGTGCCTTCAGCCACTTTGCACTACCTGCAAAGCATGCCTGAGCGCACACCCGCTCACGCGACAGTCCGCCAAAAGACCCCCGCATTAGTAACAGGTGAAAAATGAAAATAAACCAGGCTGCCGTCGCAGGCACACTTGAGTCCGGTGATGTGATGATACGCATCGCCCCTCTCGATACGCAGGAGATTGACCTGCAGATCAACAGCAGCGTTGAGAAACAGTTTGGCGAGGCCATTCGCGCCACCATTCTGGATGTTCTGACGCAGTATGACGTGCGCGGCGTGCAATTGAATGTCGATGATAAAGGCGCACTGGACTGCATTTTACGTGCACGACTGGAAGCATTACTGGCGCGCGCCAGCGGTATCCCGGCCCTGCCCTGGGAGGATCGCCAATGATTTCCGCTTCTCTGCAACAGCGCAAAACGCGCACTCGCCGCAGCATGCTGTTTGTTCCCGGCGCCAATGCCGCGATGGTCAGCAACTCGTTTATCTATCCGGCAGATGCCCTGATGTTTGACCTGGAAGACTCCGTCGCGCTGCGTGAAAAAGACACCGCTCGTCGTCTGGTCTACCACGCACTGCAGCATCCGCTGTATCGCGACGTCGAAACCATCGTGCGCGTTAACGCACTGGATTCCGAATGGGGAATCAACGATCTGGAAGCCGTCGTTCGCGGCGGCGCTGACGTAGTTCGTCTGCCGAAAACCGATACCGCTCAGGATGTTATCGATATCGAAAGCGAAATTCTGCGCATTGAAAAAGCCTGCGGTCGCGAGCCGGGCAGCACGGGTCTGCTGGCCGCCATCGAGTCACCGTTAGGCATCACTCGCGCCATGGAAATCGCCCACGCCTCTGAACGTCTGATCGGGATCGCGCTGGGCGCGGAAGACTATGTACGCAACCTGCGCACGGAACGTTCGCCGGAGGGGACTGAATTACTGTTTGCCCGTTGTTCTATTTTGCAGGCCGCGCGCTCTGCCGGGATTCAGGCCTTCGATACCGTCTATTCCGATGCCAACAACGAAGCGGGCTTCCTGCACGAAGCCGCCCACATCAAACAGCTGGGTTTTGACGGCAAATCGCTGATCAACCCGCGCCAGATTGACCTGCTGCACAACCTGTATGCCCCGACGCAAAAAGAAGTGACGCACGCGCGTCTGGTCGTGGAAGCCGCAGAAGCCGCCGCCCGTGAAGGCCTCGGGGTGGTCTCCCTGAACGGCAAGATGGTCGACAGCCCGGTGATCGAGCGCGCACGTCTGGTGCTCTCCCGTGCAGAACTTTCCGGCATCCGCGAAGAATAAGGCAAAAACAATGACCCAGAAAAACGAACAGTCTCAACGACAGGAACGGGTAGCAGCCTGGAGCCGCCTGGCTGAAAGCGACCTTTCCACCTATACCAGCGCCGCAAAGCAGGCCTTGCAGGAACAGAAACCGCGCGACCAGAAACTGTGCGCCAGCCTGGAAGAGGCAATCCGCCGTTCCGGTTTGCAGGATGGCATGACTATCTCCTTCCACCATGCGTTTCGCGGCGGCGACCTGACCATTAACCTGGTGATGGCAACCCTCGCCAGCATGGGATTTAAAAACCTGACGCTAGCTTCCAGCTCCCTGAGCGATTGCCACGCGCCGCTGGTCGACCATATCCGTAACGGCGTCGTTAACCGTATTTACACTTCCGGTCTCCGCGGACCGCTGGCAGAAGAGATCTCTCGCGGCCTGCTCGCCGAACCCGTTCAGGTTCACTCCCACGGCGGCCGCGTGCATCTGGTTCAGAGCGGCGAACTTAACATTGATGTGGCCTTCCTCGGCGTCCCGTCCTGCGATCCGTTCGGTAACGCTAACGGCTACACCGGTAAAGCCTGCTGCGGTTCACTCGGCTATGCCCGCGTTGACGCTGAAAGCGCTAAACAGGTGGTGCTACTGACGGAACAACTGCTGCCTTATCCGCACAACCCGGCCAGCATTACCCAGGATCAGGTTGATCTGATCGTCCAGATAGACCAGGTCGGCGATGCCGATAAAATCGGAGCAGACGCCACCCGAATGACCACCAACCCGCGCGAACTGCTGATTGCCCGCAGCGCGGCAGAGGTCATCGCCCACTCCGGCTATTTCAAAGAAGGTTTTTCACTGCAAACCGGTACTGGCGGCGCCTCACTGGCAGTCACGCGCTTTTTGGAAGACAAAATGCGTCGCCGCGATATCCGCGCAGACTTCGCGCTGGGCGGTATCACGGCCACCATCGTCGATCTGCATGAAAAAGGGTTGATTCGCAAACTGCTGGACGTACAGAGCTTCGACCGCAATGCCGCAGAGTCACTGGCGCGCAACCCGAATCACATTGAAATCAGCGCGAACCAGTATGCCAACTGGGGTTCAAAAGGCGCCTCCGTTGACCGTCTGGATGTGGTCGTGCTGAGTGCGCTGGAAGTCGACACCCAGTTTAACGTCAACGTGCTGACCGGTTCTGACGGCGTCATTCGCGGCGCGTCCGGCGGACACTGCGATACCGCCGTCGCCGCTGCGTTGTCAATCATCGTCGCACCGCTGGTGCGGGGTCGCATTCCGACGCTGGTGGATAACGTGTTGACCTGCGTCACGCCGGGTTCCAGCGTCGATATTCTGGTTACCGATCATGGTATTGCGGTTAACCCGGCACGTCAGGAACTGGCGGAACGCCTGAAAGAAGCCGGGATGAAGGTGGTCTCCATCGAGTGGCTGCGTGAACGTGCGCAACAGCTCACTGGTGAACCCCGTCCCATCGAATTCACCGACCGTGTGATTGCCGTGGTGCGCTATCGCGACGGTTCAGTGATCGATGTTGTTCATCAGGTGAAGGAATAAGCCATGCACCTGCTCCCTGAACAGGCCACCCGCCACGCCGTTTCAATTCCCGAGCTGCTCGTCAGCCGGGATGCGCGACAAGCACGGCAACACGTCTGGCTAGCGCGCCATCCCATTCCACTGGTCTCCTTTACCGTGGTAGCGCCTGGCCCGATTAAAGACAGCGAGCTCACCCGTCGCCTCTTTAATCATGGCGTGACTGCGCTGCGTACGCTGGCGGCACAGGCGGACTGGCATATCAGGGAGCAGGCTGCACTGGCCTCAGCCAGCGGGCCGGAAGGCATGCTCTCGATTGAGGCACCGGCCCGTGACATCAAGCTCGCGACCATTGAGCTCGAACATACCCATCCTCTGGGACGTTTGTGGGACATCGATGTGCTCACACCCGGAGGCGACATTCTCTCCCGCCGTCATTTCGCCCTTCCCGCCCGCCGCTGCCTGCTGTGCGAGCAGAGCGCTGCCGAATGCGCGCGTGGGAAAACTCACACGCTCTCCGATCTGATCGCCCACATGGAGGCGCTGCTGCATGCTGCCGATTCCCAATATGCCCGTTGAAACGACCGCTCTTCCTCGTACGCTGTTTGACGCATACGGCCATCTGGCGTGGCGTGCAATGCTGACGGAAGTCAATCTGTCGCCAAAACCCGGGCTGGTCGATCGTCTGAACTGCGGCGCGCATAAAGACATGTCGCTGACGGATTTTCATCGCAGCGCGCTGGCGATTCAGGCCTGGCTTCCGCGTTTTATTGAATACGGTGCATGCAGTGCGCAGATGCCGGCCGATGCCGTATTAACCGGCTTACGCCCGTTAGGTATGGCCTGTGAAGGGGACATGTTTCGCGCCACCGCGGGTGTGAACACCCATAAAGGCAGCATTTTTTCTCTCGGTCTGCTGTGTGCCGCCATTGGTCGACTACATCAACAGCAGCAGCCCATCACCCCGGAAACGATCTGTACCACCGCCGCCCACTTTTGCCGCGGCCTGACCGAGCGCGAACTGCGCAACAACAACCAACAACTCACGGCAGGCCAGCGACTTTATCAGCAACTTGGGTTAACCGGCGCACGTGGCGAAGCCGAAGCGGGATATCCGTTAGTCATCCGCCATGCGCTTCCGCACTATCGCGACCTGTTAGCCGAGGGACGCGATCCCGAGCTGGCGCTGCTGGACACCTTACTCCTGCTGATTGCGCGCAACGGCGATACCAACGTGGCCTCGCGCGGCGGTGCGGCAGGACTGCGCTGGATACAGCAGCAGGCAAACGCATTGTTACAACAAGGGGGCATCCGAACCCCCGCCGATCTCGATCATCTGCATCAGTTCGACAGCCACTGCATTGAACGCAATCTCAGCCCTGGCGGCAGTGCCGACCTGCTGATCGTCACGTGGTTTTTAGCCCAGATTTCTCAAGTTAAACATTTACACAATTATTGAAAAGATCCTTTCCGGAGAATCACTTATGTCTTTATCGAAAGATAGTATATGGAAGTTGTTGGCTCCCCTGGTCGTCATGGGTGTCATGTTTCTTATCCCTGTCCCGGACGGCATGCCCCCGCAGGCATGGCATTACTTCGCCGTTTTCGTGGCGATGATCGTCGGTATGATCCTGGAGCCGATTCCGGCTACCGCGATCAGCTTTATCGCCGTGACCATCTGCGTCATTGGTAGCAACTACCTGCTCTTTGATGCCAAAGAGCTGGCGGACCCGGCATTCGATGCCGGTAAACAGGCGCTGAAATGGGGTCTGGCGGGGTTCTCCAGTACCACCGTCTGGCTGGTGTTCGGTGCGTTTATCTTCGCGTTGGGCTACGAAGTTACGGGGCTTGGCCGTCGTATCGCGCTGTTCCTGGTGAAATTCATGGGCAAACGCACCCTGACGCTGGGCTATGCGATTGTCATCATCGATATTATGCTGGCGCCGTTTACGCCATCTAACACCGCCCGTACCGGGGGCACCGTGTTCCCGGTAATCAAAAACCTGCCGCCGCTGTTTAAATCGTTCCCGAACGATCCGTCCGCACGTCGTATCGGCGGTTACCTGATGTGGATGATGGTCATCAGTACCAGTCTGAGTTCTTCGATGTTCGTTACGGGTGCTGCGCCAAACGTACTGGGTCTGGAATTTGTCAGCAAAATCGCCGGTGTGCAGATTAGCTGGCTGCAGTGGTTCCTGGGCTTCCTGCCGGTCGGTATCATTTTGCTGATCGTTGCGCCGTGGCTCTCGTATGTTCTCTACAAGCCTGAAATCACACACAGTGCGGAAGTCGCCGCGTGGGCGGGTGACGAACTCAAAACTATGGGTACCTTGACGCGTAAAGAGTGGACGCTGATCGGTCTGGTTCTGTTGAGCTTAGGGTTATGGGTCTTTGGCGGTGAAATGATCGACGCCACCGCCGTCGGTTTGTTAGCCGTTTCACTGATGCTGGCGCTGCATGTGGTGCCGTGGAAAGACATTACCAAATACAACAGCGCCTGGAACACGCTGGTGAACCTTGCCACCCTCGTGGTCATGGCAAACGGTTTAACCCGCTCCGGTTTTATTGACTGGTTCGCCAGTACTATGAGCACCCATCTGGAAGGGTTCTCGCCTAACGCGACGGTAATTGTGCTGGTGCTGGTGTTCTACTTTGCCCACTACCTGTTTGCCAGCCTGTCGGCGCACACGGCTACCATGCTGCCGGTGATTCTGGCGGTCGGTAAAGGAATCCCAGGCGTGCCGATGGAACATCTGTGTATCCTGCTGGTGCTGTCCATCGGGATCATGGGCTGTCTGACGCCTTACGCAACAGGCCCAGGGGTCATTATCTACGGCTGCGGCTATGTTAAATCCAAAGACTACTGGCGTCTTGGCGCCATCTTCGGGGTGATTTACATTGCGATGCTGTTGCTGGTTGGCTGGCCGATTCTGGCGATGTGGAACTAGTTCTGACGTAAAACACTGAATGGATCAAGGCCCGCAGGGTAAAGACACCTCGCGGGCTTTTTTTATGGTTAAATAGATACTATTCAGATTTTATATAAGTTCAGAATCATCATGAAACCGACCTGGCAAAAATGGGTGTGGCTCGCCGCCCCACTCCTCCCCCTTTCTACCGCAACCGCCAACGAATTACAGGCAACGCAGTACGGTGACTTTGACCGTTATGTGCTGGCGCTCTCCTGGCAGACAGGCTTCTGTCAGAGCCAGCACGATCGGGACCGCCGTGAACCTGACGAGTGTCGCCTGCAAAAAGAGACCGCCAACAAAGTCGATTTTCTGACCGTTCACGGATTGTGGCCAGGATTACCGAAATCGGTCGCTTCACGCGGAGTCGATGAACGCCGCTGGATGCGCTTTGGCTGCGCCACGCGTCCGATCCCTAACCTGCCGGAAGCTCGTGCCAGTCGCAAATGTTCTGCGCCAGAAACAGGACTTTCGCTGGAAACCGCCGCGAAACTCAGTGACGTTATGCCAGGAGCAGGCGGACGTTCTTGCCTCGAACGCTATGAATACGCGAAACACGGCGCCTGTTTTGGCTTCGACCCGGATGCATACTTCGGCACCATGGTGCGGTTGAACAAAGAGATCAAGGCCAGCGAATTAGGGGCATTTCTGGGCGAGAATTACGGTAAGAGCGTCAGTCGCCGCGCCTTCGATGCAGCGGTGGCCCAACGCTGGGGAAAAGAGGCCGTCAAAGCAGTAAAACTGAGTTGTCACGGCAATCCGGCTTATCTGACGGAGATCCAGTTCTCGCTGAAGGCCAGTGCCATTAACGCGCCGCTCTCCGCCGACTCGTTTGCTCCGCAACCCCATCCGGGAAACTGTGGTAAGGAGTTCGTCATCGACAAAGTAGGTTACTGATCTTTTGACCCGACGTGAAATCCGCGCCGGGTCAAAAATCAACGTTTCGCACGCGCATCCGGGCGCACCAGATCAAAACGGTGCGACTCGCTGATCGCATAGTAGGCCGTAGGGCCGCCAGCACGCAGCACGGGCTGTGCTTTTGCGGTCTGGTAAATCCCCTCTTCCAACAGCGTTTCGGCAATATGAATCCCGACAACTTCACCGAGGATCAGCCAGGTTTCGATGGCTTCACCTTGCGCGGTCGTCAGTTGAATACTCTGCGACAGGCGACATTCAAAATTCACCGGGCTTTGCGCAACGCGTGGCACTTTTACCAGCCGACTTTCCGCCTTCGTCAGACCGGCAGCGAAAAATTCATCTTCGCCATGCGGCAGACTGGCAGAGGTTTCATTCATCGCGCTGGCTAATTCTCGGGTGGTCAGGTTCCAGACAAACTCTCCGGTTTCCATGATGTTACGCACGCTGTCTTTCCAGCCAGTGCTGGCAAAACCGATAATGGGCGGATGATAATTGAAACAGTTAAAGAAGCTATAAGGCGCCAGATTATCCCGGCCAGCGGTGTCCTGAGAAGCGATCCAGCCAATTGGCCTGGGGCCAACAATGGCATTCAGCGGGTCGTGCGGCAGGCCGTGTCCCTGCGAGGGTTGATAGAAATACATAGTATTCTCTGATGAATTTAACGTCGGCGAAGCACGAAATGCGCTCCGCTCATCCCCCTGATGGAAGAGGATCAGCGTAGAGCAATCCGTTAAAGATTACGACTGAATAAAGTTGAGCAGATCCTGATTTATCTGCTGCTTATGGGTGGTGCAGATGCCGTGGGAACCGCCCGCGTAGACCTTCAGTTGCGCGTCGGGCAAGATTTCCGCCGCCACTTTGCCGCAGGTTTCAAGCGGGACAATCTGATCGTCATCGCCATGAATGACCAGCGTCGGAATGGTCATTTTGCGCAAGTCTTCGCGCAGATCTGTTTCCGAGAACGCCTTGATGCAGTCGTACAGCGCTTTTATTGAGCCCTGTAATCCCTGCTCAACAAAACTCTCGCGCACGGCTTTCGACTCTTTCGCTCCCGGACGGTTATAGCCGTAGAAGGCGGCAGTGAGTTCATAGAAAAAGGCGGCACGGTCATTGACAACGCCTTCACGGATACCGTCGAACACCTCTTTTGGCACGCCGTTTGGGTTGAAATCCGTTTTCACCATGATAGGCGTCACCGCCCCAATCAATACCGCTTTCGCCACGCGCTGCGTCCCGTGTCGCCCAATATAACGCGCCACTTCGCCACCGCCCGTCGAGTGACCGACGTGCACCGCATTTTGCAGGTTCAGGTGTGCGGTCAGTTCAGCCAGATCGTCGGCATACTGATCCATCGTGTGCCCCTCCCACGGTTGCGCGGAACGTCCATGCCCGCGCCTGTCGTGGGCGATCACCCGATATCCTTTCGACCCCAGAAAAAGCATTTGATCTTCAAAGGCATCTGCCGTTAACGGCCAGCCGTGGCTGAAGACAATGGGCTGTCCACTGCGATCACCCCAGTCCTTAAAATACAGATAGCTGCCATCTTTGAGAGTAATTTTGTCGTACTGGCTCATGAGATCTCCTGTAGCGGAACGCTGAGAAAGTGACGCGCTCGCGGCGCGCGCTTAAAAAGCATAATGCAAATTTGAGAACGATCACGTTTATCGAATAAAATTCATACCAGCGATGCTTTTTTAGCTATTTACCCGAATGTGAACTAAATCACTTCAAACCCAGGGTAAGTCTCAGTATCATCGGGAGAGTTAAACCCTTGCCGCCAGACGGTGAGGGTTTTCTTTTGGGAATATTACCTGCGGCAAAACGCAGTACTGACGACATGGAGTAAAAATGTCCAGACCAACTATCATCATTAACGACCTTGATGCAGAACGCATCGATCGCTTACTGGAGCAACCCGCGTATGCAGATTTACCCATTGCCGACGCGTTAAATGCCGAGCTGGATCGTGCCCAAATGTGTTCGCCAGAGACCATGCCGCATGACGTCGTGACCATGAACAGTCGTGTTAAATTCCGCAATCTGAGCGATGGCGAAATTCGCGTGCGCACGTTGGTTTATCCTACGGCGATGACCGACAGCAGTACGCAACTTTCAGTGATGGCGCCAGTGGGAGCAGCGCTGTTGGGCGTGCGTGTGGGCGACACCATTCACTGGGAACTTCCGGGCGGCGTATCCACCCACCTCGAAGTGCTGGAGCTGGAATACCAGCCAGAAGCTGCTGGCGACTTCCTGCGTTAATCCCATCTGCATAAGCGACTTTCCGCTTTACCCAGAGGATGCACTCGCATCCTCTTTCCGGCATCTTCCGTAAAATCACCCTTTCTTCCTGGTTCGCCTTTCTCCTGACTCGTCCACACTGAATCGGTTTCATTGGCAGGTGCGGTCATGAACGATACATTCAGCATATTACTGGGATTCTTCATTATGGCGGCGATCATCGTCGGCGCCGTGCTTTACCTGGAGAATCACTGGTAGCGAATGAACAAGGAATCGCCGCACATGTGAAAAATACCCTGCAGAAAGCAGACAGAATTATTATTATATGCTTGAATGATTTAAGTATTAATTAACAGGGAGAAACGGGTATGTATAAGACAATCATTATGCCGGTTGATGTTTTTGAAATGGAACTCAGCGATAAGGCGATTCGCCACGCTGAATTTCTGGCGCAGCAGGATGGCGTCATTCATCTTTTGCATGTGCTGCCTGGTTCTGCCAGCCTGAGTCTGCATCGCTTCGCCGCCGACGTTCGTCGTTTTGAAGAACACTTACAGCATGAAGCCGAAACCCGACTGCAAACGATGGTCGGTCACTTCAGTATCGATCCTTCCCGTATTAAGCAGCATGTCCGCTTTGGCAGCGTCCGTGACGTGGTCAATGAGCTGGGTGAAGAACTGAATGCTGACGTAGTGGTCATTGGTTCACGTAATCCGTCAATTACCACACACCTGCTGGGTTCTAATGCCTCAAGTGTGGTACGTCATGCCACGCTGCCGGTACTGGTTGTGCGTTAATCATCTGATGACTGACAAAAAAAGAGGTGCCAGTCGGCACCTCTTTCATTTTGCAGGTGTAGTCTTACTTTCTTTTTTTATGCCGTCTTCGTACGAATCAGGTAATCAAAGGCGCTCAGGGAAGCTTTCGCCCCTTCGCCGGTCGCGATGATAATCTGCTTGTACGGTACGGTGGTGCAGTCGCCCGCCGCAAATACGCCCTTCACACTGGTTTCGCATTTCGCGTCGATGATGATTTCACCCATCCGGTTGCGTTCAATCGCCCCTTCCAGCCAGGTGGTGTTTGGCAACAGGCCAATCTGGACGAAGATCCCCGCCAGTTCAACGTTGTGAACGTCGCCGCTCACACGGTCGCGGTATTCCAGACCAACCACTTTCGTGCCATCGCCTTTCACTTCTGTCGTCTGCGCGTTCAGAATAATATCGACGTTTTTCAGGCTGCGAACTTTGTCCTGCAGTACCTGGTCCGCCTTCATTTCCGGGGCAAATTCCAGCAGGGTCACGTGTTCCACAATCCCTGCGAGATCAATCGCCGCTTCTACGCCGGAGTTACCGCCGCCGATCACCGCCACACGCTTGCCTTTAAACAGCGGACCATCGCAGTGCGGGCAATAGGTGACGCCTTTGGTACGATACTGATCTTCGCCCGGAACGTTCATGTTGCGCCATTTCGCACCGGTAGCAATGATAATGCTGCGCGCTTTCAGTACCGCACCGGAAGCGGTTTCAATCTGATGCAGACCGCCTTCGCTGGCCGCTGGCACCAGTTTGCTGGCGCTCTGGCTGTCGATGACATCCACGTCATAATCATCGACGTGCGCCTTCAGTGCACCAGCCAACTTCTGCCCTTCCGTTTTCGGGACAGAGATGTAGTTTTCGATATCCACAGTATCGAGTACCTGGCCGCCAAAACGCTCACCCATCAGGCCGGTACGAATCCCTTTACGTGCGGAGTAAACCGCTGCGGCTGCACCCGCAGGACCGGAACCGACAATCAGAACATCATAAGCATCACGCTGGCTCAGCTCTTCTGCGGCGCGTTTTTCAGCGCCAGTATCCACTTTCGCCACGATTTCCGTCAGCGTCATCCGACCCTGACCAAACTCTTTCCCGTTAACGTAGACAGCCGGTACGCCCATCACGTTACGCTCAGTGATCTCGTTCTGGAACGTGCCGCCATCAATCGCCGTATGTTTGATACGCGGGTTCAGCACCGCCATCAGGTTCAGTGCCTGTACCACGTCAGGGCAGTTATGGCAGGAGAGTGAGTAATACGTTTCAAATTCAAAATCGCCGTCAATATCGCGGATCTGCTCGAGCAGAGACTGCGCTTCTTTTGACGGGTGTCCACCGGTCCACAACAGCGCCAGAACCAGCGACGTAAATTCGTGTCCCAGCGGAGAACCTGCAAAACGCGGCCCCTGCGTTGAACCCGGATTGGTGATCAGGAAAGAGGGTTTGCGCACCGACAGGCTGTTGTCTTCTTTAAAGGTGACTTTCTCTGACAGTCCAGCGATTTCAGCCAGCAGTTCCTTGATTTCCGCCGATTTAGCGCTGTCATCCAGCGTCGCAATCAGCTCAACAGGTTTCGTCAGTTTCTCAAGATAAGCCTTGAGCTGGGTTTTCATATTTGTGTCGAGCATTGTTCTTCCCTCTCTGAAAACATCATCATGCAAGCTGATTTGGCTGAGTCTGCATTAATACAACTTGCGTCATGGTGCTGAATAAAACGGGCACCCATAAGCACCCGTATGTGAGGTAAATTCCCTGTATTCCTTGTCACAGGAAGGCGGCAATCTTATGAATCCCCGGGAGCTTACATAAGTAAGTGACCGGGATGAATAAGCGCAGCCAACACACCTGTGGCATGAAAAACGCCGGAATTTTTAGATTTTACCGACCAGATCAAGGGATGGAGCCAGCGTCGCTTCGCCTTCTTTCCACTTAGCCGGGCACACTTCGCCTGGGTGAGAAGCAACATACTGAGCGGCTTTGATTTTACGCAGCAGGTCAGAAGCATCACGGCCGATACCTTCAGCGGTAACTTCGATCGCCTGGATGATACCCTGCGGGTCAACAACGAACGTTGCGCGGTCTGCCAGACCTTCGTCTTCACGCATGTTGTCGAAGTTACGGGTCAGGGCGCCAGTCGGGTCGCCGATCATCGCATATTTGATTTTGGCGATGGTGTCGGAGCTGCTGTGCCATGCTTTGTGGGTAAAGTGGGTGTCGGTAGAGACGGAGTAAACGTCTACGCCCAGCTTCTGCAGTTCTTCGTAATGGTCTGCAACGTCACCCAGTTCGGTCGGGCATACGAAGGTAAAGTCAGCCGGATAGAAGAAGAAGACGCTCCAGCGGCCTTCGGTATCTTTCTCGGTCACTTCGATGAATTCACCGTTTTTGAACGCCTGGTTTTTAAAAGGTTTAATTTTGGTATTAATCAAAGACATCTGTACTTCCTCCATGTTTTCGTTGAGAGATAAGTTACCGAAGATTGACTGACAGGGCTAATGCGTTTCCTTTATCAAATCAATAAGCGTTAGCTAACAAACCTCTCAATTCAACGTTGTGAACGTGCTACGACGCAAAGTAAAAAGGGCCACCTTTGCAGGCAGCCCCGTTACCTGAACTACCCGTGGGTAACTTCAGCGCCAGTGAAACTGGCTATGTGTTGCGCTCTACATTACCTTAACAAAGGCTGTAACAGCGAGAATGATTACACCACCCCACTCCTCAAAGGGCAACGTTCCAGCCTGAGGTCTTATCTATGGCTGTGATAGGTTTCCCCACCGTTCTCGCAATCGCTCTGATTTATAAGGATAAATGATGTTAAAACGTACGCTTTTGCTCTCCCTGCTCCCTCTTTTTGCCTGGGCCGAAGACCTGCCTGCGCCCGTTAAAGCGATAGAAAAACAAGGGATTACCATTATAAAGTCGTTCGATGCGCCCGGCGGGATGAAAGGCTATCTTGGTAAATATCAGGATATGGGGGTCACTATCTACCTGACGCCTGATGGCAAGCAGGCCATTTCAGGCTACATGTACAATGAAAAAGGCGAAAACCTGAGCAATCAGTTGATAGAGAAAGAAATCTATGCGCCTGCCGGACGGGAAATGTGGCAGCGCATGGAAAAAGCCGACTGGCTTCTCGATGGCAAAAAAGAGGCTCCGGTGGTGCTGTATGTTTTTGCTGATCCTTTCTGTCCGTACTGCAAACAGTTCTGGCAACAGGCTCGGCCATGGGTGGAGTCCGGCAAAGTCCAATTGCGAACGCTACTCGTCGGCGTCATCAAACCAGAGAGCCCAGCTACCGCTGCTGCCATTCTGGCATCGAACGATCCGGCAAAAACCTGGCATGATTATGAAGCCTCTGGCGGAAAAATGGCGCTCACGGTACCCAAAGCGATTTCTCCGGCACACATGAAAATCCTCAATATGAACCAGAAAATCATGGATGATTTAGGCGCAAACGTCACGCCCGCAATTTATTATATGAATAAAGATAACGTTCTTCAGCAGGTCGTTGGCTTGCCTGAAAAAGCGCAACTGGATGCCATGATGACACATCCATAAGTACTACGGGTAATTATATGCCATTAGATATAATTACCCTGAATATTTCTCATAACATGTTGTAAAAATCACTTCGTCATTTAAGCTTTACTTAAGTAACACTCAAATCAGAAAGAAACATTTCTTTGCAAAAACCCTTTGTTTTTAACCACACCAGCTTGTATAGCAAGCATGTAATATCAATTAAAATATATTCAAAACGGATATATGTAAGATAATTTAATTAATTCATTGAATTTATTTAAGTATTGCACGCTCCCAAAAAAGTCTTATATTATAGAGGGATATCTATTTCAGGCGAATGACTTTAACGTTTAAGGATAAGCGATACATGTCCGTTTATAAAATATCATTAAACCAAAATGTTCTTGAAGCCGCTGAAGAACGCATCACCTGGACTCTCGAAAATCTTCCCCGCGTATGCGTCTCCTTTTCCGGTGGTAAAGATTCTGGCTTGATGTTACATCTGACGGCCAATATTGCCCGTAAGCTACACAAAAAAATCAATGTGTTGTTCATTGACTGGGAAGCGCAATTTTCCTGTACCATTAGCTATATTACCGCGCTGCGCGAAATGTATGCCGATGTCATCGACCATTTCTATTGGGTTGCCCTTCCGCTCACCACCCAAAACTCACTGTCACAGTTTCAGCCTGAATGGCAGTGTTGGGAACCCAATGCCCAGTGGGTTCGTCAACCGCCGCCAGACGCCATCACCGATCCGGGTTATTTTCCCTTCTATCAATCCGGCATGACCTTCGAACAGTTTGTACGTGAATTTGCCGACTGGTTTTCGAATAAACGCCCGGCAGCGATGATGATCGGGATTCGGGCCGATGAATCCTATAACCGTTTTGTGGCAATCGCCAGTTTACGTAAACAGCGTTTTGCCGATGACAAACCCTGGACGACCGCCGCACCAGGCGGACATACCTGGTATATCTATCCATTGTATGACTGGAAAACAGCCGATATCTGGACCTGGTTTGGTCGCACCAATTTGCCCTGTAATCCGCTCTACAACCTGATGTATCAGGCCGGTGTTCCGGCCCGTTACATGCGTATTTGTGAACCATTTGGCCCTGAACAGCGCCAGGGATTATGGCTCTATCATGTTGTTGAACCGGAAAGATGGGCCGCGATGTGCGAGCGCGTGAGTGGCGTCAGGAGCGGCGGGATCTACGCCGGGCAGGATAATCACTTCTATGGCCATCGAAAAATTCTCAAGCCCGATCACTTGAGCTGGCAGGACTACGCCATGCTGTTACTGCTCAGCATGCCCATCTCCACGGCAGAGCATTACCGCAACAAAATCGCCGTCTATTTACAGTGGTACAAAAAAAACGGCCTCGGTGAGATCCCGCAAACGCAGACGGGTGATATCGGTTCAAAAGATATTCCCTCCTGGCGACGCATCTGCAAAGTGTTATTGAACAATGATTACTGGTGTCGGGCGCTCTCTTTCAGCCCAACTAAACCGAAAAGTTACCAGCGTTATAGCGAACGCATGAAAGCGAAACGCAAGGAATGGGGAATTTTATGCAACAACGATTAACTCAGGACCTTCTTAGCTATCTTTCTGGCTTATCTGATGACGAAAGAATTAAAGCCATCAATGAGTTCAGAAAGGCGATTCACAGCGTCAGTCCATTTCGCAACGAGCCGGTTGACTGTGTGCTATGGATAAAAAACGATCGCATTTCGCCTAACGATTACAATCCTAATAACGTCGCACCACCGGAGAAAAAGCTGCTGCTGAAATCCATTGAGGCGGATGGCTTTACCCAACCCATTGTTGCCACCCAATCCAGTCCGGAAGAGTATGAGATCGTCGACGGTTTTCACCGCCATGAACTGGGGAAAAGCAAAGCCTCGCTTAAATCCCGTCTCAAAGGCTATTTACCCATTACTTGTCTGGAAGGGGAGCGGCATGACCGCATGGCAGCAACTATTCGCCATAACCGTGCTCGTGGCCGTCATCAGATCCACGCGATGTCAGAGATCGTACGTGAACTGGCATTACTGGGATGGGAAGACGAAAAAATCGGTAAGGAACTGGGGATGGACGAGGACGAAGTCCTGCGCCTGAAACAGATCAACGGTCTTCAGGAGCTGTTTGCCAGTCGTCGGTTTTCAAAAGCGTGGACGGTGAAATAACCTGATTATGCCGGATGACGTGCTTATCCGGCCCGAAGATCCTTGAGTTCAACAGCAGCGCGCCCCGCCCTTTCCGCCATAGCGCGCATCCTGACGCTCACGGAAAAACTCCTCATAGGTCATAGGCGTCTGATCCGGATGGGTGATCCGCATATGCTCGACATAGTTGTCATAGTCCGGCACGCCAATCATGAGTTTCGCGGCCTGGCCCAGATATTTCCCGGCTTTCGAAAGCGTATCAAACATCATTACCACCTGTCAGAAAATCCCCTCTCCCGATCGGGAGAGGGGCATAATTACACGTTAGTGCGCGCCTTTGGCCTGCGCAACGATCTCTTCCACATTTTCCGGCATCGGCTCATACGGCGTCTCTTTTGCCGTCGGCTTGTCCTCTTTGAGAGCGGCGAGCGCCGTCTTAATGGAGAACAGTGCCAGTACCACGACCACCACCATGAAGAAGATAGTCAGGCCCGCATCCAGACGGTTGTTAAACACCAGTTGCGCCAGTTGCGATTCCGTGTACTGCGGCGGGATATTGCCGCTGTCGATCATCGCCTGGAACTTATTGGCAATCGCCAGGAAGCCCACTTTTGTATCCGGGCTGAAGGATTTCTGCCAGCCCGCCGTCAGGGTACAAATCAGCAACCATGCAGTCGGCACCAACGCCACCCACGCATAACGCTGACGTTTCATCTTGAACAGGACAACCGCGCAGAGCATCAGTGCCATACCTGCCAGCATCTGGTTAGCGATACCAAACAGCGGCCACAGGGTGTTAATGCCGCCTAACGGATCCACCACGCCCTGATGCAGGAAGTAGCCCCACGCCAGCACGCACAGTGCGGTCGCCAGCAGGTTGGCAGGCAATGAGTCCGTACGTTTAAGGCCTGGAGAAACGACACCCAGCAGATCCTGCAACATGAAGCGCGCGGCACGCGTCCCCGCATCGACCGCCGTCAGAATAAACAGCGCTTCGAACAGAATGGCGAAGTGATACCAGAAGGCCACATCCATCATCCCACCCAGCGCGCCGTGCAGGATATAGGCCATGCCCACCGCCAGCGTAGGCGCACCACCCGCACGGGAGATAATCGACTGCTCACCCACCTCGTTAGCAATCTGATGCAGCGTGTCCGGCGTAATCGCAAAGCCCCAACTGCTGACCACCTGAGCGGCAGACGCCACCACATCCGCCGTGCCGGCAGGCGCCAGCACGGCCATTGGGCTGTTCATAGCGAAGTAGACGCCCGGATCGATGATGCAGGCAGAAACCAGCGCCATGATGGCGACAAACGATTCCATCAGCATACCGCCGTAGCCAATGAAGCAAGCCTGACCTTCGTTTGCCAGCATCTTCGGCGTCGTGCCGGAGGAGATCAGCGCGTGGAAACCCGAAACGGCGCCACAGGCGATAGTGATAAACAGGAACGGGAACAGGTTACCTGTCCACACCGGCCCGGTACCATCGACGAATTTAGTCAGCGCAGGCATCGTCAGCGTTGGACGCATGATCAAAATGCCAACCGCCAGACCAACAATGGTCCCGATTTTCAGGAAGGTTGAGAGGTAGTCACGCGGCGCCAGCAGCAGCCACACCGGCAGTACCGCCGCCACGAAGCCGTAACCCACCAGCATCCAGGTTAACTGAACCCCAGTGAAGTCAAAGTACGGCGCCCAGGTAGGACTTTCCGCGACCCAGCCGCCGGAAATAATCGCAAACACGAGGAACACCAGACCGATAACCGACACTTCGCCGATACGACCCGGACGCAGATAGCGCAGATAGATACCCATAAAGATCGCCAGCGGAATCGTAAACGCGACGGTGTAGGTTCCCCACGGACTGTGGGTCAGCGCTTTCACCACGATCATCGCCAACACCGCAAGGATAATCACCATGATCATGAAACAGGCCACCAGCGCAATCACCCCTGCGGTTGGGCCCATCTCTTCTTTGACCAGTTCACCCAGCGAGCGGCCATCGCGACGCGTCGACACGAAGAGCACCATGAAATCCTGTACCGCCCCGGCTAAAACCACGCCAGCCAGCAGCCAAATCATGCCCGGCAAATAGCCCATTTGCGCCGCCAGAACCGGCCCGACTAACGGACCCGCGCCGGCAATCGCCGCAAAATGGTGACCAAACAAGACTTTTTTATCGGTGGGGACGTAGTCGAGCCCGTCGTTATGGCGTACTGCAGGCGTCATCCGCGTCGGGTCAACCGCCAGCACATTTTTGGCGATGTACAGACCGTAAAAACGATAGGCAATAAGATAGACACAGACCGACGCCACGACTATCCACAGTGCGTTGATCTGTTCCCCACGGTTTAGCGCAATATAACCCAGAGCAAAGGCACCCATTACCGAGAGCACTGTCCAGATGAGGTATTTCCCTGATTTATTCATGGTTGTTATCCGTTTGCGTGTTCCAGAGAAGAGAGATGTTACATTTTGTTTCTATAACATCTTTTCTGGTTTTAACAACCTGACAACCCAATAAACCTGAAGTATCACCGACTATTTACATTGCATTGTTAACTGGATCACTCCATTCACCCGTTAACGCTGCAATCACATAACATTAAGCGTGCTCAGCCCAACACTGCGGTTCCCAGTCGGCAAGTACAGCAACGCCGCCCTTGCTCATCAAACACCACGATTTCCCAGCTCTGGCTTTGACGCCCCAGATGCAGCGGCTGGCAGACACCGCGCACCTTACCCTGCGAAACCGCCCGGTGATGAGTGGCATTCAGTTCTGTCCCAACCACGCATTGCCCGTCGCGGGTCATCAGATAACCCGCCATTGAGCCTAACGTTTCGGCCAGCGCCGCTGAGGCTCCGCCGTGCAGTAAACCAAAGGGCTGGTGTGTGCGGGTATCCACCGGCATTTCGGCTTCCAGCACGTCGTCACCAAGTCGGGTATAGATAATACCCAGATGCGCCACCATCGTGTTCTGACTGGTGGCGTTCAGTTCATCAAGCGTGAAATGACGTTTCCAGATCATCGTTACGCTCCCAGCGTAGAGCCGCCGTCCACCACGATGTCCTGCAACGTAATGTGGCTGGCCAGATCGGAGGCAAGGAACAGAATGGTGTTAGCGATCTCCTGCGGTCGGGCAATTTTGCCTAAAGGAATACCGAGCTTAAACTGCTCACCAAAGCCGCGAATGCGCTGCTGTTCCGCATCATCACTGACCCACAGCGTGCGCTGCATGTCAGTATCCGTTGATCCTGGCGACACCAGATTACAGCGCACTCCGCTGCCCGCCAGTTCCAGCCCGACGGTCAGCGCCAGACTTTTCAGCGCCGCCTTCGACGCCCCATAGGCGCTCATGCCTATACGTGGCGTATGCGCGGCGTCTGAAGCCACGGTCACTATCGCCCCACCCCGCTGATGGCGAAACTGCGCCATCGTCTGCTGGAACAGATTAAAAGCACCACCAACGTTAACTGCAAACGTCTGCTGCCAGTCGTGCGGACTCAGCGCGTCGGTCGCGCCCATGCGTAAAATCCCGGCAGCATTCACCAGCACGTCCAGCCGGTCGGTTTGCACCAGCAGGCGCTGACAGACCTCAGCTACCTGTCCGGCATCCGCCACATCCATCACCTCGGTAACAAACGGGTAATTCTGCAAAGTGAACTCACGATCGAAGCCCGTGACCTGTGCTCCGGCCTCAACAAACGCCAGCGCCGTGGCATAACCAATGCCTTTACCTGCGCCGGTGACCCACACCGTTTTGCCGTGATAATCGAATCCAGCCATCAGCGCACCTCGCGAGAGAGTAGCGCCCACCAGGCATCAATGGTCGGGTTTTTCGCCAGCATCACGAAGTCGATATCACCATGCACTTTCCGCCAGCGTGCTGCCAGCGCCATCATCCGTACCGAGTCGAGACCGTAATCGATCAGGTTCTCGTCATCCATCGGTTCATCGGACTCATCGAGCAGCGGTAAAATCAGCGCGCGCAGTTCCTCTTTGCTGGTTGGTACCGGCGCGGGCAACAACTCCTGAGTCATTACGACGCGACCTGAACGTCCCGCAACATACTTCAGCGACATCAGGTGTTCTTCACGGCTAAAGTCGGCCAGCGCGTCCGCTACCATGAACGGCTTGATATCGCGCATAAAAGCGTCCGTCGCGGTGGTCATGCAACCAATGTGTGCATATACCCCGGTGATAATCAGCTGATCGCGACCGGTTTCTTTCAGCATCAGTTCCAGCGGCGAACGGTGAAACGCGCTGTAACGCCATTTCACCAGTACATTATCGGCTTCATCCGGCGCCAGCGCGGCAACCACTTTTTGCTGCTCTGGTGAGCGTGTCAGTCCGGGCCCCCACATGTCGTTAAGCAGGGCACGATCTTCATCGCTCTGATCTTTCGGCTGTGCGGTGTAATAAACCGGAATATTATGGGCTTTACAGTAGTTGCGCAGCGCGGCGATATTGGCGATCACCTGTTCCATCATCGGACAGTTTTCACCCCAGAAGCTGACGAAGTAGTCCTGCATATCGTGGATCAGCAGCGCTGCACGGTCCGGCTCGAACGTCCAGTTGACCTTATTGACCGGAATATCGAGCGCGGTTGGCAGCGCGTAAGCCTGCAGTTTAGGAATTGCCATTGCGTGTTCTCCTTCAGGCCGAACGTGTTGCCAGCCACTGACGTAATTGTTTTTTATCGACTTTACCCACCGGGGTCAAAGGCAGCGACTCAACGGTTTCCACCCGGTCCGGTAACTTGAATTCAGCGACGCCCTGCTCACGCAGAAAGCGGCGCACCTGTACCGCGCGCAGCGGTTCTTTCACCACCAGATACGCGCAGCTTTTCTCCCCCAGCAGCTCGTCTTCCATACTGACCAGCGCCGCATGGATCACCGCCTGATGACGCAGTAACAGGTTTTCGATCTCTTCCGCGGCAATCTTCTCGCCGCCACGGTTGATCTGATCTTTCTCTCGTCCCTGAACGGTGATGTAGCCATCCTCGTCGATGGCGATCAGATCGCCTGAGCAGTAAAAACCGTTGTCGTCAAATGCGCTGGCGTTATGCTGCGGGCTTTTGTAATAACCGCGGAAGGTATAGGGACCACGCGTCATTAGCCGTCCCGTTTCCCCTTGTGGCAGCGGGTTGCCGTCGGCATCTGCCACCCACACTTCATCATCCGGACACATCGGACGCCCCTGGGTATTGATTACCCGCTCCGGGCTGTCGTCGAGACGGGTATAGTTCACTAAACCTTCCGCCATGCCGAAAACCTGCTGCAACTGGCAGCCTATTTCGGCTGGGATCCGCGCCGCCAGGGATGCAGAGAGGCGCGCACCACCAACCTGCAACAGCTTCAGCGAAGCCAGCTGCGCATTGCTGCCCCATTCATTAATCGCCTGTAACCACAGGCTGACCGCTGGCGGCACCAGCGCCGTCGCGTTGATCTGATGTTTTTCAATCAGCGGGAAGCACAGCGTGGCGCTCGGGTCCGCGGCCAGTACGACCGTTCCCCCCGCCAGAAATACGCCCAGCGATCCGGGTGAACTCATGGCGTAGTTATGCGCAGCAGGGATGGCGCATAAAAAACGCGTATCGGCGGTGAAGTGACAGATTTCATTACTACGACGCACGCTGTAGTAATAGTCGTTGTGGGTTCGCGGGATCAGCTTCGGCGTCCCGGTCGTGCCGCCAGAGAGCTGGAAGTACGCCACCTCATCCGCAGGCGATGGCGTAGCAGTAAACGCGTCTGCCGGCTGGTTTATCGCCGCTTGCAGGCAGTGCTCGCCACTGTCATTGAGCAGATGCACCACGCGAATAGAATTATGCTGAGCAATAAACGTATTCAGAAAATCATTGTCGGCAAACAGCGCGTGCTGACGATCGGCAATCAGCAGCGCGGGCTCGATCTGCGTCGTATACGCGGTAAGTTCGGTGCGTTGATGACTGAACAGCGCAAGCACGGGCGCGATGCCAAGCTTCAGCAGCGCAAAGAACGTGATATACAACTCCGCCACGTTGCCCAGTTGTACCAGCGCGGTTTCGCCGGATTTGATCCCCTGACGGCGCAGCGTACAGGCGAGGTTATCCACCGCCTGGTTCAGTTCACGATAGCTCAACTGGCGCTCACCCTCGATGACCGCCGTATGGTCGCTTTCTGCATGGCGGGTCAAAATATCCGTCAGCGGCAGATCCTGCCAGTAGCCTTTTTCGCGGTACCGACGGGCAAATTCGTCAGGCCACCGAGTGAAAGGAATGCTCATCATCGCTCCTTAATGCAATCCAAAAACGTTCAACATGGTGGAAAGTTTGACGCCGGTTTCACGCCATTCCCCCACCGGTGAAGAGGCCGGGACGATCCCTGCGCCTGCAAACAGACGCACCTGGTTTTTCCGTAATGTCGCGCAGCGGATGGTCACTACCCACTCTCCGTTGCCTTCGGCGTCACACCAGCCGACGATGCCACCAAACAGTTCGCGATCAAACGGCTCCAGTTCGGCAATCAGTTGTTTTGCCACCCGATGCGGGAAACCGCTCAACGCCGGCGTCGGGTGCAGCAGACAAGCCAGCGTTAGGGCGTTTTCTCCGGCATTGGCTGTGCCTTCAAACGGCGTGCCGAGGTGCCAGAGCGTGGGCGTGGTGATAAGCTGCGGTGAAGACGGTAGTTGTAGATCCTGACAGCGATCGCGCAGTACGGTTTTCATCGCCTGCGTAACCAGCTCATGTTCATGGCGATCTTTTTCAGAGGCCAGCAGGCGGTTTCCGGCTTCGCGATCCAGCACGTCATCAGGCTGACGACGCGCGGAGCCCGCCAGCGGCAGCGAGCTGAAGCGATCGCCTTCTTTGCGCAGCAACAATTCCGGGCTCGCGCCGAGCAAAATGCCGCCATCGCGCAGTGGGACATGGAAGTTGTAACTAACAGGATTTTGCGCCACCAGACGTTCCAGCAGCGCGCCGCTGTTGATCTCAGCGTCGGTGGTGATGTCAATCAGTCGTGACAGCACCACTTTGTCGACTTCAGGCGTCGCTGTCAGCGCAGCGGCGCGCGCGACCATCGCTTCGAACGTCTCCTGCTCGGGAATCGCGTTACGCGCCGTGACGTTGAGTGTTTGATGATCGGTAAAGTAACGTGATGATCGCTGCTTTTCCTGACGAGAAAAGGTCTGCCAGCTCTGAGGAATAAACAGCGACGATGGCTGTCGAGTATCGAACGGAATCGCCCCCACCATAACCGGGTTTGCGATACCCTGCGCTTTGGCATCGGTGAACAGTGCGTGTAATTTTTGTTGGAAGGGGCTGTCTGGCGAATCACCGTTAATGGCGGGTTCATCGAAGCGGGCGAAGCATCCTGACGTCGTGAAACTCCGATACGGCGACATAAAGAAAAAACGCTGGGGTGCAAGTGTTGCCATGGTCTGCTGAACTTCCTCGGCCAAAGACGTATCCATATCATCCTCCAAAAATGATAAAGGTTTTAATAATGATTATCATTTATATTTTCGGGCGCTAACCTAAAAGCAAACAGGCGACATGTCAACTCTTGAGGTAGCACAAAGTGCGGCTAATGCTTGCATCCCTTACGCTTAATAATGAAAATGAGAAGCATTAATAACTCAGCACAGGAACTGATTTGTGAGACTGCCTTCCCTGCTCGTTACGCTCTTCGTTTTCGGATTCTCCTCAGCTCATGCGGCGGACTGGCCGCGTCAGGTGACCGACATTCGCGGCAACCATACGCTGGAACACAAACCTGAACGCATCGTCTCTACCAGCGTCACGCTGACCGGTTCATTACTGGCGATTGATGCACCGGTGGTCGCCAGCGGGGCGACAACCCCCAATAACCGCGTGGCTGACGATCAGGGTTTCTTACGTCAGTGGGGCGACGTGGCAAAAGCACGCAAGTTGACGCGCCTGTATATTGGTGAACCGAACGCCGAAGCGGTGGCAGCACAAATGCCCGATCTCATTCTGATTAGCGCGACCGGCGGCGACTCCGCCCTGGCGCTGTACGATCAGCTCTCGCCTATTGCCCCGACGCTTATCATCAATTACGACGATAAAAGCTGGCAGTCGCTGCTGACGCAGTTGGGCGAGATTACCGGCCAGGAGAAACAGGCCTCCGCACGTATTGCCGAATTTGATAAGCAGCTAACCATCGTTAAGCAGCAGTTGACGTTGCCGCCACAACCGGTGAGCGCGCTGGTCTACACCGCCGCCGCCCACAGAGCCAATCTGTGGACGCCAGAGTCTGCGCAGGGAAAAATGCTGGAGCAACTCGGCTTTACGCTGGCAACGTTGCCTGGCGGGCTGCAGCCCAGCCAAAGCCAGGGGAAACGTCACGATATCATTCAGCTTGGCGGTGAAAATCTGGCGGCCGGACTGAACGGCGAGGCGCTGTTCCTGTTTGCCGGTGACGAGAAAGATGAGCAGGCGATCTACGCCAACCCACTGCTGGCACACCTGCCTGCAGTACAGAACAAGCGCGTCTATGCCCTGGGCACCGAGTCTTTCCGTCTGGATTATTACAGCGCGATGCAGGTGTTAAACCGTCTCGCCACACTGTTTTAATTGTCATTGCCGGATGGCGGCGATAACGCGTTATCCGGCCAGTCTCACACTAAGCGGGTTCCGGCGGCGTCTGCCGGAATCGACGTAATTCACTGAGTAACAGCAGCAGTAGTAGTCCCACAATCACCAGACCAAAGCCGCTAACGCTCGCCGAAGCCACCGGTGTCATGATCGCTCCCAGACCGCCTAATAACGCCGCACCAATGGCGTCCCCGGTGACGTTTTGCGCCGTCCACAACCCGTTGATGCGCCCTAACATATTTTCCGGCGTCTGCGTTTGCAGCATCGTGTACTGTAACAGCGAACTGATGGCGCTCAGCCAACCAAACAGTGCGAGACACACCACGCCTAACGCCCAGACAGGCATCAGGGCAAACAGGCCAATGGCCAGAAACGACCCGATGGTCGTGGCCAGCATAATTAACCCCGGACGCAGGCTGTGCGCCAGTTTCCCGCTGGTGAGCGCGCCAACCGCCGCCCCAAGTGGGATGGCGGCGTACAACATGCCAATCTGCGCCGCTGACATCTGCCAGCTAATCGCCAGTGCCGGATAGAGTACGCGCACAGCGCTTGCCATCGTCATCAAGCCGCCGAGCAGCGCAATACCGCCGACAAGCGGACTGGCAAGCAGGAAGCGAAACGCCGCGAGTAGCGATTTCAGCGGATGTTCACGCGGTTGTGGCGGTGGCGGCAGTGCCGGAAGACTCAATAGCGGCAGTAAGGTGATAAAGGTACCTGCCGCCGCCAGACCGAAGTTCCAGGCCACACCGCCGGTGGCGAGCAACAGCCCACCCAGCATGGGCGAAATCACCGAGCCCAGACGCACGGTCAGCATGGTAATCGCCCCTGCCTGCATCAGGTTTTCACGCCCCACCAGCGCAGGCGTCGCCGCCAGCAATGCCGTCACGCCCAGCGAGGCAAAAAAGCCGTCCCACAGACCCAGCAGATAAATGGCAATCAACGAAGGCTCCGGCAGCATGGCGTTCAGGCATAAACCGATGAAGCCAATACCGCAGGTACCGCGCGCAAGCAGGATCACTTTTTTACGTTCATAGCGATCGGCGAGGACGCCACCGACCATCAGCCCGACAAACATCGCGCTGCCGGTCAGCGTTACCGAAAGCCCCACCTGCCAGGTGGAATGCGTCATCATCTGGATCTGTACGGGTACCGCGACGCCGAGCAGTCCGAGCGAAACAATAGAGATAAAACGGGCCAGGAAGACCGCGCGAAATGCCGGGTGTGTCTTCAGCAAACTGAGGTTCAGCAGCCAGGATTGTCGATTCATTACAACGCCTTAATGCGATCTTTTTTTCATTATCCATTCAATGGCTGCACATGCTAACATAATCAAATAAGATCGATAACGATAATTACTATCATTATCAGGGAAGTTGATATGTCATGTTCTGTTTCCGTGACGCGTGCCCTTGCCGTGCCCGGATTGTTGTTATTACTGGTTATTGCCACGGCATTAAGTCTGACCATCGGTGCAAAATCCTTACCCGTCTCCGTGGTGATGGAAGCGCTCACCGGCACCTGTCAAAGTGCCGATTGCACTATCGTGCTGGACGCCCGCCTGCCGCGAACGCTCGCAGGATTGCTGGCCGGAGGCGCGCTGGGACTCGCCGGGGCGTTAATGCAAACGCTCACCCGCAATCCGCTGGCCGATCCTGGGCTGCTTGGCGTCAATGCCGGAGCCAGTTTTGCCATCGTGCTGGGGGCAGCGCTGTTCGGCTTTTCCACACCGCAGGAACAACTGGTGATGGCCTTTATCGGCGCGCTGGTGGCGTCACTGATTGTGGCGTTTACGGGCAGTCAGGGTGGCGGTCAGTTGAGCCCGGTACGTCTGACGCTGGCGGGCGTCGCGCTCGCCGCGGTTCTGGAAGGTCTCACCAGCGGTATTTCCCTGCTGAATCCTGACGTCTACGATCAGCTTCGTTACTGGCAGGCCGGTTCACTGGATATCCGCAATCTGCAAACCCTCAAGGTGGTTATTCTGCCGGTGCTGATAGCCGGTACCACTGCGCTGATGCTCAGTCGGGCATTGAACAGCCTGAGTCTGGGAAGTGATACCGCCACCGCGCTTGGTAGCAAAGTCGCGCGTACGCAACTGATTGGTCTGTTAGCCATCACCGTCCTGTGCGGGAGCGCCACGGCGATTGTTGGGCCGATTGCGTTTATCGGCCTGATGATGCCGCATATGTCGCGCTGGCTGGTTGGTGCCGACCACCGTTGGTCGCTCCCGGTGACGCTTATCGCCACGCCTGTTCTGTTGCTTTTTGCCGATATCATTGGCCGCCTGATTGTTCCCGGCGAGCTGCGCGTGTCAGTCGTGAGCGCCTTTATTGGCGCTCCGGTGCTGATCTTTCTGGTTCGTCGTCGTCCGCGAGGTGCCGCATGATGTACGTATCCCGTCGTCTGCTGATCGCGTGCCTGCTGCTGACGGTTGGCTGCCTGAGCTTCGCACTCTGGGGTCTGCGCAGTGGCGCAGTGACACTGGAAACCTCGCAAATTATTGCTGCTTTTACCGGCGATGCGCCGCGCAGCCTGACGATGATAGTGACCGAGTGGCGCTTGCCACGCGTGTTGATGGCGCTACTGATTGGCGCGGCACTCGGCGTCAGTGGAGCAATTTTTCAGTCCCTGATGCGTAACCCGCTCGGCAGCCCTGACGTGATGGGCTTTAACACCGGCGCCTGGAGCGGCGTACTGATCGCGATGGTGCTGTTTGGCCAGCATCTGACGGCTATCGCACTGGCGGCAATGGCTGGCGGGATCCTGACGTCACTGGTGGTCTGGCTGCTGGCCTGGCGCAACGGTATTGAAACCTTCCGCCTGATCATTATCGGCATCGGCATTCGTGCCATGCTGTTTGCGTTTAACACCTGGCTGTTGTTGAAAGCTTCGCTGGACACGGCACTGGCTGCCGGATTGTGGAATGCCGGATCGCTTAACGGTTTGACCTGGGCGAAAACCTGGCCCTCCGCGCCGATCATTATTCTCATGCTGGCAGGCGCTGCACTGCTGGTACGGCGCATGCGTCTGCTGGAAATGGGGGATGACAGCGCATGCGCGTTGGGAGTCAGCGTAGAGCGCTCGCGGCTCGCCATGATGCTGGTCGCCGTGGTGTTAACCGCAGCCGCCACTGCGCTGGCCGGACCGATTTCCTTTATTGCGCTGGTTGCCCCACATATTGCCCGTCGCCTGAGCGGCACCGCACGTTGGGGATTAACCCAGGCCGCGCTCTGCGGCGCACTGTTACTGCTGGCAGCCGATTTGTGCGCACAGCAACTGTTTATGCCTTATCAGCTTCCGGTGGGTGTCGTCACCGTGAGTATCGGCGGTATTTACCTTATCGCCTTGTTAATTCAGGAGTCCCGCAAAAAATGACCGAATCAGTAGCCCGTTTGCGTGGCGACCAGTTAACGCTGGGTTATGGAAAGTTCACCGTTGCCGAAGACCTCAACGTCACTATTCCCGATGGTCATTTCACGGCCATAATCGGACCCAATGGCTGCGGGAAATCGACGCTGTTGCGGACTCTCAGTCGGCTGATGACCCCGGCAAACGGTCACGTCTGGCTGGACGGCGAGCCGATTCAGCGCTATCCCAGCAAAGAGGTCGCTCGCCGCATCGGATTGCTGGCGCAAAATGCCACGACGCCGGGCGATATCACCGTGCAGGAACTGGTGGCGCGTGGGCGCTATCCGCATCAGCCGCTGTTTACCCGTTGGCGCAAAGAAGATGAAGATGCCGTGACGCAGGCCATGCGCGCCACTGGTATTACGCATCTGGCCGGGCAAAGTGTGGATACGCTATCCGGTGGTCAGCGTCAGCGCGCGTGGATAGCGATGGTTCTGGCGCAGGAAACGTCAATCATGCTGCTCGATGAACCAACCACCTGGCTGGATATCAGTCATCAGATTGATTTGCTGGAATTACTGAGCGAACTGAATCGCGAGAAAGGCTACACCCTCGCCGCCGTGCTGCATGACCTCAACCAGGCCTGTCGCTATGCCACTCATTTGATCGCGCTGCGTGAAGGAAAAATTGTCGCAGAGGGCGCGCCGAAGGAAATTGTCACCGCAGAATTAATTGAGAAAATCTATGGGCTGCGTTGCATGATTATCGACGACCCGGTTGTGGGCACACCGTTGGTGGTGCCACTGGGCCGCCGTTAACCGCTGACCGGAAGGCGCAGAACCTTCCGGTCGGCAATCAGACCAGACGTTCGTTGATCGTGGCGTCATCCCGTTTACGCGATACCATTGCGTGCTGGAGAAGTACGCCACCGCAGGCCACAATCCCTCCCAACAGTGCCGCCAGCACGACCACGATCATTCTACCCGGCCCCTGTTTTTTCACCGGTAATGAAGGCTTAAGCTGATATTTGAACGGCGAAAATTTCACGTCCTGAACATTGACGGACTCCAGTTGTTCAACATAATACTGCCGGTTTTTTAGCTCCGCATTCAGTTCAGCCACATCCGTGACTGATTTTTCAATCTCCAGCTTTCGCTGGATCCCATCAGCGCCCAGAGAAATAGAAAAATCAGGATCGTCTTTCACCGCCTGGCCATTACTGTAAACCGGCTTTTTAATTCCGGCGGCATTTGCAATCTCCAGAGAATAATTGAGTCGTTGAATATTGGTATCCAGCTGATTTTTAAGTTTGACGCGCTCCAGAGCCAGACGCTCTTTCTCAAAGCGGGTTTTAACCTCCAGCTGATTGCGAATATTTTCCAGCGAGTCCTTCACGACTATCTCAGAAATAAACTGGATATAGCCCGCCAGGACCTGTTGCGCTTCTTCTTTGGCTGGAGCCGTAAAACTCAGCACCCATGACGTATACAGTGCTGTTTCATTTTTCTTTCCGACATTGCTGTCTACCGCACTCATCTTTTCGCTCAGCGCGACAATGGCCCGATGCAGATCCAGTTCATCGATTTTCGCCCCTTTTAACTGCTCCATCACATACGGTGACGAGCGTAAATATTGCTCCAGCAGTGAAGTTGACTGAAATTTCTTGATGAAGAGATTGAAGGTACTGTTACGATCCACATTGACATCGACATCCAGAACCCGTAATCCCGTCAGCGTTCTTTGCAGATCCTGCCACTGAATTGACTCAGCTGGCGTCACCACCGCTTCGCTGGTCCAGCGTTGTGGCAAAAAGAAAGTGACAAATAACCCGACGCACGCAAACGCGAGCGTGCACACGATAATGCGTTTTTTAGCCTGCCATAAAATATCAATCAGATTTACTGAATCGATTTCATTATGCTGAGTGTGAGGCAACGGAAAATCAGTAAGTTCCGTATTTTTACCCTGCTGAATATTAAGTGACGGCATACTAAATGTCCCGCTACATGTTCCATGACTATATTCCCTATCAACAGCGTAACAAACACTCTGACCATTCCGAAATGTTAATTCTATAATGAGGCTAATTTCGGAATTTAACCTCTGGAGATAATATTCCGAATGCAATAAACTAATATTATAAATAACCCCCGTGTCCATGAACCGTCGTCACGGGGGAAATAGTTAATCAAAACATTAATCAGCGATGTGCATATTTATTACAGCATGCGGCAATGATCGGACCAATATTTTCAAAGGCTGACGGAGAGATAATCTCCACATGCGCGCAGTCCTGGCGATACACATCCAGTTCCGCGATCCACGGCGCCCAACTACGCTCCGGACTTACGCCTTCCGGCAGGGTGCGCTCAGCAACAAACAACGTCGCGCGCCCATCAAAGGGAACGCTGTGCGCGCTGGTCAGTAAGCGAACCGCATCAGCGTAGTTCCCTTCAATAGTGCTAAACAATTCGCCAGAGGCGTTCCCCTGCTGCGCGGCCAGAAAGGCTTCCCGCTCGCGATCAATCTCCGCCAGCACTTCCGGATCGAGTCCATTGGCCTCTTTCTCTGACCAGTTTTGCGTTTCCGGCGGCCAGGTATCCAGCAGCCCGAGGAAGGCGACGGTTTCCCCCCGCATCCGCAGACGTGCGGCAATGCCGTGTGCCAGCGTGCCACCGAGAGAATAGCCCAACAGGTAATACGGGCCATGCGGTTGTTGTTCAAGGAGCGTCGCCAGATGGTGTTCGCAGACCGCGTCCAGATCGGCTGCCGTCTGCATCGGCCCTTGCGGACGCGGCGACTGAATACCGGTAATGGCCCATTGCGGACTGAGATAGCGCGACAGTACGCTAAACTGCCAGGCAAACCCTGATGCCGGATGGAAACAAAATAGCGTTGGGCCGTCGCTTTTGCGTAACGGTAGCAGCGTTTCAAACCCCAGACGCTGTGCCTCTGCGTCATCGTCTGTATCCAGCAGCGCCGCCAGTTGCGCGACCGTCGAGGCCACCATGACCTGCCCCGGCGTCACCTGACGGGAGAAAGTCCGACTCAATTGCGCCGCCAGCTTCATGGCCAGTAGCGAATGGCCGCCCAGCGCAAAGAAATCGGCCTCAACGTCATTGACGTCACAGTCCAGCAGCTCACTGAATGCCTTCGCCACCGTTGTTTCACTGCCTGGCTGCGGGGCTCTTCCTTTGGTTCGTGACGTTAATTCCGGCATCGGTAGCGCTTTACGATCCAGCTTACCGTTGGCGCTGAGCGGCAGTTGCGCCAGCTGCAACAGCACCACTGGCACCATATGCGGCGGGAGTTTTTCCCGCAGCTGTGCCTGGAGCGAGGGGATATCAAGCGGAAGCCCTGACTGCGAGACCAGATACCCCACCAACTGGCGGGCATCGCCCCCTGTTGCCGCCGCCTGATTAAAGACGCAGGCGTGAACCACCGCCTGTTCAACATCAGGCAATGCCTGCATCACACGATCGATCTCGCCCAGTTCGATACGCTGACCGCGGATCTTGAGCTGATCGTCACTGCGTCCCAGATACTCAACAGCACCATTATCCAGCCAGCGCGCAACGTCTCCGGTACGGTACATCCGCTCTCCCGGCGCAAATGGATCGGCGATAAAGCGACTTGCCGTGAGGTCCGGTCGGCCAAGATAGCCCTGCGCGAGCTGGATGCCGGTCAGATAGAGATCGCCCGCCACGCCAACAGGAACCGGATGCATCATCGCGTCGAGGATACGCAACCCGGTATTCCATACCGGGAAACCAATCGGTACGCTGCTACCAGTAACATTTGCCAGTTCATCCCCCCAGGCCGGATACCAGCTGACATCAACTGCTGCCTCCGTTGGACCATACAAATTATGTAACGGCGCATGCGTCAGCCGTGCCCATTCGCGGCATAAATCAGCAGGTAAGGCTTCTCCGCTGCAAAAGACATGCTGTAACGTTGCGCAACTTTCACCGGCGCTCTCAGGCGTCAGCGACGCGACGAATGCCGCCAGCATCGACGGCACAAAGTGGGTCGTCGTCACCCCGTAATGGGCAAAGAAGCGCTGCATGGCCAACGGATCGCGATGCGCTTCCGGTTCCGCCATCACCAGCTTCGCCCCGGCGATAAACGGCCAGAAGAATTCCCACACCGAGACGTCAAAGCTGCACGGCGTTTTTTGCGCCACCACATCCTTCGCCGTCAGCCCATACTGGTTTTGCATCCACAGCAGACGGTTAACAATGGCGGTTTGCCCGACCATCACCCCTTTCGGTCTGCCCGTTGAACCAGAAGTAAAAATGATGTACGCCGTATGCTGCGGTTGCGATAACCCCAGCGGCGCGCTATCGCCTGCCGACAGCGGTTCGCTATAGCAGAGGCTTTCCAGCCCCGGAATATCGCTAAAGCGTGGTAACTGTTCCACTGTGGTGATCAGCAGTTTCGGCTGCGCGTCTTCCAGCATCATTCGCAGACGATCGTCCGGATAACCGGTGTCTAATGGCAGCCATGCCGCACCAGCTTCAACAATTCCGTGCAGCGCCAGCGTCAGAAATACAGAGCGCGGTAAGGCCACCGCGACGCTGTCGCCCGGCTGCACGCCGTGTTCACGCAGCACACCGGCGAGCGCCACCACCTGCTCGCGCATTTCGCGGTAGCTGAAATCATAGCGGGCATCCGCCAGCGCGGGCGCGTCCGGCGTTCTGCTCGCCTGTTCCGCCACCAGCGCACTGAGCGTCGTGGACGGGATCTCAACCGCCGTGGCGTTGATCTGCGCCATCTGCTGATATTCAGCTGGAAGCAGCAGATCGGCATCACCACAGCACAGGGCTGGGTTAGCGGCAAATTGTTCGATCAGCGCCATCAGACGCAGCGCATGCTGTTTGAGCGTTGCTTCATCATAACGTTGTTGGTTGGCGAGAAGCTCAATGCTCAGCCCGCCGCCTTCATCCGGGAACAGTGCCAGTTCAAGATCGTTAACCGGTCCCGTCGCCAGCGTATGAGTTTGCGCCGTGACGCCCGGGATCTCCAGTTGATAATCGAAGACTTTGACGTTAAGCACCGGGCCAAACAGCGGCTCTTCTCCGGCCGCCCGGCCGCTGTCACGGACGATTTGCTCCGCATCATAGCGCTGATGACGGCGCATTTTCTTAAGCTGGGCGGACAGTCGTTTTGCCAGTTCTGGCAGTTTTTCTGCGGCATCAATACGCACGCCCAGCGGTAACACGTTGAGCACGGGGCCGGTGGCGGTCAGCGCCGCCGATCCCATGCGACGCATAAAGATAAAGCCTGCCGCGTATTCCATCCGGCTGCACAGCCGTCCCAGCCAGAGGGCCACCAGCGCCAGCGCCAGATCGGTTCGCTGCACGTCTGGCAGTTGCGCCGCCAGGTGGCGAAACGCGCCTTCCGCAGCGTTAAACTTCATGCGGTAAATGTCAGACGTCGCCGCCCGTCCCGGAAACGGTGCGGGTGAAAGCGACGCTGGCGGCGGAAGCTGTTTACGTTGCTCGGCCCAGAACGCACCGTCCCGTTGCCAGGCCTCACTCTGACGATACTGCTGATACTCTTCCACCACCCCGGCAAACGGCGTGAAGGGTGAGTCAGGTGTCGCGTCACCCCGAAGCCATGCGCTGTAAATCGCAGCTATCTGGCGGGTAATTGCCGGGAAACTGAAACCATCGACCAGTAAATGATGATAGCGCTGATACCAGTACCACTGGTCGTCACCAACCTGGATCAACTGATGATGCACCAGCGGCTTGCCGCCATCGACGCGCAGATTTTGCTGCAGATCGGCCTGCATCAGCGCCAGCGCGGCGTCATGCGGGTTCGCCGCGGTGCGGAGATCGCAAATCTGCGGTTCAGCAAACGTAAAGGCGTCATCAACCCATTGCCAGACGTCGCCGTTATCCTCAGTAAAACGCATCCGTAAGGTATCGGCCTGCTGTAGACCGGTGACGACTGCGCGCGCCAGTCGTTGCGCATCCAGTTCACCGGTTAACGCCACATAATGTGCGACGCTCCAGGCGGAAGGTAATGTGGAGAGTTTTTCGGCCATCCAGATGCCGGGCTGTGCGGCGACAAGCGGTAAACGACGGCTCATTGCGCCTCCTGCGAAACGACATAATAACCGGGAATTAACGTGGTCCAGTGACGCGCCAGCCACTGCTGGCAGGCTTCCTGAGACTGCGGTTCGCATACCACCTGCCAGCCAGCAGGTAATGCGCAATGCTGCGGCCAGAGGCTAAACTGCTGCTGCGAATTTTGCAGAATGTAGAACTGTCCCTGCGGATTATCGAAGGGATTACTGAATTCCATACTCAACTCCTGTCGTGGAAAATCGCTCGCTCAGAGCAGCGGCGTCCAGAGGTCGATCAACCCCTGCGTCAGTCCGCCACGCCAGCAAAGCGCATCATGTCCGCCGTCAACCTGACGCCAGAAAACCGACTGCTGTGTCGTCTGTAGTTGTGTGTAGAGCGCCTGATTCGCGCGCAAGATAACCGGCTCGCGGACTCCCGCCTCGAGAACAATCCGTAGTCCCTTCGCGGACAGCGTGCCGGCGCGGAGTTGCTCAATAATCAGCCCGTTCTGTTGACCGCCACGATGGGGCCACCAGTAAGAACCGGACTGGCTGAG
Source organism: Citrobacter sp. CtB7.12 (assembly GCF_001297795.1). Classification (NCBI taxonomy): domain Bacteria; kingdom Pseudomonadati; phylum Pseudomonadota; class Gammaproteobacteria; order Enterobacterales; family Enterobacteriaceae; genus Citrobacter; species Citrobacter sp. CtB7.12. The sequence goes on along the minus strand of NZ_LIFT01000002.1, from coordinate 285,350 downwards.
CACGCAGCCAAAGCGTTCCGGCCAGTGCAACCCGGCAAACAGCGATGACAACCCGCCAAAACTTTGCCCTGCAACGATCGTGCGCTCAGGACGATCGCTGAAGGGTGCGGCGCGCCGGACCTGCGGTAATAACTCGTGTTGAACCGCCAGCCAGAAATCCGCGTTGCAGGGAAGTTCACGGCTGCGATGTGTGGTATCGATGGCATCAATAAGCAGATACACCGCCGGTGGAAGTTGCCCCCGCTGAGTGAGTGAAGTGAGCGCAGGCCAGACGGGCATGCTCTGCGCCCAGAATTGCCCGTCGAGGAGAACCGCCAGGGGGCGTTCATCCGGCTGCGCATCACCGGTCGTAAAGACCCATACCCGACGCGTATTACCCAGACGCGCGCTATTCCATTGCAGAACCACCGGCGACGACACTGGCGTTTGTGGGGAGTCCCAGCCCGGTTGCGCAGGGGCGTGCGGCATCTCAAGCGCAGATACGGCGTGCCCTCGTCCCCCTTTCCAGCTCAACGGATTAAGTGGATCGGCAATCGCCTGTGGCAACAGTTGCCGCCAGCCTTCGCGCAACGCCGCGCGATCCAACACGCCATCAGTCTTCAACGAGGCAAATGACTCCTCCTGCGTTGAGGGAATAAAGCAGTAGCTGCCGCGCCAGTTAGCGCTTAACACGGTCTGCCACTGCCAGACATCCGTTCCGGCAATACGCTGCATCGTCTGAGGAAAGACATTCTGGTGATGATCGGTAACGCCCGTGATGTATACCCAGACTCGCTGAATGGCTGAGTGAAATTCACTCCCCTGCGGATCGCGCCACCAGAAGGTCACCCGGTAATTTCCGTCTGCTTCACGCGTCCATTGCGGACCGTTTTTTGACTGCCACCAGGCCTCGCTGCCTACCGTTAACGCCGTCACCGTCATAACCTCATGTTTATTGTGATTTTTTTCATTGTTTTATGAAATATATTGATAATATTATTGATAACTATTTGCATTTGCAATAGCGTATTGACGCGCCGTGGGAAGCGCGAACAGTTTTTAACCAACCGCGCTGCGGGCTTTTCTGGAACGGAGGGTTTTCGCAGAGGCGGGCGACATCGGGCCGGATACCGATCTCAGGTGTCTGGTACACGTGGCTAAAGAAAAGCAGGAAAGACAATGAACAAGAAGATTCATTCCCTGGCCTTATTGGTCAACTTAGGGATTTACGGGGTAGCGCTGCCCGCAATGGCAGAAGAAACCGCTGATAGCACCGCCGTCTCTCATGAAGATACTATTGTGGTTACCGCCGCCCAGCAGAACTTGCAGGCGCCTGGCGTGTCGACTATCACCGCAGATGAAATTCGCAAAAACCCTCCCGCTCGCGACGTCTCTGAAATCATTCGTACCATGCCAGGCGTTAACCTGACCGGTAACTCGACAAGCGGCCAGCGCGGCAATAACCGTCAGATTGATATTCGTGGGATGGGTCCAGAAAACACCCTAATCCTGATTGACGGTAAACCGGTGACCAGCCGTAACTCCGTACGCCTTGGCTGGCGCGGTGAACGCGATACCCGTGGCGATACGTCCTGGGTGCCGCCGGAGATGATCGAACGCATTGAAGTCCTGCGCGGGCCTGCGGCTGCACGTTACGGTAATGGTGCCGCCGGCGGCGTAGTAAATATCATCACCAAAAAAGGCAGCAACGAGTGGCACGGCTCCTGGAATACTTATTTCAACGCACCGGAACACAAAGAGGAAGGCGCAACCAAACGCACTAACTTTACCCTCAACGGTCCGCTGGGCGGGGATTTCAGCTTCCGCCTGTTCGGTAACCTGGATAAAACGCAGGCCGATGCGCGCAACATCAACCAGGGCCATCAGTCTGAACGTACCGGTACTTATGCCGACACGCTGCCAGCCGGTCGTGAAGGCGTTATCAACAAGGACGTTAACGGTGTGGTGCGTTGGGACTTCGCGCCGATGCAGTCTATTGAACTGGAAGCCGGCTATAGCCGTCAGGGTAACCTGTATGCCGGGGACACGCAGAACACCAATACCAACCAGTTGGTGAAAGATAACTACGGCAAAGAGACTAACCGTCTCTACCGTCAGAACTACTCGCTGACCTGGAACGGCGGTTGGGATAACGGTGTCACCACCACCAACTGGGTGCAATACGAACATACGCGTAACTCCCGTACGCCGGAAGGTCTGGCGGGCGGTACGGAAGGGATCTTCGATCCGAAAGCGTCACAGAAATATGTTGATGCCGACCTGAACGACGTCACGTTGCACAGTGAAATCAGCATGCCGTTCGATTTGCTGGTTAACCAGAACCTGACGCTGGGCACTGAATGGACCCAGCAGCGCATGAAGGATATGCTCTCCAACTCGCAAACCTTTATGGGCGGTGATATTCCAGGCTCCAGCAGCACCGACCGCAGCCCTTATTCAAAAGCGGAAATTTTCTCGCTGTTCGCTGAGAACAACATGGAGCTGACTGACAGCACCATGCTAACGCCGGGCCTGCGTTTCGATCACCACAGCATCGTGGGCGACAACTGGAGCCCATCGCTGAACCTGTCACAGGGTCTGGGCGATGACTTCACCCTGAAGATGGGCATTGCGCGGGCGTATAAAGCGCCAAGCCTGTATCAGACCAACCCGAACTACATTTTGTACAGTAAAGGCCAGGGCTGCTATGCCACGGGTGCCGCGACCGGTATCGGCTGTTACATGATGGGTAACGACGATCTGAAAGCAGAAACCAGCATCAACAAAGAGATTGGCCTTGAGTTCAAACATGATGGCTGGCTGGCAGGGGTGACCTGGTTCCGCAACGATTATCGCAACAAGATCGAAGCCGGTACGGTACCGATGAGCCGTACGTCTATCACCAACAAAGGCAAAACCACCTACACCGATATCTATCAGTGGGAGAACGTACCTAAAGCGGTCGTGGAAGGGCTGGAAGGGACGCTGAACGTACCGGTTAGCAACACCGTTAACTGGACCAACAACATCACTTACATGCTGCAGAGTAAAAACAAAGAGACAGGTGAACGCCTGTCGATAATTCCGGAGTACACGCTGAACTCAACGCTGAGCTGGCAGGTACATCAGGATGTTTCTCTGCAATCCACCTTTACCTGGTACGGCAAACAGGAGCCGAAGAAATACGATTACCAGGGTAAACCGGTCACCGGTTCAGATAAACAGTCTGTCAGCCCCTACAGCATTGTGGGTCTGAGCGCGACCTGGGACGTGACCAAAAATGTCAGCCTGACCGGCGGCGTGGATAACGTCTTCGACAAACGTCTGTGGCGTGAAGGGAACGCGCAAACGGTGAGTGATACGAAAACGGGCGCCTACATGGCAGGCGCTGGCGCGCACACCTATAACGAACCGGGTCGTACGTGGTACATGAGCGTTAACACCCACTTCTGATGCCCACTCCCCTCCTCCGTGCGGAGGAGGGGTTTCGGTTTTAATGACACGATGCAGACAACGCACTCCTCTCTCATTCTGGCTCACCACACCTTGCATGGTGTGGCGTTTGAACCAGACACCTTCCACGAACACGATCTGCTGTGGCTGCCTCATCATGCGCAACTGGCACGTGCCGGACGTAAACGTAAAGCCGAACACCTGGCCGGTCGTATTGCCGCCGTTCAGGCGCTACGTGAGTGGGGTCATAAAAACGTGCCGGGAATGGGTGAACAACGACAACCGTTATGGCCGGAAGGTCTGTCTGGCAGCATCAGCCACTGCGCCACTACCGCGCTGGCGGTGGTTTCCCACCAGCCAGTGGGAGTTGATATAGAAGCGATATTCACAGCGCAAACGGCGGCTGAGCTGGCAGGTAGTATCGTCACAGAAGCAGAAAAAGTTCGGCTGGCAGGGAGCGGATTACCCTTTGAACAGGCGCTCACGCTGGCATTTTCCGCCAAAGAGAGCGCCTTTAAGGCAACCCCAAAACGCTCGCAGGCAGGCTGCGGATTCATGCATTATCACATTCTCGACGTTCAGCATGACCAGATGAGGTTACAGGCCATCGACCAGATCTGGCATGTGCAGTGGCTCGTAAAAAATAGCCATGTCATTACCGTGGCAACGGGTTAACCCTCACAGCATTTCCCGTGCCTGGGCCGCAATCGACTGGGCATCGAAACCGTGGTGCTGGCGCATCCAGTTGCGATCTGCTGCCGCAGCGTATTCACCATCCGGGATCCCTAAGCGCTTCAGAACCGCCCCTGTGCCGCCTTCCGCCAGGACTTCCGCCACCAGGCTTCCCAGTCCACCGTTGATATTATGTTCTTCAACGGTAATCACCGCTTTACAGTCTTTCACTGCTGCTAACAAAGCTTTGGTATCGCACGGACGAATGGACGGTACACTCACCACCGTCGCCTGAATACCGGAGTCGGCTAACAGCGCGGCGGCATCGACAATTTCGTGGACCGTAGAGCCCATCGCCACCAACGCCAACGCGTCGCCTTCACGTAACGTCACCACGGCACCCGGCACAAACTGATAGCTCTCGTCATGCAGTTCCGGGAGCACCTTTCCGTCCATGCGAATATACACCGGCCCCTGATAGCCAATGGCATAGTCGATAATCTGCCGACATTCTCGTGGTGAAGAGGGGGCGAAAATCTGAATATTGCCAAATCCACGCATAATAGCGATGTCGTCGATCGCGTGGTGCGTACTCGCCAGCGGACCATAGCTGGCCCCCGCGTTCAGACCAAACAGCTTCACGTTGGTATTGTTGTAGCAAACGTCAACTTTGATTTGCTCATTAGCGCGAGAAATCAGGAAAGGTGCCGCGTTACAGGTGACCGCAACCTTGCCGCCGAGCGCAAGCCCTGCCGCTGTCCCGACCATACTTTGTTCGGCAATCCCCACGTTGACCAGTCTGTCCGGGAACTGCTTAATGAAGGGGCCAATTTTCGCGGTGGAGGTTGAGTCAGCCACAACCGGCACCAGATCAACACCCTTTTCCACCGCATCGATAAACGCCTGAACCATGACGTTCGCGAGATGTTCTGCATTACTCATCTTTCAACTCCTCCAGCGCCAGTTCAATCTCTTCGCCTTTCGGCACCCGGTGGTGCCACTCTGGACGCCCCTGGATAAACGAAATACCCGCGCCTTTTATGGTATTGGCAATCACCACATTAGGTTTCCCTTCCTGTTTCAGTCCTTCCAGCGTACTGACGACCGACGCCATATCATTTCCCTGACATTCGGTTACCTGCATACCGAAGGCACGCCATTTATCCGCGAGCGGATCGGTATTCATGATTTCACGCGTGGGTCCGGCCAACTGGAGATTATTCTTGTCATTAATGATCACCAGGTTATCGAGTCCATAATGCGCAGCCGCGAGCGCAGCCTCCCAGTTGCTGCCTTCCGCCAGTTCACCATCGCCGGTAATTAAAAAGATACGGCGTGCACTGTTGCTTTTCTTCGCGGCCAGCGCCAGTCCCACCGCAACAGGCAAACCGTGGCCCAGCGCGCCGGTGTTCAGTTCAATACCCGGCGTTTTCTGCCGTACCGGGTGGCCCGGAAGATGAGAGTTGGCGTGCTGGTAGGTGCTCAGCCAGTCAACAGGGAAAAAACCGGCCTCAGCCAGAACACAGTAGTAGCAACCTACCGCGTGACCTTTGGACTGGATGTAAATGTCCCGTTCCGCATCGTCGATACGATCCGGCGCGACATTCAAAATTCGGAAATAGAGCGCGGTGAGCAATTCAACCTGGGAGAGGTCCGCACCGGTATGCCCTCCTGCAGGGCTGTAGGCGTTTAATTTGACGATGTGACGGCGCACCGCTCGCGCAGTGCGCTCAAGAGTCTGGATATCATAGTGCCAGGGATTCATTTAACACCTCTGAATTTATTTTCAATATGGAATATTTATTCCACCAGGGACTAAAAAAACTAGAAATCCCTTTGCTTCGCATCACACGGCTTACGCCACGGCATCTTACTCAGGAACATTCTGCCTCCTCACCGCGACCACATTGACGTCGGGAACAATCAGTTGACCTGAAATCACCATGAATATATATTCACAAATGATTCTTTATTCAATTATGCAACCACATTCTCGTATTTGTCCATCCCTGTTTTTGAGGATTGACTAAAGTTAGAGCTTTATCACACTTACCTGCCTTTTGTTTTCGCGTATGATAAAAGTCTCTAAGATAATGGCTGTACGTAAATGATTTTCGGGGAAATATATGGCTAAGCAGGACGAACAACGGCTATTGGTTAAAATCGCCACCCTTTACTATCTTGAAGGACGCAAACAGTCCGATATTGCTCAACTTCTCTCGCTTTCTCAGTCGTTTATCTCCCGAGCCATCACCCGCTGTCAGAAAGAAGGGGTGGTAAAAATCAGCGTCGTACAGCCCTCAAATATCTTTCTGAACCTTGAGAAAGGGATCGAAGATCGTTACGGACTCAAACAGGCAATCGTGGTGGATACCGAAGACGATGCTACGGACCACAGCATCAAACGCGCCATTGGTTCCGCCGCCGCCCACTATCTTGAAACCCGCCTGCGGCCCAAAGATCTGGTGGGCGTCTCCTCATGGAGTTCAACCATCCGGGCGATGGTTGACGAAGTGCATACTCAGAATCTGAAAGCGGGTGGCGTGATCCAACTCCTCGGCGGCGTCGGGCCAAACGGCAATGTGCAGGCGACTATTTTAACCCAGACGCTGGCGCAACATCTTAACTGCGAGGCCTGGCTGCTCCCTTCACAAAGTATTGAGGGATCGGTTGAGGAGAAAAATAGACTGATCGCCAGCAAGGATGTCGCCGAGGTGATCTCGCGTTTCGATAATGTCGATATCGCCATTGTGGGGGTGGGAATTCTGGAACCATCCCAGTTGCTTAAGACGTCGGGTAACTACTACCACGAAGATATGCTCCAGGTATTGGCCGATCGCGGTGCCGTGGGAGATATCTGCCTGCACTACTACGACAAAAACGGTGAGCCGGTCTTACAGGATGATGAAGATCCGGTCATTGGCATGGCGCTCGAGAAAGTCAAAAAATGCCCCAACGTCGTGGCGCTGGCGGGGGGAACGGACAAAGTTGCCGCCATCAAAGGGGCGCTTAACGGCGGTTATATCGACGTGTTGATCACGGATTATCCTACCGCGCGCATGCTAGTCACAGCCTGAACTCTCTTCCTCTTCGGTCTTTGCGTAAAACGGACTCAACGCAAAGACCGTGTAAAAATCCCTATATTTCAATAAACTGAAAGGATTCACCTCTGCGTTAATTTCGTACAAACCTGATATTCTTCCCGTTGTGTAAGTGTGATTCCCAGCACAATTGATGATTTTTTCTATAGCCCAACTGAAAGATTCTGGCTAAGGTATTAAATAAATAGTCAGCATCGAATATATATTCAAGACATTAAAAATACACGATGTCACAAACAAGCCTGATTAAGTAAAGACGCGACAGCAAGGGAGTCCCTCTTCCCTTCAACGCCGGGACGCAATGTGACTCAGGAGATAATCAATCTATGTGTGCAGCAACGAAAGAGTTCATCATTGCGCTGGATGAAGGGACTACCAACGCGAAAGCCATAGCACTGGACGCACAGGGTCAGGTGGTCGCCAAATTTTCTCAACCGCTGGCCATTCAGACGCCGCGTGAAGGTTGGGTTGAGCAATCCGGCGAGGTATTGATTGATGCATCACTCGATGTGATTGCGAAAGCGATCAATCATGTTGGCGCCGATAACGTCGCGGCTCTGGCAATCAGTAATCAGCGTGAAACCGCCATTGGCTGGTATCGCCAGACGGGCAAACCGCTGAATTCCGCCATCACCTGGCAGTGCACGCGCAGTGCGGCGTACTGTGAAGAACTACGCCACGCCGACAAAGAACACCTGATTAAAACAACGACTGGCCTGCCGATTGCACCGCTTTTTTCCGCCTCTAAAATGCGCTGGCTGCTGGAGTCGGTAGCCGATGGCTCACGGCTCGCGGCCCAGGGAAAAATCTGTCTGGGGACCATCGACAGTTGGCTGCTGTGGAATTTAACCGGCGGCGAGGCTTTCTGCTGCGACTACTCTAACGCGGCCCGCACCCAGTTGCTCAATCTGCACACCGGGCAGTGGGATGACACCATGCTGGAACTGTTCCACATCCCCCGCGCCGCCTTACCGGAAATTAAACCCTCCAGTGGATTATTTGGCTATACCCGCGGCCTGAACGGTATTGCGGATGGTATCCCGGTGATGTCGATGGTTGGTGACTCGCACGCCGCGCTGTTTGGCCACGCCCTCGGCGAGATGGGGTGTGTCAAAGCCACTTACGGCACCGGGTCCTCCGTGATGGCACCGGTGACCTCAGCCCAGTGCGATAGTGGCGCGCTGGCGACCACCATTGCCTGGCACGATGGTGAGAAGATTATTTACGGCCTGGAAGGCAACATTCCACACACGGGCGATGCGGTGGCGTGGATGGCTGATAGTACCGGGCTGAGCGAACTGTCTGACGCCGAACTGGCTCATGAACTGAATACGCTTCCCGCTTCCGTTGAGTCCACCCTGGGCGTGTACTTCGTCCCGGCATTAACCGGGCTCGGCGCCCCCTGGTGGGATGACAGCGCGCGCGGCGTGATCTGCGGGCTGAGTCGCGGCGTTAAGCGTGCCCATCTGATCCGCGCCGCCCTGGAGTCGATTACCTATCAAATCGCCGATGTCGTGGTCGCCATGCAACAGCATGAGGACTTTAGCGTGTCGGCACTGATGGTCGACGGCGGCCCGACAAAGAATGACTGGTTAATGCAATACCAGGCAGACCTGCTGGGCTGTCCGGTGATGCGCAGCGATGTGCCTGAGTTGTCGGCTATTGGCGCCGCGTTACTGGCACGCAAAGCGCTCCATCCCGGCTCGCTCACTGATTTAAAAGCCTTTTTAACCGTACACAGCGCATTTCAGCCCGACATGGCTCGCCATCATCGCCTGCAAAAAAGATGGCAGGAGTGGCGCAATGCGGTGAACAGAACACGATGGAAACCGGCCCCGTCCGCCTGACGCCTCACCAGGGAAGATGCGTGACACCCCTATTCATTAACAGAAGGAGAACCCCGGACCATTAGCCCTGTTTTACAAGAATTCATGCTTTACGTTGTTTCACCGTACCCGACAATAACAACACAGAGAGAACATTGTCATGAAATTACGTTTAACGCTGTTAACCGCTGCAACCCTGACTGCTTTGTCTTTTTCTGCCCATGCGGCAGAAAAAGGGACAATTATGATTATGGTGAATTCACTGGATAATCCGTATTACGCGTCAGAAGCCAAAGGCGCCAGTGAAAAAGCCCAGGAGTTAGGCTACAAAACCACCATTTTGTCGCACAGTGAAGATGTCAAAAAACAGAATGAATTGATTGATACCGCTATCGGCAAAAAAGTTCAGGGCATCATTCTGGATAATGCGGATTCAACGGCCAGCGTCGCCGCCATTGAAAAAGCGAAGAAAGCCGGTATTCCCGTCATATTAATCAACCGCGAAATTCCCGTAGATGATGTGGCGCTGGTGCAAATTACCCATAATAACTTCCAGGCAGGTTCTGAAGTTGCCAACGTTTTTGTTGAGAAAATGGGGGAAAAAGGGAAATACGCCGAGCTGACTTGTAACCTCGCCGATAATAACTGCGTTACCCGTTCTAAATCTTTCCACCAGGTGATTGACCAGTTCCCGGACATGGTCAGCGTCGCCAGACAAGATGCTAAAGGGACGCTTATCGACGGTAAGCGAATTATGGACAGTATTCTACAAGCCCACCCGGATGTGAAAGGCGTCATCTGCGGTAACGGTCCTGTTGCGCTGGGTGCTATCGCCGCGTTGAAAGCCGCAAACCGCAATGACGTTGTGGTCGTCGGTATCGATGGTAGCAACGATGAACGCGATGCGGTGAAAGCCGGTACCTTACAGGCGACTGTCATGCTGCAGGCACAGGCGATCGCCGCACAGGGCGTGACCGATCTGGATAACTACCTGCAAAAAGGCGTGAAACCAGAGAAACAACGCGTCATGTTCCGCGGCATTCTCATCACCAAAGATAACGCAGATAAAGTACAGGATTTCAATATCAAGTCCTGATCTCGGGTAGTTGCGCCTCTGCGGAGGCGCAGAGGAGAACATTATGTCTAAAAAAGCCTGGCTGGCGCTGGTGGTATTGACCGTGGGCGGATGCCGCATTGTCTCGCAGCAGGAGCTTGCGGATCTGAAATCTCCGCCAAATCCCCATATGGCCAATATAGACCAGACGTGGCAAAACAAAATTGTGCCGCAAATTGTTGGGCAGGCTCGTCCGGTGGCAGATTTAATGGCTGCGTTACAGGCCGAGAAAGACTTCGATAGCGCCTGTAAAAAACTGGGCTATCGTTCTCAGGAAGAGAACCCCTGCATCTTTTACGTAAAGGTTGAAGGCAATATTGGCACGATCGATACCGCTTCCCGGAGTGGAAAAATGACCATCGCGGACAAAAGCGGCAGCAATATTATTGTTCAGATTGGTCCAACATTACGCGGTACGCAATTACGTGATGCTTATAAGGGCGCGACTTACGGCGATTTTAACGACCAGGTGTTATTTGGCGAGTATGGTCGTGCCATTAACGACCAGGCGATAAAAATGATTCAGACGGCCCAACTTAAAACCGGCGAATCGGCGCAAGTGTATGGTGTATTTTCCGCCTGGGATCTTCCTCAGACGATCCCTGATATTACGCCCGTAAAAATTGAACCTGCAGGAGGACAATAACATGCAACAGCAAGATATCGTCACTCCCCAACCCGTCGAATCGGAAGTCATTATCGAAACCCGCAGCCTGTCTCGTGTCTATCCTGGCGTGGTGGCATTAGATAACGTCAATTATCGGGTATATCGGAATAAAGTGAATGTTCTGATCGGAGAAAATGGTGCAGGTAAATCCACCATGATGAAAATGCTTGCTGGTGTCGAAACGCCATCCTCCGGTGAAATTTTTCTGGATGGTACGCCTGTTTCTATGAATTCGACGCATCAGGCTGAAAAATTGGGTATCAGTATTATTTTTCAGGAGTTGAATTTATTCCCGAATATGAATGTCATGGATAATATTTTCATGGCTAACGAGTTTTTTCAGAAAGGGAAAATTAACGAAAAATACCAGTACGCGTTGGCACAAAGCCTTCTAAAGCGACTGGAACTGGATGTTGATCCATACACGCCCTTAGAAGAACTGGGGATCGGCCACCAGCAACTGGTCGAGATTGCCCGCGCGCTCTCAAAAGATACGCGCGTCTTAATCATGGATGAACCCACCTCTGCGCTGAGTCAGTCTGAAGTCAAAATCCTGTTCAACGTGATTGAGCAACTCAAACGACGCGGCGTCACCATTATCTATATTTCCCATCGGCTGGAAGAGCTCATGGAAATTGGCGACTACATCACCATTTTCCGCGACGGTCACTTTATCAGCGAGCGTCCGGTCAGTGATGCCAGCATTCCGTGGATCATCGAACAGATGGTGGGCGATAAGAAAAAACACTTCGATTATCAACCGGCTCCGCAAGGCAATACGGTTCTCGACGTGCGAGGGCTGACCGCGCTTCACTCCAGCGGCGGCTATAAGCTCAATGACGTGTCGTTCAGCCTGAATAAAGGCGAGGTGATTGGGATCTACGGTCTGCTGGGTGCCGGACGCACCGAGTTGTTCAAAGGACTGGTGGGTCTGATGCCCTGCCAGAGCGGTAGCATTCAACTCAACGGTGAGTGTATCGATAAAGCCCACTTTCAGTCTCGACTTAAGAAAGGGCTTGCGCTGGTGCCGGAAGATAGACAGGGCGAAGGCGTCGTTCAGATGATGTCGATTCAATCCAATATGACGCTCTCTGACCTCAGCCTGCAGGGTTTTCGTCGGGCCTGGAAATGGCTGAATCCGCATAAAGAGCAGACCAGCGTGAAGGAGATGATTCAGCAACTTGCCATCAAAGTCAGCGATCCTGCATTGCCCATCACCTCACTCAGCGGTGGAAACCAGCAAAAAGTGGTACTGGGTAAAGCATTGATGACACAGCCGCAGGTAGTGTTCCTCGATGAACCGACCCGCGGCATCGACGTAGGGGCGAAAACCGACGTGTATCACCTTATCGGCAAAATGGCGCAACAGGGGCTGGCAGTGATGTTTTCTTCATCAGAGCTGGACGAAGTGATGGCGCTGGCGGACCGTATTCTGGTGATGGCTGATGGCCGGATCACCGCTGATGTCCCCCGTCATGCAGTCACCCGCGAGAAGTTGATCGCGGCTTCTACACCGCAAGATTAATCAGGCTGGAATCCATCATGAACCAGAAATATATGATTTACATGTACCTGCTGAAGGCCAGAACGTTTATCGCGCTGCTGCTGGTCATCGCATTCTTCAGCGTGATGGTACCGAATTTCCTGACCACATCTAACCTGCTGATTATGACCCAGCACGTTGCGATTACCGGCTTACTGGCAATTGGAATGACGCTGGTGATCCTCACCGGGGGCATTGACCTGTCGGTCGGCGCCGTTGCAGGGATCTGCGGCATGGTGGCGGGAGCATTACTCACCAATGGCTTGCCCATCTGGGGCGGTAACATCATCTTCTTCAACGTAGCGGAAGTGATCCTCTGTGTCGCCATCTTCGGCGTTCTCGTCGGGTTCGTAAATGGCGCCGTCATCACCCGCTTTGGTGTGGCTCCTTTCATTTGTACTCTCGGCATGATGTACGTTGCCAGGGGATCTGCCCTGCTGTTTAACGACGGTAGCACCTACCCCAACCTTAACGGTATGGAAGCGCTAGGAAATACCGGTTTTGCTACGCTGGGTTCCGGCACGCTGCTCGGGATTTACCTGCCAATCTGGCTAATGATTGCCTTCCTGGTGTTGGGCTACTGGATCACCACCAAAACCCCGCTTGGCCGCTATATCTACGCGATCGGCGGTAACGAATCCGCAGCGCGTCTGGCCGGTGTGCCGATCGTCAAAGCGAAAATTTTCGTGTACGCCTTCTCCGGGTTGTGCGCTGCCTTTGTTGGGTTGATTGTCGCGTCTCAGCTACAAACAGCGCACCCGATGACCGGCAACATGTTTGAGATGGACGCCATCGGCGCCACCGTCCTGGGCGGAACCGCGCTCGCTGGCGGTCGCGGACGGGTATCCGGTTCTATCATCGGGGCCTTCGTCATCGTCTTTCTGGCCGATGGCATGGTGATGATGGGCGTCAGCGATTTCTGGCAAATGGTCATTAAAGGTGTCGTTATCGTCACCGCCGTGGTTGTCGACCAGTTCCAGCAAAAGCTACAGAACAAAGTCATTCTGATGCGTCGCCATGAAGAAAAGCAGACGACAGCACCCTCAGCGAATACCGTATCCAGTTAAGTAGCATCACTCCGCCGGGCATCACCTGTCCGGCTTATACAGGGGAAAGAAATATGCAACGTGATTTTCATGGTAAGACGGTCGTCATCACCGGGGCATGCCGGGGAATTGGCGCAGGTATCGCCGAACGTTTCGCCCGGGACGGCGCAAACCTGGTGATGGTCTCCAACGCGGAGCGCGTTCACGAAACGGCAGAGCAACTGCGCCAGCGCTACCAGGCTGATATTTTATCTTTGCAGGTTGATGTCACTAACGAAGAGCAGGTACAGGCGCTGTATGAGCAAGCCGCTGCGCGCTTTGGCACGATTGACGTCTCCATCCAGAACGCTGGTGTGATCACCATAGATTACTTTGACCGGATGCCAAAAGCTGATTTTGAAAAAACCCTTGCCGTCAATACCACAGGGGTGTGGCTCTGTTGCCGGGAAGCGGCGAAATATATGGTGAAACAGAACCATGGCTGTCTGATTAACACCTCTTCCGGTCAGGGACGTCAGGGCTTCATTTACACCCCGCACTATGCCGCCAGCAAAATGGGGGTGATTGGTATCACGCAGAGCCTGGCGCATGAACTGGCCCCGTGGAACATCACCGTTAACGCCTTCTGTCCAGGGATCATCGAAAGCGAAATGTGGGATTACAACGACCGCGTATGGGGCGAGATCCTCAGTACCGATGAAAAACGCTATGGCAAAGGTGAACTGATGGCGGAGTGGGTTAAGGGCATCCCCATGAAACGCGCCGGTAAACCCGAGGACGTCGCCGGACTGGTCGCCTTCCTGGCCTCTGACGATGCGCGCTATCTTACCGGACAAACCATCAATATTGATGGTGGCCTGATTATGTCGTAATACCCGCCAGGGTATTGATGAAGAGAGTTATCACTATGATCGCAAAAGATTTTGCTCAACAACTGTTTAACCTGCAAGGACGCGTCGCTTTCGTCACGGGCGCAGGTAGCGGCATCGGTCAAACCATTGCCTGGGCGCTGGCCAGCGCGGGTGCACGGGTCGTCTGTTTTGATCTGCGTGAAGACGGCGGATTGAAAGAGACCGCTAATCATATCGACGCGATGGGGGGGCAGTCGGCACTCTATACGGGAGATGTTCGTCAGCTTAGCGACCTTCGCGCCGCCGTTGCCCTGACCAAAGAACGGTTTGGTCGTCTGGATATCGCGGTGAACGCTGCCGGTATTGCCAACGCCAACCCGGCCCTGGAAATGGAAAGCGAACAGTGGCAGCGCGTTATCGACATCAACCTCACGGGCGTCTGGAACTCCTGCAAAGCGGAAGCGGAACTGATGCTCGAATCCGGCGGCGGATCTATCATCAACATCGCCTCCATGTCCGGGATCATCGTCAACCGAGGCCTTGAACAGGCGCATTACAATAGTTCTAAAGCGGGGGTTATTCACCTCTCGAAGAGCCTGGCAATGGAATGGATTGAAAAAGGCATTCGTGTGAACTCCATCAGCCCGGGATACACCGCCACGCCGATGAACACCCGTCCAGAGATGGTTCATCAGACACGTGAATTTGAAAGTCAGACACCAATACAGCGCATGGCAAAAGTGGAGGAGATGGCAGGTCCGGCGCTGTTCCTCGCCAGCGATGCGGCTTCGTTCTGTACTGGCGTCGATCTCGTTGTGGATGGCGGATTTATCTGCTGGTAGACAGATAATCGCCCGCAGCCAGGACGGACTGCGGGCGAGGTGCTTAAGCGGGTGCCGTCTCATCCAGACCTGACTCGCGGATATGCGGGGATAACTCCCCGCATAACGGCTACTTCTTCGTTTAGCTCGTCCTACATGCCCGGGAACAACACGCCATTTCCTGGCGCTTCGCGATCCAGATGAATGAAGTTCAGATGACGTTCGTACTGGTCGAGGATATCGGTAATCACCTGCTCTTTGCTGTAGTCCATCAGGTCATTGCCCTGGCTGCCTTCCAGCAGGAAGGTCTCCAGCCGGTAATAGGTCGATTTCCCGCTGCGCGCACGGTAGGTGAAACCAGGCACGGCATACTGCTGAGGCCAGATCTGGTAGATAAAGTTACGTTCATCGCCCATATGCACCAGCAGGTCGAGGTGACCAAGATTGTCCCCTTCTTCTGGTGGCATACTTTGCAATTCCACCCTCGCGCCACGCAACCGCAGTTCCTGAGCAACCTCTTCCATCGCCGGATAACAGACCGTCTTCATCATCTCTCGGGTATAGCGCGTACCGGGGTAATTCATCAGCCGCGAGAGGCGTTTTTTCCAGCTCAACCGATCCTGCACGCCCATGGGGCGCGGCGCGGTATGGCGGCTGGCGCTCTCGCGGCGATAATCTTCTACCTTGAGCGATTTATACAACCCGGCCATCACAAAGAAAATCACAAAGCTGAACGGCAGGCCCATGATCACCGTGGTGTTCTGCAGGGCTGAAATTCCGTTCGTCATCAGCATTCCCAGGGTCAGCAGCCCGATGGCCACCGACCAGAAGATACGGATCCAGTTTGGCGCATCGCTGTTGATATCCTTCAGCTTCGAGGTGAAGTTTCCCAGCACCAGCGCGCCGGAATCGGCTGACGTCACATAAAACAGCAGACCGGTAATGGTAGCGACGGAAGCGCTAAACGTGAATGCCGGATATTGTGCCAGCAGGCTATAGAATCCGCGCTCCGGATGCACCATCGCTTCCTGGGCAAATCCCGCATCGCCGTGGATAATTTCATACAACGCGCTGTTGCCGAACACCGACAGCCACAGCAGAGTAAAGGTGAACGGAATAATCAACGTACCGAAGACAAACTGACGGATGGTACGCCCACGTGAGATCCGCGCGAGGAACAGACCGACAAACGGCGACCATGCCACCCACCACGCCCAGAAAAATAGCGTCCAGTTATTCATCCACTCAACCGGACGATCAAAGGCAAAGCTGTTGAGCGTCATCCCCATAAAGCGATTCACATAGTCGCCCACATTGAGCACCAGCGCGTTGAGCAGGAACGAGGTGTCGCCCATAAACAGCACAAACAGGATCAGCCCCAACGCCAGCAGAACATTAAGCTCTGAAAGTACGCGGATGCCCTTATCCACCCCGGAAGTGACCGAAATCGTGGCGATCACCACCGACAAGACAATCAGCGCTGCTTTCGCCGCCATCGAATCCGGGATATCAAACAACACGCTCAGACCGTAGTTGAGCTGAACCACACCAATACCCAGCGTCGTGGCGATACCAAAAATAGTTCCGATGACAGCGGCGATATCGACACTGTGTCCAATCGGTCCGTTGATGCGTTTACCGAAGATCGGATACAGCGCAGAACGGATGGTCAGCGGCAGGTTATAGCGATAGCTAAAGTAACCCAGCGCCATGCCCATCAGAGCATACATCGACCAGCCGGTCAGGCCGTAGTGGAACAACGTCCAGACCATCGACTGGCGCGCCGCTTCAATGGTCTGCCCTGCCCCTTCTGGTGGCTGCATATATTGCGTCACCGGCTCCGCCACAGAGAAGAACATCAGGTCGATACCAATCCCGGCGGCGAAGAGCATGGCCGCCCAACTGAGCAGGCTGAACTCCGGTTTCGACTGTTCCGGGCCGAGCTTTACCGAGCCAAAGCGCGAACAGGCAATGAAAACAACAAAGACGATGTACAGCGTGGCCGCCAGCAAATAGTACCAGCCAAAGGTTTGCGAGACCCAGTTCAGGGTCCGGCCAATCCAGACGGCGGAGAAATCACTAAAAAAGAGGGTGGTCAGGGAAAACAACAAAATCAGCCCGGCGGAGGTGTAAAACACCACCGGATTGATTTTGTCCTTTTCTCTGCTCTGCGGAAGGTCTGACATCAATTATCCTCACTTTTCTTGCAACTATTTGAAATCAAATTCGCAACAATTAAGACACATTTATATTGAACGTTCAATCAATAAAAGGTTAAATACATAAACATTACTGATGAATGGAGCCGCAACATGCCCAAACAGGGGATGCAAACCCTTCGGCGCAGACAGCTGATCGACGCTACGCTGGAAGCGATTAATGAAGTCGGGATGCACGATGCGACGATTGCGCAAATCGCCCGTCGTGCCGGTGTTTCAACCGGGATCATTAGCCATTACTTTAAGGATAAGAATGGATTGCTGGAGGCAACGATGCGCGACATCACCAGCCAGCTGCGTCATGCCGTTTTGCATCGACTCCATGCATTACAGGGAGCACGCGCCGAGTTGCGATTGCGCGCCATCGTGGCGGGAAACTTTGACGAGACCCAGATAAGCCACGCCGCAATGAAGGCCTGGCTGGCATTCTGGGCCAGCAGCATGCACCAGCCGATGCTGTATCGCCTGCAACAGGTCGCCAGTAAACGTCTGTTGTCGAACATTGTGTATGAATTTATGCGCGAACTGCCGCGTGAACAGGCGCAGCAGGCAGGCTATGGCCTCGCGGCGCTGATCGACGGGCTGTGGCTACGCGCCGCGCTAAGCGGTAAGCCGTTTAATCTCAGTCTTGCGCAGGCGCTGACCACCCATTTCATCAGTCAGCACTTACCCAAAAGCCACTGACTCACCGAGGAGAATGCATGTCCCGAATGGCAGAACAACAGCTTTACATTGATGGTGGCTATACCGCCGCCACCAGCGGTCGGACTTTCGAGACGATCAACCCTGCCAGTGGCGAGATTCTGGCCACCGTACAGGCCGCAGGCCGTGAGGATGTCGACCGCGCGGTAAAAAGCGCTCAGCGCGGACAAAAAATCTGGGCGGCGATGACCGCCATGGAACGCTCGCGCATTCTGCGCCGGGCAGTGGAGATTCTGCGCGAACGCAATGATGAACTGGCGAGACTGGAAACGCTGGATACCGGCAAACCGTTCAGCGAAACCGCCAGCGTCGATATCGTCACCGGCGCAGACGTACTGGAATACTACGCCGGGTTGATTCCCGCGCTGGAAGGGAGCCAACTCCCGCTGCGCGAGACCGCGTTCGTCTACACCCGCCGCGAGCCGCTGGGCGTTGTCGCCGGGATTGGCGCATGGAACTACCCGATTCAAATCGCGCTGTGGAAATCCGCACCGGCGCTGGCGGCGGGTAATGCGATGATCTTCAAACCCAGCGAAGTCACCCCGCTGACTGCCCTGAAGCTGGCAGAAATCTACAGCGAAGCCGGCCTGCCGGACGGCGTCTTTAATGTCCTGCCGGGCGAAGGCGCAGAAACGGGCCACTATCTGACTGACCATCCGGGCATCGCCAAAGTCTCCTTCACCGGCGGCGTCGCCAGCGGTAAAAAAGTGATGGCAAACGCGGCCGCCTCGTCGCTGAAAGCGGTGACGATGGAGCTGGGCGGCAAATCGCCGCTGATCGTTTTCGAGGATGCTAACGTTAATCTCGCCGCAGACATCGCGATGATGGCAAATTTCTATAGCTCCGGTCAGGTCTGCACCAACGGAACCCGCGTGTTCATTCCGGCGCGGATGAAAAGTGCGTTTGAGCAGACCATTTTGTCCCGCGTGGCGCGGATCCGCGCAGGCGATCTGTTTGATCCCGCCACCAATTTTGGCCCGCTGGTCAGCTTTGCGCATCGCGAAAACGTCCTGCGCTATATCGAAAGCGGTAAAAAAGAAGGTGCAACGCTGCTGTGCGGCGGAGAGGTACTGACGGGAAACGCGTTCGATGAGGGAGCCTGGGTCGCGCCAACGGTGTTTACCGACTGCCGCGACGACATGACCATCGTGCGCGAGGAAATCTTCGGACCGGTGATGTCCATTCTGACATACGAGAGTGAAGACGAAGTTATTCGTCGCGCCAACGACACTGATTACGGTCTGGCGGCGGGTGTGGTCACTCAGGATCTCAACCGCGCCCATCGCGTCATCCACCAGCTTGAAGCAGGGATCTGCTGGATCAACACATGGGGGGAATCCCCTGCCGAAATGCCGGTTGGCGGCTACAAACATTCCGGTATTGGCCGCGAAAATGGCCTGATGACGCTTCAAAGCTACACCCAGGTGAAGTCCATCCAGCTCGAGATGGCCCCCTTCCAGTCCGTATTTTAACCAGGAGGTTTCATTGCATTTTGACTACATCATTATTGGTGCCGGCTCTGCCGGTAACGTACTGGCTACACGACTGACAGAAGACAGCAATACCACCGTCCTGCTGCTGGAAGCGGGTGGCCCGGATTACCGTGCGGATTTCCGTACCCAGATGCCGGCGGCACTCGCCTTTCCGCTACAGGGAAAACGCTACAACTGGGCCTACGAAAGCGAACCCGAACCGCATATGAACTACCGCCGGATGGAATGCGGACGCGGAAAAGGGCTCGGTGGCTCGTCTTTGATTAACGGCATGTGCTACGTGCGTGGCAATGCGATGGATCTCGACAACTGGGCGCAAGCACCCGGGCTCGAACACTGGAGTTACCTCAACTGCCTGCCCTATTACCGTAAAGCAGAAGCGCGCGATATTGGTGCCAATGACTATCACGGCGGCGACGGCCCGGTCAGCGTGACCACCTCAAAACCGGGCGTGAATCCGCTCTTTGAAGCGATGATCGAGGCGGGCGTTCAGGCAGGCTATCCGCGGACAGACGACCTGAACGGCTATCAGCAGGAAGGTTTTGGCCCAATGGATCGTACCGTCACGCCTCAGGGACGGCGCGCCAGCACCGCGCGAGGCTACCTGGATCAGGCGAGAAAACGCCCTAACCTCACCATTGTGACCCATGCGCTGACTGACCACATCGTCTTTGACGGCAAAAAAGCCGTCGGCGTGGAGTGGCTGGAAGGCGACAGCACGATCCCGACCCGCGCCAGGGCAAACAAAGAAGTGCTGCTGTGCGCAGGGGCGATTGCTTCGCCGCAGATCCTGCAACGCTCCGGCGTGGGTGATGCTGCGTTACTAAAGGCTTTTGCGATCCCGCTGGTTCACCACCTGCCCGGCGTCGGAGAAAATCTGCAGGATCATCTTGAAATGTACCTGCAATATGAGTGTAAAGAGCCCGTGTCGCTTTACCCCGCTCTGCAATGGTGGAATCAGCCGAAGATTGGCGCTGAATGGCTGTTTGGTGGAACCGGTATCGGCGCGAGTAATCACTTCGAAGCCGGAGGATTCATCCGCAGCCGTGAAGCCTTTGCCTGGCCGAACATTCAGTACCATTTCCTGCCGGTGGCGATCAATTACAACGGTTCTAACGCAGTGAAAGAACATGGTTTCCAGTGCCACGTCGGGTCAATGCGCTCGCCGAGCCGCGGTCACGTCCATCTGAAATCCCGCGACCCACGCGAACATCCGGCAATTCTGTTTAACTACATGTCAACAGAACAAGACTGGCAGGAGTTCCGCGATGCGATTCGTATCACGCGGGAAATCATCAACCAGCCGGCGCTGGATAAATTCCGTGGACGAGAGATCAGTCCCGGCATCGCGTGTCAGACTGACGAACAGCTGGACGCATTTGTGCGCGAACATGCGGAGACGGCGTTTCACCCCTGCGGCACCTGTAAAATGGGCTTTGACGAGATGGCAGTGGTCGACGGTGAAGGGAAAGTGCATGGCGTTGAGAATCTGCGCGTCGTGGATGCGTCGATCATGCCGCAAATTATCACCGGCAATCTGAATGCAACGACCATTATGATTGGCGAGAAAATTGCCGATGCCATTCGCGGACGCGCTCCGCTGGCGAAAAGTACAGCGCGTTATTACATGGCAGGCGACGCGCCGGTACGCAAACCGGCGCGACGGTAAGCGTATTACTGTCGACACTGGGCCAGCGTTTTAATCTGCTGGCCCTGCGCGTCAAAATTCTCCGCCGCTAACCAGCGCTGCAATGCGCGGTCACACTCAGACCACTCGCCATCAATCATTGATAGCCAGTCGCTGTCCCGGTTGCGGCCTTTGCGGACAATTTTCTGGCGAAAGCGACCTTCAAAGACAAATCCCAGGCGCTCTGCCGCCCGGCGCGACGCCAGGTTGAGAGAATCACATTTCCACTCCACCCGGCGATATCCCTGTGCGAAGGCGTAGCGCAACAGCAGCCAGACGGCTTCTGTGCCCAGTACGCTATTTTTCATCCGCAGCGACCAGGTGACATGGCCGATTTCAACGCTGCCGTGCTCGCGTTCGATCGCCATAAAGCAGACTAACCCCACCGCACGTTCTGCGCGGATATCCACCACGGTGAAAGGTACCAGCGCGTCATCATTCGCTTTTCCACTGAGCCAGTGGAACGTCGCCGCAACGCTATCGGGTCGACGGCTTGCCAGCCACGTCCAGTCTCGCTCGTCGTCTGCCTGCGCATAAGCGTCGAACAAATCGGCGGCATGACGTTCAGGATCGAGCGGCTCAAGGCGACACCAGCGACCTTCCAGCACCGTCCGTTGCAGAACGGACGCGCCATGCCAGTCCGGTAGCGCATCGCCCACCGTCTGGCCGTATTCATTGATTTCCGGCACCGATTACTCCTTACACAAGGATAAAATTTGGTTATAGCAGTTCCCGATGCGCCTTCAAAGCACCGGATTCAGATTTCTTCCACCACGCCGAAACCCGCACTCACTTCTATACTCATCTGACAAATCAAAGGAGAAGCGAACACTATGCCACTACCCGATTTTCACGTCTCTGAACCGTACACCCTCGGCATTGAACTGGAAATGCAAGTGGTTAATCCGCCGGGATATGATCTGAGCCAGGACTCTTCGACGCTGATTGCCGCAGTGAAAGACCGGGTACACGCCGGCGAAGTGAAGCACGATATCACCGAAAGCATGCTGGAGATGGCGACTGACGTTTGCCACAGTATCGATCAGGCGGCGGCGCAGTTTTCCGCGATGCAACAGGTGATCCTGCAAGCGGCGGCTAACCATCACCTCGAAATTTGCGGCGGCGGTACGCATCCGTTTCAGAAATGGCAGCGCCAGGAAGTATGCGATAACGAACGCTATCAACGCACGCTGGAAAACTTTGGCTATCTCATTCAGCAGGCCACCGTATTTGGCCAGCATGTTCACGTCGGCTGCGCCAGCGGAGATGATGCAATTTACCTGCTGCACGGGCTGTCGCACTTTGTCCCGCATTTTATTGCGCTCTCGGCGGCTTCACCTTATATGCAGGGCTCCGATACCCGCTTTGCCTCGTCGCGGCTGAATATCTTCTCTGGTTTCCCGGATAACGGCCCCATGCCGTGGGTGAGCAACTGGCAGGAGTTTGAAGGGTTATTCCGTCGTCTCAGCTATACAAACATGATCGACAGCATTAAAGATTTGCACTGGGATATTCGCCCCAGCCCGCATTTTGGCACGGTCGAAGTGCGGGTGATGGATACGCCGCTCACCCTCAGCCATGCAATCAACATGGCCGGTTTAATTCAGGCTACCGCGCACTGGCTACTGACGGAACGACCGTTTAAACATCAGGAGCGTGACTATCTGCTATATAAATTCAACCGTTTTCAGGCCTGTCGCTACGGGCTGGAGGGGATTCTGACCGACGTGCATACCGGCGACCATCATTCGCTTTCAGAGGACACGCTGCGCCTGCTGGAAAAAGTTGCGCCGTCCGCTGATAAAGTCGGTGCCGCAAGCGCGATTGAAGCCCTGACCCGGCAGGTTAAACAGGGTGCCAGCGAAGCGCAAAAAATGCGTGAGTTTGTCAGCGATGGCGGATCGCTCATCGGGCTGGTGAAAAAACATTGTGAGATTTGGGCCGGGTAAGCGGCGCCGGTTTGCGTTAACGGTGAAGATCCCGGACAATGGCTTTTTTAACTCACGTTTAACATTGCCATGAAACACCCGCTTGAATCACTGATGACCGCCGCCGGTATTCTGCTGATGGCCTTTCTCTCCTGCCTGCTGCTTCCCGCGCCTTCGCTGGGGCTGGTGCTGGCACAAAAGCTGGTTGCGACCTTCCATCTGATGGATCTCAACCAGTTCTACACGCTGCTGTTCTGCCTGTGGTTCTTAGCGCTTGGCGCTGTTGAATATTTCGTGATTCGCTACGTGTGGCGTCGTTGGTTTTCGCTGGCTCACTAAGCCGGTGAACCAACCGGGCGCCACTTCTTTTGGCGCTCACTAACAGGAACCCGAGAGACTCACCACATTACCAATCAGGCGTGATTTGTTAATTTAAATATTAGAACAATAAATATTCTTATCTATGCGCCTTCCACACATTCCATCTTTCCGGCACAGAGATCATTTACTAATAAACCCGAAAGCAAGATACGCCTGCGGGCACCGTCCTGAAAGCCCATTATCTGACGTTCCCGGAAGTGAGCGCGTATTGTGATAACGGCATGATAATGAGCTGGGCAGTGGGCGATGGTCCCGGCTCTGCCTATACCCTGCCAATGGGGAAATGAAATCTTATCAATGGCAGTATCACTGTGCTCGCCTGCACCATACCGTCCGGTACTAATCTCGCGTTCCCCATTGGGGATGTGCAGGCCGATCAGTTTACCCAGTTGGGTACCCATTCACAGGAAAGCAGCACGGCTGACCTGAAACGCGACTGTGACGCGAACGCCGATATCAATGTGACGTTAACCGGCGCACAAAACCCTGATACCACGGACGACAGCGTTCCCGAGCTCAGTAACCAGGGTGACGAAAGGGTTGCCGCGGGGATCGGCGTGCAGTTACTGTACAACGATACGCCACTGGAACTGAATAAGATGCTTAATCTTAAACGCTCGGCAGGCGGCCTGGAGCCGTTCCCCATTACCGCCCGATATATACAGACCAAAGATAAAGTACGGGCCGGACAAGCAAATGCGACGGCGACACTCAATCTGACGTATCAATAAAACCCCACAGGCTATATATAGTAAATCGCCCATTATTGGCAAAAATCCTTCATACCCCTCACCTATGTTTTTTAATCCACAGTGAGGAGATGTTTTGCCAAAGAAAGCGTTTTTCCGGGAGATCAGTGTGCCCGACTGTGATTTTCTTTGCGGTAGGCGCCCGGCGGCTGGTTAAACGTGCGGGTGAAAATGCGAGTAAAGGTCTGTTGAGAGTCAAACCCGTAGCGCAGACAAATGTCATACACTTTTTCGTCGGACTCGCGCAGATCCCGCGCCGCGAGCAGCAGTTTACGTTCACGAATATAACGTCCCAGACTCTCCCCTTTGTACTGTAAAAACAGACGCTGCAGATGCCATTTGGAATACCCCGCGTGGCGCGCAATGTCGTCAATGCGCAGCGGCTGATTCAAATTATCATCTATCCACTCGACAATCGTGTCGATAACCTGAGCAGAAATGGTCATTCGGAACTCCTCTCCTGCAAATGTGAGGTCTGCTCCCACCAGACGGTGAACGGCTGCGCCAGATCGTCCAGTTTTACCGGTTCACCCTGCATTGGCGTGAGCAGACGGTACGCTTTATGTCGACTGGCCAGCGCCAGCCGTTTGTAAGGGTCATCCCAGGTATGTTTAGCCAGCACAAAGCGTCCGGCATGACCGGGCAATATCGCTTTTGCCCGCAAATCCTGAGCGGCCTGAGCGGTCTCTTCTGGCATCATATGGATGTACTTCCAGTCCTGGTCATATTGACCGTTCTCCATAATGGCAAGATCGATGCCGCCAAACTGCTCGCCGATGGCCCGGAAATGAGGCCCGTAGCCGGAGTCACCGCTGTAATAAATTTTCTGTTCCGGCGTTTCGAACAGAAAACTGGCCCACAGCGTCTGGTTGCGCTTAATGCCGCGGCCAGAAAAATGCCGCGCAGGCAGAACGTGAATCATCAGCGAATCGTCAATTCGCACGGACTGATTCCAGTCGCGCTCTTCAATGATGTCGCTATTCATTCCCCAATAACGCAGATGCGAACCGACACCCAGCGGTGTAAGCACGCGCTTCACTTTGGGCATTAACGCCTTGATGGTGGCGTAGTCCAGATGGTCATAGTGGTCGTGCGAAATGATCAGCAGATCGATCGCCGGCATCGCCTGCGCCGTCCACGGATAATCGCCTGCGAAAGCCTTATTGAGGAAGGAAAACGGCGCGGCATAACTGCTGAGCACAGGGTCAATCAGAATACGTTTGCCGTCCAGTTGCAGATACCACGACGAATGCCCGAGCCAGATTAGGATGTCTTCAGTGACCGGCAGACTGGCAAGATCGGTCGCAACCAACGGCAGGGGCTGATCGGGGCGCGCATTCTCACGCTTCGCGACCAGAAACTCCCACCACGCCGCGAGCATACTTTTGTTTCCGGTATAGCCCGGCGTCGGTATCTGATTATGGAATTGCCCGTCCCGGTAGTTTGCAGATTGTTCAACCTGGCTAAGCTGAGCGCCCTGTGGCGCCTGGCCGAAGCCAGCATTGAGGACAAACGGTAACGTTGCTGCACTGGTAATGAGCATAATAACAACCACGCAAACTGTGAGACGCTTCATATCCTGACCTGAAAACGCGCGCCTGTCCGATGGTTTGCGCGACGCACCCTTGATTATGAGTGAGTAAGCACTCATTATAGAAATCAGACGTTTCTCGTCAAGATGATTTTCAATCTTTGACATTCACCGTTGCGGCGCTGCATACGCCGTGTTTCAATCACATTTTTAGACCACATTAAGGGTAAAGTGTAGTGGCTCGTCCGAAGAGTGAAGACAAAAAAAAGGCATTACTGGAGGCAGCAACCACGGCGATTGCGCAGTCCGGGATCGCGGCGTCAACCGCAGTGATTGCCCGCAATGCTGGCGTGGCGGAAGGGACATTGTTTCGCTATTTCGCGACCAAAGACGAGTTAATCAACGAACTGTATCTTCATCTTAAACAGAGTCTCTGCCAGTCGATGATCGCCAATCTGGATCGTTCACTGACCGATGCCAAAGCGCTGACCTTTTATATCTGGCGCAGCTATATCAGTTGGGGGATAAACCACACGCAGGGGCATCGCGCGATACGCCAACTGGCCGTCAGCGAAAAAATCACCAAAGAGACGGAACAAAAAGCCGACGATATGTTTCCTGAACTGCGCGATCTCTGTCACCGCTCAGTGCTACCGGTCTTTATGTCCGATGAATATCGCGCCTTCGGCGATGCGCTGTTTTTAACGCTGGCAGAAACGACAATGGAATTTGCCGCCCGTGAACCGGCTCGCGCTGAAGAGTTTATTTCTCTGGGTTTTGAAGCCATGTGGCGCGCCCTCACCCGCGAGGAAAAGTAATGGACGAAAAAACGCTGCACGAGTGCGCAAAACGCCTGGCATTAGCCTTCCCCTTTACTGAGCACTGCTGGCCGTTCGGCCCGGAGTACGACGTGTTTAAGGTCGAAGGAAAGATTTTTATGATCGTCACCGAATTTAACCGCCGTGCGGTAATAAACTTGAAAGCCGACCCGGAAAAATCCCTGTTAAATCAGCAGATTTACCCCAGCATAACCCCCGGTTATCACATGAACAAAAAGCACTGGATTTCCGTCGCGCCCGGTGACGATATTACCGAGTCGTTACTGGAAGAGCTGGTGAACGACTCGTGGAATTTAGTGGTCGATGGCCTGCCTAAACGCAGCCAGAAACGAATCCGCCCGGTCTGATTAATCTCAAATAACGAAAACTGTGTTCGCCATTTCTCTCTTATCATCTCCGGTAGAACCCTGTAACCTGCGAAGATTAAAACCAACCGGGAGTCGTTATGGATATCGTTTCAGTTGCCTTAAAACGTCATTCAACCAAGGCATTCGACCCAGCTAAAAAGCTGACCGCTGAAGAAGCCGAAAAAATCAAAACACTGCTGCAGTTCAGCCCGTCCAGTACTAACTCTCAGCCGTGGCACTTTATCGTCGCCAGCACAGAGGAAGGCAAAGCGCGCGTGGCGAAATCTGCCGCCGGTAACTTTGTCTTCAACGAGCGAAAAATGCTTGATGCCTCGCATGTCGTGGTGTTCTGCGCCAAAACGGCAATGGATGATGCATGGCTGGAACGCGTGGTTGATCAGGAAGAGGCCGATGGGCGTTTTGCTTCCGCGGAGGCGAAAGCCGCTAATCACAAAGGTCGCACTTTTTTTGCCGACATGCACCGTAAGGAGCTGAAAGACGATGCACACTGGATGGCAAAGCAGGTGTATCTGAACGTGGGTAACTTCCTGTTAGGCGTCGCCGCACTGGGTCTGGACGCGGTGCCAATCGAAGGTTTCGACGCCGCCATTCTTGATGCAGAATTTGGCCTGAAAGAAAAGGGCTTCACCAGCGTGGTGGTGGTGCCAGTCGGTCATCACAGCGTGGAAGATTTTAATGCCTCGCTGCCAAAATCTCGCCTGCCGCTGAGCACGATTATTACTGAATGCTAATGTCTTCAGGCACGTTGCTTCGCGACGTGCCTGTTCTCATTACCCTTCCACTCGTTAAGGTTCTTTCAAGTTTCTTACACATTGTGTAACACCTCAGAAATATCTTGAACAGAAATTATCCATATCATTTATCAATCGATTTCCCCATTTTCGACGATGCCTCTCTTTCATATTAATGAATTACCTAATAAACACATTTTTATAATAAATAATTGCGATATTTTTTTGTGCAATTATCAATGTGTTACTTTTCACCCCCAGCCAACAATTGCTGTTAAAAAAAAACGAATCGTTACAAGTCCTTTTCTGGATTAAAGGGATTGCATGGTTTCATATCCCCCCCATTTTTCACCAATGAAATGGGGAATTTATATTCAAGGAAATACAAGGATCAGTAAATGAAAAGCAAAAATATTAATATCGTGCGCAATAATCGTCAGGTTTTACACGCAAAGCTGGCTCCAACCTGCTTTGCAACGATGCTTGCGCTTGGAATGATTATGCCAGCTCACGCTGCGGTTGTAGCAGGTAATACTAACCAACCGGGTATTCATACCAACGCAAATGGCACTACCGTTGTTGATATTAATAAAGCCAGTGCGGGTGGCGTTTCACATAACGTTTATTCTGAGTTCAACGTAGACAGTAACGGCGTTATTCTGAACAACAGTAGCAGCAATTCGAACACTCAGTTAGCCGGCCAGATTAATGGCAACGCTAATATGGCGAGCGGCAGTGCAAAAGTGATTCTTAACGAAGTGCGCTCCTCCGATCCGAGCCAGCTTAACGGCATGATCGAAGTCGCCGGTCAGTCCGCTCAGGTCATTATTGCTAACCCATCAGGCATTACCTGCGACGGTTGCGGTTTTATTAACACCAACCACGCAACGCTAACCACGGGGACCGCCACCTACGATAATCAGGGCAACGTAACCGGACTGGACGTCAGCAAAGGCCAGGTGTCTATTACCGGTAAAGGTATGGACACCCGCTCCACTCAGTACACCGACATTATCGCTCGCTCCGTGAAGGTCAATGCGAAACTGCAGGCGAATGAGCTGAACATCATTACCGGTAATAACCGTATTGATAAGAATGGTCGCGTACAGAAAAAATATGACGACAGCACCAGCCCGGAAGTCGCGCTGGATGTATCTGCGCTGGGTTCCATGTATGCCAATAAAATTTACATGGAAGGGACAGACAGTGGCGTCGGCGTGCGTATTGATCACGCAGACCTGACCGCGACGGATACCTTGTCTCTCAATGTTGATGGCGTGATTGAAAACAACGGCGGCCATATTAGCGGTAAAAACTCCACTGCTGTAATGGGATCATCTGTTCTGAACCATAATGGCCAGATCACGTCTGATGGGATGGTCTCCGTTTCTGCCGACGAATTACTGGACAACAGCAATGGTCAAATCAAAGGCAATTATGTTGATTTGTCTGGCAAAAACACAGTAAACACCCATGGCAAGATTCAGGGAAACCAGCAGACCACCATCATGGCGGATTCGCTGAATAACACCCAAGGTGAAATCACCAGCGAAGGCGCCCTGAGCATCGCTCGCTCTTCTAACAGCTATAACTCCTGGGGAGCGACCGGCGTCAATAATACAAACGGTCGTATCAATGCTAAAGGCTCGCTGACCGTGGACTCAGCAAATCTGGACAACACGTCTGGCAGCCTGACAAGCAACGGCTCGATGAGTGTTAACGTCGATACGCTGACCAACAATAACGGGGTTATTTCTGCAGGTAATGGCTGGAATATGATTAACGCCTCCATGTTGAATAATGATAACGGCGTTATTCAGACTCAGGGACGTGACAGCCAGTTGCAGGTAAGCGGCAATAACATGCTCTCTAACCATAACGGCACAATTCATAGCGACGGTTCCGTTTCTATCAATGGCGCACTGGATAACATGTCCGGCACGATTTCAGCCGGCAATGATATCTTCATGTATGGTTCGTCTTATTATTCTGATCTTGCCAGCAAGCTGGAAGCGGGTCACAACATTGATATGACGGTGACAAATACTTTCCAGAACGCAGGGACTCTCGCTGCGGGACAGGATATGTCTTTAACCATCGGTTCCAATGGTTGGGGCAGCTACGGTGGCCCAGCCCAGAACAGTGGTTCTATTACCGCCGACGGTAATCTGAATCTGCAGATGAATAGCAGCGTGTTTAATAACAGCGGTGCAATCCACGCTAATCAAATGAATCTGCAACTGTCCGATCTTGCTAACAGCGGTACGATCTCCAGTAACAATGACATCAACGTTAACGCCAACAATGTCTATAACCTGATGTATGGCAACATGAATGCTGGCCATAACATCTACATCACAACCTCTTCTCTGATGACTGACGCAGGAAGCGCTATTCAGGCAGGGGAAGATGCTAGCTTGTCTGTGATGAGCAACCTGAACAATACCGGTGATATCCGTGCCGCGCATGATATCAACCTCAATGTGATGGGAAGTTACGGTTATTCACAGAGCACCTCTTATAACAACGGTACCATTGCCGCTGGTAATAAATTGAATGCCCAGATGGATCGCGTAACGTTGATGAATAGCGGTACGCTGAGCGCGGAAAACGGTATTACGCTGACCACTAATTACCTGAACAACAGCGGCAACATCTCCAGCACCGGTGATGTTAAGCTGAATACGTCTAACGGTATGTTCAACGAAAGCACTGGTACGATTACGGGCGATCACGTTTATACCACGGGTTATGTCACTAACATGGGCGTTATTAATGAAACGGGTTCGGCTAATCAGGATGATGGCGCGAATACCCCTGACAACAATAATACCGATAATGGTGGTTCGACCAATAACGATGATAACACCGTGGTACAGCCTAATGGAACACCTGCAGGTAATGGTGTTTGGGAAAATGGCGTCGTTTATAAACCAGGTGACATGTATTACGGCTACGTCGTGGTAGATATCATCTATTATCCTGGCGGTTATGTTATCTGTACTGGGATTTAATATATTTTAGTTCCAAAGCCCCATGAAGTTATGGGGCTTTATTAATTTATTTTAGAAATGCTTCTGAGGTTCAGTACCTACAGGGAAGAGTTAAATATCATGATTGTTTATCGTACCAGCCTCAGTCTCATTCTTTTCTCACTGTTCGCGATACGCCCTGGCATCGTGGAAGCTGAGCCCGTCTCAGGCCAAGGTGCCACCAGTCAACAACAGGATCAGGCAAGGCATAATCAGCTTGCTCCTCAAAGTAAGACATTGCTCACGGCAGAAAATGTACAGGATAGCGATACGCTGATCCTGCCCAAAGAATCCGTCTGCTATGACATGAAACACGTAGTTATCGATAAAACGGTCGCCCTCCCCCACTGGCTGACCTTTAACGATCTTATTCGCCAGGTTGAAAAGCATTGTATCGGAATACAGGGGATCACGGCTCTACATAAAGCCGTCCAGAATCGGTTAATCTCCCATGGATATATTACCAGTCGGGTGTTAGTTCCAGACCAAAATTTAAAAGAGGGAACATTAACCCTGCGAATTTTGCCCGGTCGTATCAGTGAATGGCTGTTACAAAATCAGGAAGGCCGCACCGTTCATCGCTGGAATAACTTCCCGGAAGCTGAAGGCGACGTTCTTGATTTACGCGGTCTGGAACAGGGACTGGAAAATTTGCAGCGTATTCCCGGATCGCAGGCAAGTATTCATCTTGTTCCCGGTGAACATCCTGGCGATACTCGCGTAGAAGTCAGTCGCAGCCAGAATAAAGCATGGCGTCTGGGGACGTGGATGGATGACGCCGGAAGTAAAAAAACGGGGCGTTATGAAGGCGGTCTGGCCTTTTACCTTAATAACCCCACAACGCTGAATGACATTTTTTATGTTGCTTATGGCGGCGGTTTTAAAAATGAGTATGGACGTCGCAACGACAACACTTCCGCCTTCTACTCCGTCCCGTGGGGCTACTGGCTGCTTGAACTCTATGGCAGTAAATATCGCACGGTTCAGACAATCCATAGCGGTGATTACCACTATCAGTACAGCAGCAGTGAAAAATTACTGACTGCAGAAATCAAACGCGTTATCTACCGCAGCGCCAGTCAAAAAACAACGCTGGGTTTTAAAGGCATTAAACGTGATTCACACTATGACCTCAACGATGTTGAAGTGGAAGTACAGCGCCGGGACACCAGCAGCTGGCAACTCAACCTGGAACATTTAGCTTATCTGCCCTTTGGGCAACTCACCTCCCGACTGAGCTATCAACATGCCGCGCACTGGTTTGGCGAACAAGCCGATGCCGAAGAAATGGTAGGTAGTGCCGATCCCCTGGCACGCATTATTACCCTGAGCGTCGACGGCACATTTCCGTTTAAGGCAGGCGATCTGTCGATGAGCTATGAGCCGCATTTCATGCAGCAAACGTCACCGGATAAACTGACGCAGCCGGATAAATTTACTATCGGTAACCGCTGGACGGTACGTGGCTTCGACGGTGAATCTTCCATTTATGCTGATAAGGGTTGGTATCTGCGTAACGACATTAACCTGAATCTCCCCAGGTGGGGGATGCAGCCCTATCTTGGCTTTGATTACGGGGAAGTCAGCGGTTCGAAAAATGACTACTGGAGCGGCACACGCATCGCCGGTGCGGTTGCCGGTGTGCGAGGTGTTAAAGGCAACGTTGGCTATGATCTTTTCGCCGGTGTTCCGGTGATGAAACCTGATGATATGCAGACCAGTCCGTTTACACTTGGTTTTTCAGTGCAATGGCAATATTAAATCGATGCCTGAATGGATCAGTCTTAGAATGGACAGGACTTAAATAGCGCCATCTTGAGTGGGTAAATACAATATCGATTTATCCACTCAAGAATATTATGCCCGCCCGAATGCTCGCGTTTTGCAAATCTGGGGAAACCTTCACGTCTTCCCGCCTTGTGCCGCTTTTTTTATACTTCCTGCTCAGTTTTTACTGGTTAGTGCTGATACATATTCCCTGGCCAAACAGCGGCGATTACGGCATGAATTTACCGATGAACCTGCTGTCGTGGGCTGCGATTTTGCTTCAGGCGCTGATCGTCTGGCTGTCGCTGCAAGCGGATAAAATACGTCTGACACCCACGTTTTTATGCCTGCTGCTCAGTGCGATAGCATTTACGTTACCCGTCTTCTGGTCGCCTGACCAGGGACTCGCCATCGCTCTTCCTCGACTAACAGGGATCTGGGGAGGCGTGTTTACCTATCTCACCTTACTTCAGTACCCACCGCGGGAAAAAGAAATTGTTGCTCTGAGCTATATGATCGCTGCGGCAGCTTGCATTGAAACCGTTTATTCTCTGATGGGTTTCTGGTGCCCACAATGGCTTCTCTTCCCGCTTAACGCACTGGCTGAAAATTATTCCGGTGGCGCACCGGGTATTTTTCAACAGCGTAATGTCACCGCCACATTTCTGGCGACAGGTTTATCTCTTCTGCTGGTGTTGATGGCGGACAGGCAGCGAACGCTTAAATCGTTTCGTGCGGAAACTGCGCGGAGGTTCGCAATCTGTTTTGCAATTATCCTCATCTCTGCAACGCTGGTATTATGTCGTTCCCGAATTGGCTGGCTGGGCGGTCTGTGTGGAATTGCCTGCGCGTCGCTTCTTTTCTGTCAACAATGTTGGCGAGATAGAACCATGGCTTGCCAACGCCTTGCGATTATTTTCTTACCGTTCATCGGTGGTCTGTTGGGTTCGGTTTTGCTCCAGGGTTCCGTATTAAATTCGTTGGCTCATGAAGAGTCAAATCAACAACGACTCCTGACGTTGGAATACACCGTGCGCCTTACCATGACGCATCCCTGGAGAGGGATTGGTTTAGGCATGCTTGAATCGGTGTATCAAAATTTTATGGCCGATCTTCCTTTCGCGAATCCTGGCCGGGAAATGATGCAGCATCCACATAATGAGACGTTATTTATTCAGGCGGAAGGCGGAATTGTCGCCCTCCTGGGCGGGCTGATTCTTTTATGGGGTTGGATTATTTTATTTCGCCGCCCAAAAAGCTTGTGGCAGTGGGTGACACTGTTAACCACCCTACCGATTTTGTTACACACTCAGGTCGAGTTTCCTCTTTATTACTCCGTTGCGCACTTTTTTCTCATCCTGCTACTGATGAGTGCAACTGAAAGCCGTAAATCCACGTTCACCTTGCCGGTAAAATATCTGCGTCCAGCCCTGGCCGCGACCGCACTGTACGGTATTGTGCTGTCAATGCAGCTCTTTCGCGCCAGTGTGACACTGGGATAATTCGAAACGGGCCGACTTGAACCACCGGAAAGTATTCGTCAATTATCCGTTCCCTGGCTGATGCAAATACGCTGGTAGCGGGATCTCTCCCGCTTACATCTGATGCATTTTAATCAAAGCGGTAATATTAATGAGCTAGATTTATTTGCTCAGGAGAATGCCGAGTGGATCACAATGCATATGGAAGAAGATGCCTGGAGCGACCAGATTAATATTCTGATGTTTCTGCAAAAGCGGGAAGAGGCACTGGCGCTAAGGCTGCGGGCTCAACGCTTAATGCCATGGGATGAGCGCTTTAATCCGGGTGAGTAAAAATAAAAGAAGCTGGCATCATAGTCGGCTTCCTGCATCATTTCACTGATAAGTCAGGTTTAGCATCGCCGTGGCGTTGGCAATAGCGGCTTTCACTTTATCTTTAGTCTGAATATCACTGACCGCAACTGTCGCCATCATCGTCGTTGATACAGTTGATTAAGAGTGACAATTTACGCTGGATTCATACACTGTCAGCGCCTGTCAGATAGGTTGATCGCGCTGTACAATTATCTGGGAGCGTTTATCTGTAACGAAGAATGGAATAAGTGCAGGTTATCGATATGGTCGCATAACAGTTTGTGGCACCCAAAAAGAGCATGTCCAACAGAAGGTTCATTCTTCGCCCCCAAACTGATTTTAAAATTGTGTACACACCGAACCTATCTACACACAGTTTTTATCAGGCATAGTTCACCACAAAGGTCACTGAAACATTTGCACTTCCTGGCGTCACATCATCAACTACAGACTGATAACTCGCTGAAAATTTAAGTTCAACGGAGTCCTCACCTCCTTTTAAAGGGATGCCTTCAGAAGGTTTATCGGTGGGGAGTAAATTCCCCTTACTGTCATAAATTGTATTAGCTCAGACCTGATCTGACAGTTACCGGTTATTTATACAGGTATCTGTCAGATTACATCTGGTTTAAGTTTTTCTCAGCCCAGATGCGTTTTCCATCAAGTAATGTTTCCACTGGCGTCCGGCCACAGCACATTTTCCCTGATGAGTTCGCTCATTATTATAGTGAGCCAGCCATTCATCAAGATCCGATTGTAATGAAGCAAGATCACCATATAACTTTTTGCGGAACGTTACCTGATAAAACTCGTTCAGGATCGTTTTATGGAACCGCTCGCAGATACCATTGGTTTGCGGTGACATTGCCTCCGTTTTCGTATGCTCAATGTCATTTATCGCCAGATAAAGCTGGTAATCGTGCTGCTCCACTTTACCGCAGTATTCGGTGCCTCTGTCAGTATCCTCAGCATCGGCAGGCCATGAGACTCATAAAACGGCAGTACACGATCATTCAGTAAATCAGCCGCTGTAATCGGCGTTTTAGTGACATAGAGCTTGCAGTGAGCCACTTTCGAGTACGTATCAACGGACGTCTGCTGATAGATACGCCCGACGCCTTTCAGATTGCCCACATAGAACGTGTCCTGTGACCCCAAATAACCCGGATGAGCGGTTTCAATCTCACCACAGGCCTCGTCATCGCTGGCTTTACGTTCCAGCGCGGCGACCTGGCTGTCGGTCAGTTCAATACCATGGCGGGCCATTTTCTCTTCCAGTGCTTGCAGGCGTTTTTTGAAGTTCTCAAGGTTATGGCGTAACCAGACGGAACGGACACCACTGCCGGAGATAAAACGCCCTGTTTACGTAACTCGTTACTGGTCCGGTGCTGACCGTGAGCCAGGAATTCGACAGCATAATCAACAACGCTCGCTCAGTGGCCTCATCGGTACGGTTCTTTAGGTTAGGAGCACGACGGCTACGATTTAGCAGTGCATCCACGCCACCTTCATCGGTCAGTTCGCGATAACGGTAAAATGCATCGCGCGAGACGCCCATGATTTTTCAGGCTTTCGACACGTTACTGAGTTCTTCAGCCAGATTGAGCAATCCGACTTTGTGTTTGATGACAGGATTGGTAGTATGAAGCATGAGCGTTACCTCGTGTTTTGTATAAGGATTCGACACCCATATCAAAACCGGTAACTCTCAACCTTTCAAGGCCATGTGTCAGATCAAGTCGCGACTAATACAACTTACTTTTGTGAGAACTGATACTATTGAGTCAGCGCTGTCGGTTGCTTAACTCTGCAGCAAGAATACTGAGGTCAGTTATTTGCGACCTTTTAGACTCATAATCCGTACGTACAAATCCGTACGTACAGCACGTACTACGATCTGTGCAACTTTATCAATTTTAATTAGTTTCATGAATTATTCGCAGTCGTAACTTTAACGCCAAATAAGCTCTTACACTTTCCTCATATAATATTCACCTTATAATATAATATAATCTTCAGATACCTTAATTAGAATTGCTATGCCATTATGAAGCCAGACACTCATGTCATCAATATAATCAATGCCGTTTCCGACACTTCTCGTATTTTGCATGCCCGGGAGCGGCAAATCATATCTCTCGGACACCATGCCGAATCGATGACTTTTGTATTACATAAAGGCACGGTAAGTGTTTACCGTAGCCACGACCAACTACTACTTAAGCATCTTAAAGCACCTATGATTGTTGGCATGAACTCGTTAATGAATACGAATGCTGATTTCTTCTACAAAGCCAACGGGGAAATCCTTTTCGAAATCATTCCGACATTACACGTAATGAGTGTCATTGCGGAGAAAAACCTTTGGCAGGACGCATCCTATACCTATATGTATGCCATAGATAAACTTCTCGAAGCACATCGTACCTCTGCTGGCCTCTCAACCTACGAACTGATCCGCACCAATCTTATTGCATTGATGGCAGAGAAAGAAGAACTGCGTCTTGCGGTTAACGCGAGTGACTACATCCAGGAAAAAACGCATCTTTCGCGTAGCCGCGTGATGAAGATTTTGAGCGACTTGCGGCTGGGTGGCCATATCGAGATGGCGCGCGGTATTCTTACTAAGATCAATCGTCTTCCCGAACAGTACTGACCTGGCTCATTTGCATAATTTCCTTACAGCAGTCATCATAGGTCACTGTTTTGTAAAGGAGAGGTTATGCAGGAATTAATTACTCAGGTCGAGGATTTAGCGGGTATTGAAATGAATCACACCACCTCGCTGGTGATGATTTTCGGTATTATTTTTCTCACAGCCATCATTGTGCATATTATTTTGCACTGGGTGGTATTGCGCACCTTTGAAAGGCGCGCTGTTGCCAGCTCCCGTCTGTGGCTACAAATTATTACGCAGAATAAGTTATTTCACCGTCTGGCATTCACCCTGCAGGGTATTATCGTCAATATTCAGTCCGCACTGTGGTTGCAAAAAGGCAGCGAAGCCGCAGAGATTCTTACTGTCTGCGCACAATTGTGGATCATGATATATGCCCTGCTTTCATTATTTTCGTTACTCGATGTCATATTAAATCTGGCGCAAAAGTTCCCCTCTGCCTCTCAGCTTCCTCTCAAGGGGATATTTCAGGGTATAAAACTCATCGGCGCGATTATTGTCGGTATATTAATGATATCGCTATTAATCGGCCAATCGCCCGCGATTCTGATTAGCGGCCTGGGCGCAATGGCCGCCGTGCTGATGTTGGTATTTAAAGACCCGATTCTGGGGCTGGTTGCGGGCATTCAGCTTTCTGCTAACGACATGCTGAAACTGGGTGACTGGCTGGAGATGCCGAAATACGGTGCTGATGGCGCGGTCATTGATATTGGTCTGACGACGGTGAAAGTCCGCAACTGGGACAATACTATCACTACGATTCCGACCTGGTCGCTGGTCTCTGATTCGTTTAAAAACTGGAGCGGCATGTCGGCATCAGGTGGTCGGCGCATTAAACGCAGTATCAATATTGACGCCACCAGTATTCATTTTCTGGATGATGATGAAAAGCAGCAACTGTATAAAGCGCGCCTGCTGAAACCTTATCTGGAGACGCGCCATCAGGAGATAGATGAATGGAATCAACAACTGGATGCGCCGGAATCGGTATTGAACCATCGGCGGATGACCAATATTGGGACTTTTCGCGCCTACCTGAATGAATATCTGCGCAACCATCCACGCATTCGCAAAGATATGACCTTAATGGTACGTCAGCTGGCGCCAGACGATCACGGTCTCCCCCTCGAAATTTATGCTTTTACCAACACCGTCGTCTGGCTGGAATATGAAAGCATTCAGGCCGATATTTTCGACCATATTTTTGCTGTCGTAGACGAGTTTGGATTGCGCATTCACCAGTCACCTACGGGCAACGATATTCGCTCGCTGGCGGGAGTATTTCAACGATAACGCAAAAGCGCCGATCTCATTACGCGAATGAGATCGGCTTCCTCTCAGCGTACTTTGCGAGAAAGTTTAAACGCAACAAACAGGAAGATGACCCATACCGGCAGCAACATGGCTGACAAACGCATGTCGTCGATGGTGCACATCAGCACAAGGATCATCGCCAGGAAGGCGATGCAGATATAGTTTCCTGCCGGGTAGAGCAACGCTTTGAACTGGGTATCACGCCCTTTGCGACGCATCGCGGCACGAAAACGCAGATGCGCCAGACAAATCATGATCCAGTTCAACAGCAGCGTCGCCACCACCAATGCCATCAGCAGACCGAAGGCCTCTTTCGGCAGCAGGTAGTTGATGAGCACCACCAGCGAAGTGATCGCACCAGAGAGCAGTAATGAATTCACCGGCACGCCACGACGGCTGACACGGGTCAGAAACTTCGGTGCATTGCCCTGGACTGATAGACCAAACAGCATACGGCTGTTGGAGTAAACGCCGCTGTTATAAACCGACAAGGATGCCACCAGAATCACGAAGTTCAGCGCTGAAGCCACGACGTTACTGTTCAGATCGTGGAAAATCATCACGAACGGGCTGCTGTCGGATTTCACTTCCACCCACGGGTAGAGCGCCAGCAAAACCACCAGCGAACCGATGTAGAACAGCAGGATACGGTACACCACCTGATTAACCGCTTTCGGAATGCTTTTGTGCGGGTCACGCGCTTCCGCTGCGGTGATGCCGATAAGTTCCAGCCCACCGAAGGAGAACATGATCACCGCCAGCGACAGAATCAGCCCTTTCCAGCCCGTCGCCAGAAAACCACCATGCTGCCACAGGTTATCGATGGTCGCCCGCTCACCGCCGTTCCCCGAGAACAGCAGCCATAAACCAAAGCCGATCATGCCGATGATCGCCAGCACTTTGATGAGCGCAAACCAGAATTCGGTTTCACCGTACAGACGGACGTTCACCAGGTTGACGGCGTTAATGATGATAAAGAAGGACGCGGCCCAGACCCAGGTGGGAACCTCGGGTAACCAGTACTGCATGTAGATACCGGCGGCCGTCAGTTCAGCCATCCCGACCAGCACAAACATGACCCAGTAGTTCCAGCCTGACAGGAAGCCCGCAAACGGTCCCCAGTATTTATAGGCAAAGTGAGCGAAGGAACCCGATACCGGCTCTTCGACAACCATTTCGCCGAGCTGGCGCATGATCAGAAAGGCAATAACCCCGGCGATGCCGTAACCCAGCAGCACCGCTGGACCCGCCATCTGAATCGCGGGCCCGATGCCGAGAAACAGCCCGGTACCAATCGCGCCACCCAGGGCGATTAATTGAATATGTCGATTTTGCAAACCACGTTGCAGCGTCGGACTCTGTTCCGACGACGCTTCAAAACGGCCGTTGTCTGAAGCGGATGACGCGTCTTTCACGCCCTACCCCTGTCTCTTTTTTAGAAGGGGCACGTTTTAACACTTCATGCTGGAGGTAGCAAGTTAAAGGCACTGGAATGGAGGGGGCATCCTTGCCCCTGATAACGAGGTGGAACTCAGAACTCGTAACCAACGGACACTTTAAAGGTGCGCGCTTCTCCCTGGGTGACGTACGTGCCGGAATCATCAACACTGGCCCAGTAGTTTTCGTTGGTAATGTTGTCGATGCCCGCGCGAACGGTCATCTGATTTTGGTTCTGGTTAAGCGCGAAGCGATAGCGCATACCCAGATCCAGAGTAGTGTAGCTGTCGAGCTTTTTGCTATTAGCCAGATCCGCATACTGAGAACCGGAATGGTTCACGCGCGCGGTAGCGGTCAGACCCTCAATCTGCTTGATGTCATACTCGGCACCCAGCACGGCGTAAAAATTCGGCACGCCGATCGCATCATTGCCCTGGTTCAAACCGTTGTTGGTTTTGGTCATCTCGGCTTGCAGCCAGGTGGCGCTGGCGTTCAGACGCATGCCCAGCATCGGTTCGCCGAAGACGTTCAGCTCAACGCCACGATTACGCTGCTCGGCATCCAGACCATAATGTTTGGTTTCACTGTCAAGAATTGCCGATGGCATTTTGATTTCAAACAGCGCCAGCGAACCGCCAACACGCCCGAAGTCCGCCTTCACGCCCACTTCATTCTGCTTAGAATGGACGATACCGGTGCTCTGACCATAGTTGGTTGCCGTGTTGGGCGCTGCTTTACCCGGCTGTAACGCTTCGGTGTGGTTGGCGTAGAAAGATATCTCTTCCCAAGGCTTGTAGACGACGCCGTAAGTCGGCATCCAGCGGCTACCGTCAAAACCGTCGGCGGCGTTTTCCGCGCCGGTAATTTTGTCATAACCCCGAATCACCACTTTCTGATGGCGTGCCCCGACGGTAAATAGCAGTTTGTCATCCAGCACGCCCAACGTATCGCTTAGCAACCAGCCCTGAGTCCGGGTGCGCCCGCTGGTCAACGGATCGCTGTAGTTACCGCCTTTACCGTTCGAGTTAGTACTGGCCGGCGCGTCAACGCCGCGGTTGTGATAGATGTTGGTATACGGGTTATCCGCCGCTTTAGACATTTTCCACGCGATTTTTTCGTTTTTGCTTTGTGCCGAGTAGCCAACGTTCACCTTGTGCGAGACAAAGCCCGTAGCGAAATTGCCGCGAATTCCCGCCATGCCGCTGACCGTGTCGCTGATACGGTTGGTATCAAGACGACTGGCGGTGGCCGTCCCGCTCTTATCCAGCAGTTTCGGTGCGCTGTAGAGGCCTTCCTCGTGCGCGTGCTGAGCGCCAAGTGCTGTGTAGGCAGTCCAGTTGTCAGTGATGTCGTATTCGCTACGCCACATGCCGAACTCGTTTTCAATGTCGCTATACGCCCATTTCTGCGAGAAGTTACGGTCATTTTTTGGCGGCGCGGGAACGAAATCGACCAGAGAAATGTTGACGCTGGTTGGGCTGCCGTGGAAGGTTTTTTTCTGATAACCCACGTCCAGTGAGGTGCGGAAGTTATCGCCTTTGTAGTCCAGACCGGTGGAGAGCAGCGTAGTACGACGGCGATCGTCCTGAATCCGGGGTTCGCCTTCACGGTGGACCAGATTCACCCGCGCACCAAACTGATCGTTGTCGCCAAAGCGACAACCGGCATCCAGCGTGGTGCCAATCTGTGAATCCGACGTGTAGTCCACGCCGACTTTAGCCTGCGGGATGTCGCCTGCATGTTTCGGTTCAAGGTTGATCATCCCGCCGACGGCAGAACTCGCGGCGCCGTTCATCAGGGCGTTTGCCCCTTTGAAGATTTCGATGCGATCCACCATCTGCGCATCCACCACCTGACGCGGCAGAACACCAGACAGCCCGCCAAAGGTCATATCATCGCCATCAAATTTCAAACCACGAATGCGAAAGCTTTCCGCGCTGTTGCCGTAGCCCTGGACATACTGCACGCCCGCATCGTTTGCCACGACGTCGGCGATGGTTTTCGCCTGTTGATCTTCAACCAGTTTAGAGGTGTAGCTGATGACGTTGTACGGTACGTCCATCGCACTTTGTTGACCGAGCATGCCGAGTCTGCCGCCGTTGGCGACTTGTCCATCAAGAAACGCCGGCAGCGGCGTGTCGCCACCCGGTTTGAAATCATTTTGGGTTGTCGCCTGGACCACAATGGTGTCCTCCGCTTTTTTCGCGGTGTCTGCCGCCCAGGCCGAGCCAGAGATTGCGCCCATCGTCAGCGCCAGAATAGTTTTGGTGTTGTTCATGTGAATGCCATCAAAAAGAGTCAATGTGGCGGGGGACAACATCCGTCCCCCGACTGATTTTTATTATTTATTCAGCTCAATACGTACAACGCTGTCCGGCGCATTGGTTGAGTGGTCTTTATTAAATTTCTGTTTCACAGTGACATACAGCGTCTGGCCGTCAGCAGAGAGCAACAGGCTGTTTGGATTCGGCGGCAGGTCCCAGCTTTTTTTCACGCTGTAATCGCTCGCGTTGAGACTGAGCAGCTTCCCGGAATCACGCTGGGTGATGTAAATTTCGTTGCGTTTGGCGTTGAATGTCACCGCCAGAGAATCCCCAACGTCCAGTTGCTTCAGCACCTTGCCGGTGTGGATATCGAGCACCAGCGTGGTTTTCGCTTTGGCGTTATCGGTCACGAACAGACGTCCGGTTTGTGGGTCTTCCGCCATATTCAGCAGCAGCGCCGGCTTGTCGCCCAGCGGCTTCCAGCGTTTCTCAACGTGCTGGTTACGCGGGTTGATTACCAGGATTTCACCACCGCCATTCACGGCGTAGATGCGCTGGGTCGTTTCGGAGTAGTGCAGACCGGTCATCCATTTGCCCGTATTTTTAATGCGCGTTTTCAGCTTCAGCGTTTCGGCATCAACCACCCAGATCACCGCAGGATCGGCGACCGCGCCGATATACAGCAGGCCGTTATGCAGCAACACCTGACGAGCGCCATACGGGAAACCTTCCGCGTTCCGCTCAGGAAACAGGACGCGATTTTTAACTTTGCCATCCGCAGTGTTCAACGCGCTCAGGCCACCGTCCAGCGAGTTGGTGACGTACACCGTTTTGCCATCAGGCGAAATCGCCATACCAAAGTTTTTCAGATCCGTGTGGCTGCGACCGATCGTCTTAAGGGTTTTGGCATCCAGTTTGTAGATCACCCCGCCCTGAACATCTTTAAAGCCTTCGGCACTGGCGACATACAACGCGTCCCCGGCAGGATTTAATGCCATCTCATACAGGCCATCCGCCAGATCGCGTTTTAACGTATCGGTCGCCACCGCGGGCGTCGCCGCTTTTTCAACGGTATTTGACGGTGTAGTAGCGGGCGTAGTGGTCGCGCAACCGCTTAATGCCGCCGCGATCAGCACGGCCAGCGCCGTAATATTTTTTTTCATCCTGGGTTCCTTACCAAAAAAGACACGCATTAAATAATAAAGAGAATGAGAACTATACTTATTCTCTTTTTCGAAGCAAGCGTCTTTCGCGCAAAAAATACCCTTAATGAAACAGAGGTTCGAATTGTGTGAGCTCAAACGAAAATGGCGAGTGAACGATAATTTCTGCGAATTATTCTGGACGAACAGGCCCCACAGGCCACAGAATGCGATTTGCACTTTTTTTATATTTTTCAAACGAATGACTTAACCTAAATATCGTCATTCATGTGTCGGTCACGCCAGGCAACGGTGTCATGAATAAAATCATCAAACGACTCGAAATCATTAAAAGCGCCATCGAACTTGAGGATGAGGAGATCATCCAGCAGCAGCTTGTGCATCTGCAGCGGGAATCTGGCGATCCTGTAATAACGGCAATTGCCCAGGCTATCGAGACGCGCCGCTTCAGTGATGCAATGCGTGAAATTGCTACCTGGCTACAAAATCAGCGCGCCATAACCAACTGGCAGGATCCGGCGATTGCCGCCAGCAAGCTGG
Organism: Citrobacter sp. CtB7.12; assembly: GCF_001297795.1. Lineage (NCBI taxonomy): Bacteria > Pseudomonadati > Pseudomonadota > Gammaproteobacteria > Enterobacterales > Enterobacteriaceae > Citrobacter > Citrobacter sp. CtB7.12. The sequence goes on along the minus strand of NZ_LIFT01000002.1, from coordinate 241,620 downwards.
AACTTAAGGCGCTGGAAAATCAGTTGCGTGAGCTGATTGACACCCGTAATACCCGCATTCAGATTCTGGATGAGTTTAACGACCAGTATCATCTGCGCCTCGGGCCATTAATGAGCCGTATTCTCGAGCTGCGTAAACAGCTCGCAGCCAGCGCCCTGCGTCGGCAGGAAGCGGAACGCAGACGTCGCGAGAAAGATTACCTCTCCTGTCAGCAGTACATCTCACTGGCGGTCGATCGGTTAGCCCAGCTTAAACAGCAGTGGATGGGCATGGATTCAGACTCTCGTGCCGCAGTCGACATCCGTCAGCGCATCCAACAGCAAACGGAGCTGATTACCGACCTGCTCGCCGAGATCCGTGAACTGGAAGCAGATTTTTCCCTCCAGGATGACAGCGACACGCGGCAGGCACAGGAAGAGGCAGCGCATGAATATGAGGAGTATCAGGAACAGCAGCAGGATGCTCAGCACCGTTTCGCACGCGATCAGCGCCTTTCACCGGATGAGCGTAATGAGCTTAAGCGCCTGTGGCGTCAGGCCAGCCGTTTGTGTCACCCGGACGTTGTCGCTGATGAACTGAAAGAGAAAGCGCACCAGATGATGGTGCAGCTCAATCTGGCGCGGCAAAACGCCGATCTGGCGGCCATTCGCGCCCTGCTCACTCAGTTGCAAAGCGGTCTGGAGCCAATGATGGCCAGCGACCGGTTGAACAATCTCGACCATCTGCGGCAGAAAATCCAGCAGTTGCGGATCCAGATTGATGCGCTGATAAAAGAGATCGCCGGGCTGGAAGCAGAAAATGCCTGGCGTCTGGCGACCTCGGTTCGCGATAAAGAAGCATACTTTTCAGAACAAGAACGCGCGCTGGCTGAGCTTCGCGATACGCTGGAGACCCAGGTTAAACATGTTGAACAGGATCTGCTGGCAGGTTAAGTTTTTTTGTAACAAAAGGGTGGCGAAGGAGTGCTGGCCAGTTGCCCGCCCATAAACAGCACAAAAAATCAAAAATAACACTTAATAACGTTAACTGAAAAACTCATAGAATTTAGTTCCACACAAACATCAATAAACCAGATTTATTCACTTAAAATACGTTAACCTCAAGAGCATTACGCAGAGGGAGTGTTTTTACGGTGACATTACCCAGGAATATTCTTAACTCCCGATTCCGCACATCATCACGTTTATCCCCTACCTCCACACCGCATGCCTTTACCTCCGATGGTCTCCGCTATTTTTTAAGACTTTCCCGCAAACGCTCCATTATTTTCCCAGCCGTTTTCATCAATCCATAAGTGAAATCTATCAATCATTCTTCAGGAGGTGAAATAAACGATTTATCTTAAATTTTAACAAAGCGTAATATTTCAATTAAGAATAATCCCAATACAGGTTGTGGATTTAAACAGATTCCCAGGCTGGGAAAGAACCCTTTTTTAAAATGTTAAAGAGGGGCAGGATGCTATTGCCGACTCAAGGAGAATTTAATGTCAAAAGCTATTTTTATGGGTGATGATTATTACACCTGGCTTGGCATGAAAAATATTCTGCGCGGCACATCACTCTATTATGGCATGCAATATTATGCAGCCAATTCACCGCCCTCTTCTCTCCCGGTTGTTCAGAATAATGATTACCTCATTATTCATCCCGAAGAGACGGATATTCTGAAATACGCCAGCATCATTCGCCGTCTCTCCTCGCGTGCGTCATTGATGCTTTTTGTGCTGACGAATGTCGAAACCTTTGCGGTATTCCAGACCATTTGCGGCATGCAGATGCACTTTCTTGACCGCACATTGAGCCTTGACGCACTACACGGCCGGGTGATTCAACTCATCAACTGCAAGAACACAAGTGTGAACCGACCGCTGGATAATGCCATGAGCGTTAATGAATTTAACGTCATGATGATGTATTCCCGTGGCTGGTCACTGTCCAGAATTGCCACTATTGCGCATAAAAGCGAAAAAACTATCGGTACCTATAAAAGCAATATTGCCAAAAAGCTAGGGCACAACAACACCCATCTGAAATATATATTCTCCCACTATCGCTAACAACCTACTAAGGAAATACAACACGGACGACTGAGCATTAATCAAGACGTTATCAATCACTAAAAATTATTCCGCCCTGCGGAAGGGACTCCTGTTTTCGAAATTTGACAACCCAGGCCAACTCATCGTGAGCCCCCCCTAACCACAAACGCAACGTGTCAACCAATTAAAAACAGAAATGCAGACGAGGTTATTATGAATAAGGTTTACAACATCATATGGAATGCGACACTCGGGCTTTGGGTTGTCGCCTCCGAATTATCAAAAGGGAAGAAAAAAAGCAGCTCGCGTAAAACAGGACTGCGTGTTGTTTCCGGTTTAGTTGCTGGCGTTTCTTTCACAGCCGCCGCCATACCGATCGTGACCGATGGCACACGCGATATCACCGTGGATTACCCGAATGTCATCTCCGCCGGTGTCCATCAGGACGTATTCAACTACGGTTTTTTATATGAAAACAAAAACAACGCCAGTGAACTGAATATCACCGGCGCGATCCCCAACATCGCCTACGGACAGACCGGCATTGTGGAATCGTCTACCATCCGGGATCTGTTGGAAAGCGGCAAAATTATTATTACCGCGACCAACCTCGCCCACGAGCAAAAATCTGTCACCACCATTGAAGAACTGGCGGAATACCTGAGTCATACGCAGTCGTCTACGCCGCAGCAAAGCGTGGAATTTCAGGTGATTGACCCGGCCGATCCCGAAACAACCTCCACACTGAAGGTGTTTGATACCACAAGCCTGGCAAACTTTATTAGCGTTTCGCAGATTGGCGATGCAGTGCTTAACACGTTTGATGCCAATGTGTCGCAAATCTATAAGCAGTTTGGCTTTGCCCTTGCCAAAGATGGCGCAACCGCCAATCTCAATATTGGCGATAATTCACTGAACGTAAGAGAAAATGCTATCCGTCTGCTGGCAAAAGACTCTTCTCTGCTCAAAGCGCAAGAACCGAACAGCAAGGTCAACTGGCAATCCGATAACTATATCCAGTTTGGTGCTGCGCCAGTCGTTCCGAGCAAAATCTTTGCGGGTTCGAAACAGACCACCGTATTTGGCAAAGACATTACCTTAATGACCTACGGCTACGACGAAGAGGGGAATGTCGTTGAAACGGGTAACCGCACCTTTTCCATCAAAAACACGGCGGATCTGGCGAATTTCAACAACTGGCTGATTGGCGCCGGCAGTGAGAGCGCCAAAACACCCGACGGGCAAGATATCAGCCAGATCCAGCTATGGCTGGATTCTGGCGCTATCAGTAAAGTTTCTGACGCACAGACCTACTACGCGAGCCTGATCAACCAACTGCTGACCTCCAGCACCAATGCCGACCTGCTGACCTGGGATTACGATGTCTGGACTGACGGACAGGCGCACACCAATAACACCACAGCGGCCACTGGGGAACTGCATGCCATCTATGCTAACGGACAAGGCACCACCGGTACATTGGTTGCGGGCGCGACTCTGGCTGTCGATGGCAGTATCAATGGGGCAATGAAGGCCGATGGCGGTGGTTCTGTCGTCAATGAAGGCGCCCTGAACGTGCTGCGAACGTCTACCGGACAGGGGCTGGCGATTGGCATGTTGGCCAGTGATGCCAGCGCCATTAACCACGGCACGATCAACTCCGGTTTGTTTATCGATAAGGATGGGAATCGGAAGGTCAACAGTTACGGTGCCTACGGTATGCAGGGGCTGGGAAACAGCACCGTCGTGAACGAAGGGACCATTAACCAGGCCATCACGACCAACAACTACGGTACGGCGGCGGCGGCCGATCCGTGGTCAACGGATAAACCGGACAGTTCTCTGACGCTCGCTATCGGTATGCAGTTGTCCGATCAAACCAGCGGGATCAACAGGGGTGAGATTAACGTCGTGGACGGACGCAGTAACGACGACTCATTTGGTAAGGGAACGGCTTACGGCGTTGAAGTGTCCGGTGAGGCCACCTTCACAAACACCCTTGATGCCGCCATCTATCTTGGGCGTAACGCTAACGATCTCACACAGGATGTCGATATGGCAGGTGGTGCCAGCCCCAGCGCCGGGATCCTGACCCGCAGTTCAGGTGATGTCACCAATGACGGGGCAATCACCCTTGGAACAGGCGTACGTAACGCGGCGGGGATCCTGGTCGGTAACGCCACCGGGAATGTGACCAACACCGGTAAAATCACCCTCAACGGCGACTCGTCATCCGGCACCAGCCATAACTTCGGTATTTCCGTGCGCGACAGCGGCAGCGAAAACGGCCAGCAGATCCGTAACGACGGTGAGATTAACGTCAACGGCCACAACAACATCGGGATCCATCTGACCGCCAGTTCGAAGAACGCGCATGTGACATCCAGCAATACAGGGGCAATCACGGTCGCGGGCGACGGTGGCACGTCGAACCGTAACTATGCAATCTGGGCAGAAGGGAGTAACACTGCTCAGGCCACCGTTGACGTGTCTTCTTCGATCACACTCAAAGAAGTCGGCAATATTGGCGTTCATGTCCGCGATAATGCGGTGGCTAACGTTAACAGTACCAGCAGTCCGCTATTCAAAAATAGCGATCAAATTGGCTACTATCTGTACGGCAAAGGTGCGACCGCCAATATCGGCGAAGCCGTGATGAACGATAACGGTCAGGCGCGCACCACGTTGTTCCGCATTGCTAATGGCGCAAACTTTGCCGGCAATACGTTCGACCCGCTGACGCTCCAGCCATCTAAACTCGAGATGACCCTAACGGGCGAAAAATCGATTGGCGTCTTTGCGACCGGTAAAGGCAGCACCGTGGATACGGGTGAAGCGACATTTACGGTAAGCGGCGACGGCGCGGCGGCGCTGCTGCTCGAAGGGGGTGCAGAAGGCACCATCAGCGATAAGACTCTTATTGAACTGACCGGATCAAATACCACAGCCGGGATTGTCGATGGTCAGGCGCACCAGTTGAACGGTAATAAACAGAACGCCCCTGTTGAAACCATTCTTAACTCCAGCGCCATTATTAAATCCCTGGATACCGGGCTGAACGTCATCGCCTATGTGGCGAAGAATCTTGGCAACATTGTTCTGCAACAGGACGCGGTTATCGATCTCGCCAGTAAAGACAGTATCGGTGTCGACGTGCAGGAAGGAGGACGGTTAACCAACAACGCATCCCAGGCATTGCATGTCAGCAATGGGATTGGCGTTCGCGCCTCTGGCAAAGATGCGCAGATCAAAAAGCTGGGCGCCATTGTGGTCGATGACGGTACCGCAGGCGTGCTGCTGACCAATGGCGCAACGCTGAATATCACGACGGGAACCGGTGGAGTAGCCGATACCATTACGACCAACGGCACGGCGGATGGAATTCGCCTTGCCGCCGGTGCGGGGTCGCTGACCGCCAAAGGCGTCACTATTAGCGCATTGGGCAGCGGCGCAGGGATTCAAAACCATGCCGAAAGTTCGGATATCACGCTGAACAACGTAACGATTAACGCCAACGACGGTCCGGGGATCCGCACCAGCGTGGCGCTGAACGTGAAAAACGGCGCCAATAATCTACTCAACGTCACCGGTGCGGGTTCAGGTTTTGCCTTCATGAAAGAGAACGGCGACAACGCAACCGGCGATTTGGTTATCGGCACGGGTTACACCGTGCTGGTACACAACAATACCGGAAACGCCACGGGGAACGGGATTGATGCCCGCACCAACGGCAGACTGACCACCCGCGCCGATATTACCATTCAGGACGCGACGGGCGGCTCAGCGATCCTGGCAAAAGACGTTTCCGCCATCACCAACAGTGGCAAAGTCACCTCCAATAGCGTGAACGGTCCGGTGGTGGATGCCAGTGGCGACAGTAGCAAAACCATCAGCAACACCGGGACGATCCTCGCCACTACCGACAGGGATGTCGCGATTCAGTCTGGTAAAGGCAATGACACTATCAACATCAGCGGCGGCAATATGCGGGGCGTCATCAATACTGGCGCCGGTAGCGATCGTTTTATCTGGAACAGCGGAACGTTCGCCGGGGAGGTGAACTTCGCCGGGACAACCAACAACAAGGCCAACATCGGCAACGTATCGCTGGCGAACACGCGTCACATCACCACGCTCGCTGGTACGGGTAACGCCCTCACCTTCACAAACACCCGGGGTAATATCGGTACACTGCTGGCGGATGATCTCAGTCTGGGAACCCACATCGGCAGCGGCTGGAATACCTTAACGCTGACGGGCGCACAGGCGGATATGCGCATTGTGGATAGCCTGACGCTGGCTGACGGCACCCTGGCTGTTAACGACGGTGCGACGCTGCGCACAGGCGACCATCGCGATGCCAGTAATACCGGCGCGACCATTGGCAACTACAGCATTACCACCAGCAGTATAGCCAGCAACATCATCTTTGATACGCAGGGCAATGACGCTGACAGCCAGATTTATCAGGGCACCATCAGCGGTAGCGGCAACTTTGTCCGCGCAACGGGTGGCACGACGGTGTTCACCACTGACAATAGCTACAGCGGTTCTACGACGATCAAACAGGGCGGGATTTTACATCTTGGTCAGGGCGGTACAACGGGCGGTATCAACCCGGTTTCGCAGATCATTGATGACGGTATTCTGACCGTGAATCGCAGCAATAACGTCCTGCTTAACGGGGTGATTTCCGGTATCGGCGCGCTGGAGCAAATCGGTAAAGGTATTACCCGTTTAACCGGCGCCAACAGTTATAAAGGAGTGACTACCGTCGACAACGGCACACTGCTGGTCAATGGCGATCAGTCTGCCGCGACGGGCATGACAACCGTGAACGGCATTGCAACCCTGGGCGGCACCGGCACCCTCGGCGGTGACGTCGTGATGAATGACGCCACCACTCTTAGCGCAGGCGACGGCGGCGCGGGGACGCTGAAGATCAACGGAAGTCTGCAACTGGGCAGCAAAACCACCTCCGCGTTTGAACTGGGAGAAGCCTTCGTGCCCGGTGGCGCACAAAACGATCTGGTCGATGTCACCGGCAATCTACTGCTCGATGGCACGCTGAACGTCAGCCAAAGCACAGGCGGCACGTTTGGCCCAGGCGTCTACCGTCTCTATAACTACGGCGGCACCCTCGACAACCAGACGCTGGAATTAGGCGACGTTCCGGCGGGTCAGGATAAGCGCAATATTTTCGTCCAGACGGTGCTGGATAAGCAGGTCAACCTGGTTAACGCCAACGGCGTCACGCTGCAGTTCTGGGACGGCGCGCAGACGGGTGAAAACCACGGTAAAACCGGGATTGAAGGCAACGGTAAAATCGATGGTGGCGATGGCAAATGGATGGCTATCGGCAGCCTGGGCGATAACAACTGGACGCAGCAGGACGGTATCGGCAACGCGCCGTGGGCGCAAAAAGCCTTCGCGGTTTTTACCGGCAACGCCGGTACGGTCGAGGTCGATCAGAGCGCGGGTAACGTTCAGTTTTCCGGCGCGCAGTTTGACGCGGACGGCTATGTCATCAAAGGCGATGCGCTGAACGCATGGGAGACCACCGCAGGCAGCAATGAGCTGATGCTCCGCGTCGGTGCTGGTGGCGCAGGCGAAAACTTCACCGCAACGATCGAATCGACGATCCGCGAAGGCGACAGTACGGATAGCCTGACGCTGGTCAAGACTGACCAGGGGCGTCTGATCCTGAGCGGTGATAATACCTATCATGGCGGCACGCGCATAGACGGCGGTACGCTGCAAATCTCGGCGGATAACAACCTGGGCCAGTCCGGAACCGGCGTCACTATCAACAACGGCTCAACGTTCCAGCTGGGCGCGGATTTCACCACTCAGCGCACCCTCACCCTGGGGACGTCTGGCGCGGATGCGGTGTTCGATCTGAATTCGCACCACTTCTCCCCTGTCGGCGATATCACGGGCGCGGGTAACCTGAAAGTCACCAGCAGTACCCATGATGCGGCCAGCACGCTGTCGCTCGATCGGGCAAACCGCTATCAGGGCACGACGCTGATTGAAGGTACCGGACAAGCTCACAACGTTACGGTCAATGCCAGCCAGACGGGAACATTTGGTAGCAATGCCAGCAGCACGGTGAGCGTAACGAAAGGCGCGGCGCTGAACGTCAGCGGCGCGGCAACCAGTCTGCAATCCCTGACGATGGAGATTACCGACAGCCTGTTAACGCTAAAAGACACGGTCACTGCCGCCGACGCGACGCTGAATCTGAACGGCACCGCAAAGGCGCTGATTGCAGGCAATGCAACAGCCGGACAATCCACGATTAACGTTTCAGAAACGAGCACACTGGCGCTGGAAGAGGATGCCAGCGGCGGCAGCGCAACGGTCACCAACAGCGGGCTGATGTCCTTTGCCGATCGCGCACTGGCGGAAATGACCACGGTGAAAAACCTCTCCACCGGTAGAGTGGATATCAGCCATGTCGACAGCGCGACATCCATCGGTTCGCTGTCCGGCGCGGGTAACGTTGAGCTGGGCGATAAAACCCTTTCCCTCGGTAATCTGGGTCTCAACGACACCATCAGCGGCATCATCAGCGGTGACAGCGGCAATCTGGTGAAAATCGGCGACGGCATACTGACCTTAACCGGTGACAACACCTGGACCGGCACCACATCGGTCGATGAGGGCGTACTGCTGGTCAACGGCAATCAGGCGGCGGCGACCGGTGACGTAACGGTCAAGGCAGGCGCGACGCTGGGCGGCAACGGCATTATTGGCGGCGCGGTAAATGTTGCGGATAACGGCCATATTACCGCCGGTTCCACACTGAACAGCGTCGGCAAACTGACCACCGGCGCTCTGACGCTGAATGACCTGTCGCAACTGGATTATCAGTTTGGCCAGGCATATACCCCGGGCGGTGCCTTCAACGACCTGATTAACGTCAACGGCGATCTGGTACTCGACGGCAAGCTCAACATTGAAACCTCACCCGGCGGCAGCTTTGATGTTGGCGTCTATCGCGTCATTAACTACTCCGGCACGCTGACCAACAACGTGATGGACATTGCCAACGCCCCAACGGCGGCAGACAGTCTGTACGTGCAGACATCGGTTAACAATCAGGTCAATCTGGTGAACCACGGCGGTCTGACCCTGCGCTTCTGGGACGGCACCGGCGGTGAAAATGGCGAACTGAAAAACAACGGCGTGATCAACGGCGGCGATGGTATCTGGCAATCCAGCCACGGCAACGATAACTGGACCACCGATGAATCCACGCCAGAAGGCGCGCTGAACGCCCCGTTCACCGATGCCGCGTTCGCCGTTTTCCAGGGGGTGGCAGGCAATGTCACCGTGGATAACAGTCTGGGCGATGTGATCATCAGCGGCGCGCAGTTTGCCACCGATGGCTACCGCGTAGCGGGCGATGCCATCACCACCAACACCGCCAATACGCTGATTCGCGTCGGCGACGGCACCATCGATGGCGCAGGGTATATCGCCACCATCGACAGTGAGATCCGCGGCACCGGTGGCGTCAATAAGAGCGACCTCGGCACGCTGATCCTGACCGGCGAGAACAGCTACAGCGGCGGTACAACGATTACGGCAGGGACACTACAGGTTTCGGGCGATAAAAACCTCGGCGCAGCCAAAACCGGGATCACCTTTAACGGCGGCACGCTGAAGTATGGCGATGCGTTTAATACCGCCCGCCAGGTGACGCTGGAATCCGGCGGCGGGACCTTCGACACCAACGGCTTCAACGTCGAACTATTGACCGACGTTGAAGGCAGCGGCCAGTTAACGAAAACCGGTCAGGGTACGCTCATGCTCACGCTCGACACCTCCTACACTGGCGGCACCCACGTCGTGCAGGGCACGTTGCAGTTGGGTAATGGCGGTGAGATCGGCAGCGTACAGGGCGATATCATCGCTGACGGCATACTGGATGTGAAACGCTGCAACAGCTACACCCTGAGCGGCAATATCAGCGGCGAAGGACAGCTCCACCACACCGGTAGCGGCATCACCACGCTGGAAGGCGCGAACAGCTACAAAGGCGCAACGCTTGTCGCCAACGGGGTTCTGCAGGCCGGTGGCGCCAATACGTTGAGCGCAGCGTCCCATCACATTGTGGCGAGCGAAACCACGCTGAAAACGCAAGGCTACGACCAGACGATCGCCGGATTAACCAACGGCGGCAATGTGTCGCTGACGGGGGCGGCGATCGGTTCCGCGTTGACGGTGAAAGGCGATTACAGCGGCAAAAACGGGACGCTTGAATTAGCCGCAGCGCAGAACAGCGGCGGTCAGGGCATTGCGGACCGACTGGTGATCGATGGCGGTAAGGTCAGCGGTAGCACGCTGCTGAAAGTAGACGGTTCAGGGCTGGGTGCGCCGACGGTGGGAGACGGGATCGAAGTGGTGACGGCGAAAAACGGCGCCACCACCACGGCACAATCCACGCGTGACGGCTTCTATCTGGCGAATAACCGGATGTCTGCCGGGGCGTTTGAATACCAGTTGTATGCCGGCAACGCGAAAGGCCTGGGCGAAAACTGGTACCTGCGCAGTGAATACCGCCCGGAAACCATGCTCTACTCCGGTCTCGCCAGCGTAGTGCGTCAGGGCGACCTGAGCCTGTTAGGCAATATGCACCAGCGAATGGGGGATGACGTACGACCGGGTCTCGATGAAGACCACCGTACATGGGCGAGAATGATTGGCTACTCCGCTAAAACCAAACTGGACGACATCACCGGCACGCAGACCACCAGCCACACGATGGGGATTCAGGCAGGGGTTGACCTTTACGCGGATACCAGCTGGAAAGCCGGTGTCTACACCAGCATTCTGGATATCGACAGCAGCGTCAAAGGCAGCCATGCGGGTAGCGCGGGTAAAGGCGGTAACATCGATGACAACGCGTTTTACCTGGGCGGTTATGCTACCTGGTTCTCCACCGATGGCATGTATGTGGATAACGTCCTGCAATACGGTAACCATGACGCTCGCCTGTCGGCATCCGGAAACAAGGGTTCCCATACCGTGAAAGGCCATACGCTGACCGCCTCGACGGAGATCGGCAAAGCGTTCCGCTTAGGAGCAAGCGCATGGAGTCTGGAACCCCAGGCACAGCTGATCTATCAGTACAGCGATTTTGATGACAGCACGCTGGGCGGCGCGACGAAGACGAAGGTCAGACTCGATACTGCCGATGCCTTTACCGCCCGTGTCGGGCTGCGACTGAAAGCTGACTATGACACCCGTCACGGTAAGATTCAGCCATATGGTCGCGTCAACCTGTGGCAGGGACTGGGGTCAAAAGACAAAACCCACTTCAGCAATGCGGTTGCCACCACAACGCTGGAATCTTCGCAGCAGTACTCCAGTACCGAAGTGGCCGCAGGTCTGAGCTGGAGCATCGACCGCGATCTGCAGGTGTACGGCGAACTGGGAACGCAGTTCAACAACAGCGGGCATAAATCGCAGGTGGAAGCGCCAGTCAATGCCTCCATTGGCTTTAAAAAGTCGTTCTGACAACCGCTGAGGGGATCAGGCCGGGTGAAGGCAATGCCTCACCTGGCCTACGTTGTTCAGGATAGCTGTAGGCCTGATAAGCGAAGCGCCATCAGGCTGATGACAAACTCAGGATAAAAAAGAGAACGGATGGTTGAATCTGACGATCAGTTTATTCAGTTCAGTCGAATGGGCCAGACCCAGCTTCGTGATGATTCGCATTTTATGCGTCTGTATCGTTTTATAGCTCACACTGATCAGATCCGAGATTTCATTTGGTGAATATCCACTCACCAGCAAACTGAGGATTTGCTGTTCACGATCGCTCAGCCGTTTTTGTGAACGGAATAAGCGGGGATTCCAGCACTCCCCCGTCAGGGTCGTCAGTCGGCCAAAATCACGCAGCGGTGATTTATCGGTCAGCACAATCACTTTTTCGACATACAGTAACTCAATGCACAATTTCGCCAGACGGTCATCGGCAATCACCACCACGGCATTATCGTAAACTTTAAAGCGATTCTTATTTAAATAGCTGACAAAATCAGCGTAGGACTGTTCGTGGCTGATGATATTAAAAATCATCATCCGATGGCGATAGCGTGCAGAGTAATCTACCATCACCTGCCAGGGGACATCCGTCACCTCAGCATTTTTACTTTTTAAATACGTTGAGACACTGCTACCGACAAAATCTTCATTTCCGCACATCAACATAAAGTTCACCTTCCTTTATAAACTTTTTAATTTATTACTCATCAAAAAATGAATAATGACCTTTTCGACATCCAACGCGTCGCGTGGATGTTTGAATTCGAACTTGCAGGAGATCTGCTGACAGGAATAAAGCTGATTGTTTTCATCAAATTCGTTGATAGCAACAACGTTGACGACCCGGAGATCGCAATGCAAACGACCAAACTGTTCAAAATCCAGAGATGCCCCTTTAATCAGCGCATTTTTATAAAGAAAGCGGGTGTTTATTTTCTGTGAGATCAGCGCGCAACCGCCGCGAGAGATATTCTTAATCTGCAGCAAGTAATTCTCACCATTTTTATAGCGTCCAGAACAGTAGAAATGATACCCCTTTAAAAAGGAGAAACGCTGATGCTGGCGGCGCTGAACCAATAAGATCACTTCAGGTATGCGATACGCCAGTCCGCACTCCAGTTTATCGGTCAGCGACTGACTGAACCGGGCATTGAACCGGATAATGCCGCTGTCGCTGTGCAAGATAAAAGACTGGATAGAAGAGTGTGGGATGTCGCTGTTGTTGGTAATCACGAAGTAGTCGAAGTCAACCTTTTCTAATTGAGTGACCACGCTGGCGTCTTTAAATTTCAGTTCTACCTTCGTTTTTCTGAGAAGCTCTTCGCGAATAATGGCCACGATCTCAAATTTATTGTCCTTTGCCATCCCAAATCCCATAGTAAAATCCTTATTTTATATTTCAGATACTTCTCATTCGTGTTTAATGATAAAAGGCTAAAACTGGCTCCCGCAGATGGTTTTTTGATTACCATAAGGGATTACCTTTCAGATATTTCGCATGATATTAAGTTTTTGACTATTTTTACTGATTAATTGATATGTAAAAACATTCAGTGAAGTGTAAAAGTGGCCCGCATTATGCGTAAAAGAGAATGAACTTAACGAAAACTTGATAACAAAAATGAATAAAATGCGATTAACTGCACGATTCTGAAATATAAAACTGATGTTTACACTATTTGCAACACAAGGATGCGGGCTGTGCTTTTTATGCACAACCCGCTGAGAGGTAACGGCAAAATTAAATATCAGAGGGAACGAATAGCAATAACGGGAGATTCATAAAGGGATAACGCTTATCATCAGAAAAAGCATTTTACAGTATTGCAGAATATGTCAGAAAGAATGAAAAATCACCGTTAAAATGATTTTTCCGGCCCGCTTCATTTCAGCAGGCCGAATGATGAAGATGTTAACGGGATATTTTACGGTGACGATGTATCCACATCAACTTATAAGCCGCAGGGATAATAAACAGTGACAGTAGCGGCGCCGTAATCATACCGCCGATCATGGGCGCAGCAATCCGGCTCATCACTTCCGAACCGGCCCCTGTCCCCCACAAAATCGGCAGAAGACCGGCAATGATCACCGCTACGGTCATCGCTTTGGGTCGTACCCGTAGCACCGCCCCGTGATATAACGCGTCATCCAGTTTCTCTGCGCTGAACGTCTGCGGGTTGTCCAGTGAAGGATCGGCCTCAATGGCATGGCGCAGGTACATCAGCATGACCACGCCAAATTCCGCAGCGACCCCCGCCAGAGCGATAAACCCGGTTCCCGTCGCCACCGACAGATGAAATCCCATCCAGTACAGGAACCAAATCCCGCCCACCAGCGCAAACGGCACGCTGGTGATGATCAGCAGCGCTTCTCCGACCCGGCGGAACGCCAGATACAACAAGACGAAGATGATCATCAGCGTCATGGGCACCATCAGCTTCAGCTTATGGTTCGCCCGCTCCAGCAATTCAAACTGACCAGAAAACGCGACGCTGGTACCGGGCTTCAACTGAACGTTATCGGCAATTACCTGTTTCAGATCGTTAACCACAGAGACCATATCCCTGTCGCGCGCATCAATGTAGATCCAACTGGTGGGCCGTGCGTTCTCCGTTTTTAGCATCGAGGGCCCCGGCGTGATGTTGATTGTGGCGACATCCCCCAGCGTAATTTGTTGCTTCATCGGCGTCAGGATTGGTAACTGGCGCAGCGCCTGCGGGCTGTCCCGGAAGCTCTGCGGATAACGCAGATTGATCGGATAACGGGCAATCCCCTCAACGGTCTCCCCAACCATCGCCCCACCGACGGCAGAGGTAATAAACAACTGCACGTCCCCCACCGTCATGCCGTAACGGGCAGCTTTCTCACGGTTGATATCGATGTTGAGATAGCGACCACCTTGCAGACGCTCAGCGAGCGCTGATGTTACGCCAGGGACGGTGCGGGCAACCTCTTCAATCTGCTCGGCCATCGCGTCGATATCGGCCAGTACGTTACCAGAGACTTTAATCCCAATCGGACTCTTAATCCCGGTAGAGAGCATATCAATACGGTTACGAATCGGCGGCACCCACAGGTTTGCCAGCCCTGGCAGACGAACGGTGTTGTCCAGTTCCTCGATGATTTTTTCCATCGTCATTCCCGGACGCCACTGATCCTGCGGTTTGAGCTGAATCGTGGTTTCCACCATCTCCAGCGGTGCCGAATCCGTGGCGGTTTCCGCTTTCCCGGTTTTGCCAAAGACCCTGGCGACTTCCGGTACGGTCATGATCAGCTTATCGGTTTTCTGTAACATGCTTGCCGCTTCTGCCGCCGAAATCCCCGGCAGCGTGGACGGCATGTACAACAGATCGCCTTCGTTAATCTGCGGTAAGAACTCGCCCCCCACTTTACTCAGCGGCCAGGCCACCGTCAGGATCGAGAGCCCCGCCACCAGCAGCGTGACTTTCGGCCAGTGCAATACTTTCAGCAGTAGCGGATGGTAAATACGGATCAAAAAGCGGTTAAGCGGGTTGCTGCTTTCCGCCGGAATTTCCCCGCGGATCCACAACCCCATCAGGATCGGGATCACCACGATCGCCAGAAACGCCGCCCCCGCCATCGCATACGTTTTGGTGAACGCCAGCGGCCCGAACAGGCGTCCTTCCTGCCCTTCCAGGGTAAAGATGGGAATAAAAGAGAGCGTGATGATCAGCAAACTGATGAACAGCGCCGGACCAACCTCTACAGAGGCATTGGTGATCACCGTCCAGCGCGTTTTGTTATCCGGCACTTCGCCCGGATGCTGGTGTCCCCACTCTTCCAGCCGTTTATGCGCATTTTCGATCATCACAATGGCGGCATCCACCATCGCCCCCACGGCGATAGCGATCCCGCCAAGCGACATAATGTTGGCGTTCAGCCCCTGAAAATGCATCACGATAAAGGCGATACACAATCCCAGCGGCAGCGAGATGATCGCCACCAGTGCGGAACGCACGTGCCAGAGAAACAGTGCGCAGACCAGCGCCACGACGATAAACTCTTCCAGTAGCTTATAGCTGAGGTTATCGATGGCGCGGTCAATCAACTGACTGCGATCGTAGGTGGTCACCACTTCCACGCCTTCCGGCAGACTACTTTTCAGCGTCTCGAGTTTATTTTTAACCGCCGAGATCACCTCACGCGCGTTTTTACCGGAGCGCAAGATAACCACCCCGCCGGCCACTTCTCCCTCGCCGTTAAGTTCGGCAATCCCCCGGCGCATTTCCGGGCCTGTCTGCACTCTTGCCACATCTCGCAGGTACACGGGTACCCCGTTTTCCCCTGACTTCAGAACGATGTGATTGAAGTCATCCAGCGTTTGCAGATACCCGCTGGCGCGGACCATGTATTCTGCTTCCGACAGTTCCACCGATGAGCCACCCGCCTCCTGGTTAGAGGCATCCAGCGCACCTTTCACCTCCGACAGGTTGATGCCGTACTGAGCGAGTTTCATTGGGTCGATCACCACCTGATACTCTTTCACCACGCCGCCCACGGAGGCCACTTCCGACACATTCGGGATAGTTTTTAACTCATATTTCAGAAACCAGTCCTGCAACGAACGCAGTTCCGCCAGGTCGTGCTTACCGCTGCGATCGACCAACGCATACTCGAAGATCCAGCCCACGCCGGTGGCGTCTGGCCCCATTTCCGCGCTGACGCCCGCCGGGAGCTTACCCTGTACCTGGTTGAGATATTCCAGCACGCGAGAACGCGCCCAGTACGGATCGGTGCCATCTTCAAAAATGACATAGACATACGAGTCGCCAAACTGCGAGAAACCGCGCACAGTCTTTGCGCCGGGTACGGACAGCATGGTGGTGGTCAGCGGATAGGTCACCTGATTCTCGACAATCTGCGGCGCCTGCCCCGGGTAGCTGGTTTTGACGATCACCTGCACGTCGGACAGGTCGGGCAGCGCATCCACCGGCGTGTTAACGATGGTCCAGGTCCCCCAGACGCTGAGAAAGAGCGCGCCAATGATCACCAGAAAACGGTTGGCGACCGAGCGGCGAATAATCCATTCAATCATCTGCGTTCTCCTCAGTGCGCATGGGCCGCAGGATCGGGCATCGCCGACGGTTGCTGCGTGCGCATCCGGTCTAACGCCCCCGAGATGTTGGCTTCTGAATCAATCAGGAACAGGCCGCTGGCAACCACCTTCTCGCCTTCAGCCAGCCCGGAACGGATCGCCGTTACCCCCTGCGAGGCCTGGAAGACAGAAACGGGTTTAGGGACAAAACGCCCTTCACCGTCCACCGTGATCACCCGCTGCTCGCTGCCGGTATCGATCAGCGCTTTAGACGGGATCAGCAACATCGGCTCACTTTCCGTTTTCAGATTAAGATAAGCGTTCATCCCCGGTTTCAGCGCTTCGTCGGGGTTATCGACTTCCAGGCGCAGTTGCAGCGTTCGGGTGGTGGCGTCGGCGCTGGGCAACAGCGTCCACTTGCGCACGGTGAAGGACTTGTCCGGACGCGCCGGAACGGTCAGCGAAAACGGCGACGCGTCTTTAATCAGCCACGCGATGGATTCAGGCACCGCAGCGGTTACCCACACTGGATCCATCCCCTGAATTTTCGCGACCACGTTATCTTTGGCGATGTTCATGCCAGCACGTAAATCAAAGGCGGTAATTACTCCGTCAATGGGTGCAGTAAGGATAAAGCGGGTCTGAATTTTGCGCGTTGCGGTCAAACGTCGAATATCCGTTTCCGGCATTCCGGCCAGGCGCAGCCGCTCCAGAATCCCCTCAACCTGGGTTGCCGTGCCGCCAGTTTCTTTCAGCAGCAGATATTCACTCTGCGCTTCCACCCAGTCAGGGATCGTGAGTTCAAGCAGCGGTGCGCCTTTTTTCACCTTATCACCCACGGTGAGCGGCCAGACTTTCTCGACAAATCCGGCGGCACGCGCCTGCATAATGACAAACTGGTACTCGTTATAGCTGACGTTGGCCGGGAACATCTGGGCAAAAGTGAGGGGTCCGCGACGCACAGCCTCAGTTTTCACACCGAGGTTTTGCGTTTGCGTCGGATCGATACGGACGCCCGGCGCAGTATCGCTGGCAGACTCTTCATCGGCATATTTCGGCACCAGATCCATATCCATAAAGGGCGATTTGCCGGGTTTATCGAAGCGGGTATTCGGGTACATCGGGTCGTACCAGAACAGCACCTTGCGGGCTTCTTTTTCCGTGACTGGCGGTGTATTCGCCGACGGGTGCGCCGCGGCGAAATACGCGTAGCCGCCCACGGCGATAATGCCGCCCGCCATCATGCTGCCGATAATCAGCGCGATATTTTTCATGAGGTCATGCTCAACGTTAAAATAAGAGAGAATTACTGGCTTTTAATATCCTGCAATAAAGAGAGATTGCCCTGCTGGATAAATGTAAACGCCACGTTGTCACCGGGTTTAATATCGTTGAGCTGCGTTTGCGGTGTGATGGTAAAACGCATGGTCATTGCCGGCCAGTTCAGCGCGGGGATCGGCCCATGTTCAATGGTGACTTTTTTGCTTTGCGTATCAACGCTTTTTACTACGCCAGTGGCGCTGATCGCCGGGCTTTGTTCGGCGGCAGGCATGGCGCTCATCATATCGCCGTGATGGTGTTCATTGGCCTGAGCGTTAATTGCCAGCGTAGAGAAAATGGCGAATACCACCGCTTTACATACTGTGTTCATGTCAATCTCCTGTGATGTGTTTCGGTTTATTCCAGCCAACCACCGCCAAGCGCGGTATAGAGCGTAATTTCGTTAATCTGTCGGGCGTAATTAAGGTCAAGCAGGGTTTGTTGCGTCGCAAATAGCGAACGTTCAGCGTCCAGTACGTTGATATAGCTCACCGCTCCGTTGCGATAGAGCGCTCTCGCACGCTGAAGCGTGATTTGTAGCGAAGTCAGGTATCGCTGCTGACCGCGAATCTGATCGGTAAGGCTCTGGCGTAGCGCCAGCGCGTCGGCAACCTCTTTGAACGCGTTCTGGATCTTCTGCTCATAATTGACCACCGACTGCTGCTGGCGGATCTCAGCCAGATCGAGGTTGGCCTGATTACGTCCGGCGTTGAAGATCGGTAACTCCACTTTCGGAATGAAATTCCACATCCCGCTTGCCGCCGAGAACAGACTGGAGAGATCGCTGCTGCTGCCGGAGATCCCGCTGGTCAGCGTGATGGAGGGGAAAAACGCCGCCCGTGCCGCGCCGATATTGGCGTTTGCCGCCATCAGCGCATGTTCGGCTTCCATGATGTCCGGACGCTGCAACAGGATTTGCGATGACAGCGATGGCGGTAACGTCACGCCGTTGATATCGCCGACATTCTGTCGCGCATCGTCCGGCAGCTTAGCGTAGCTCCCCAGTAACAGCTGCAACGCGTTATTCGCCTGCGCCAGTTCCCCCTGACGCTTCGCGATATCACTGCGGGTACTTTCAATCACGCCACGCGCCTGTTCCAGCGCCAGCACATTAGTACTGCCGGTAACCAGTTGTTTTTCCACCAGCGCATATGCACGCTCATAATTGCTCAGCGTTTCTTGTGCCACCTGAAGCTGCGCGAAGGCCAGACGCTGATTGAACCAGCTCTGTGCAACGTTGGACACCAACAGGATATGCACCGCCCGGCGCGCCTCTTCGCTGGCGAAAAAGGTCTGTCGATCGGCTTCGCTCATATTTTTCAGCCGACCAAAGAAATCCAGATCAACGCTCAGGTTCAGCCCGGCCTCATATTCACGCGTACTGCGGGTGTCGCCTTTCAGTTTCCCGCTCCAGTTTCCGCTGCTTTCCGCATTCAACTGCGGATAGCGATCGGCATCAGTCACCCGATATTGCGCCCTCGCCTCCTGTACTTTCAGCGTCGCCATACGTAAATCGCGATTGTTACGCAGCGCCTCGTCAATCAGCACTTTCACCTGCGGATCGACAAAAAACTGCCGCCAGCCGCTGTCCTGATAACCTGTCGGTGATGTCACCAGTTGGTTCTGACTGAGAGAAAACTGCTGCGGTACCGGAAGCGCCGGGCGCTGATAGTCCGGGGCGAGTGAACATCCTGCCAGCAGTAACGCCATTGAGAGCGTGAGACGCTTAAAATTACGCATAAGCCTGATTTACATGTGGGTTGATATCAGCCACTTTACCTGGCGCTCTCTGTTCAACCCGTGACAGCAAAATGACAAAGCTGTCATTTTCCCAGAATGCGATTGCTATCCGATCTGGCTTCTCTAGAATTGAGAGGCCCCATGACCGTCGCGTGGCGAAGGAGAATGTGTTGAAAATTTTGATCGTCGAAGATGAGAAAAAAACCGGTGAATACCTGACTAAAGGGCTGACGGAAGCGGGCTTTGTTGTCGATCTTGCTGACAACGGTCTGAACGGCTATCACCTGGCGATGACCGGTGATTACGACCTGCTCGTTCTTGATATCATGCTGCCCGACGTCAACGGCTGGGATATCGTCCGGATGCTGCGTGCCGCGAATAAAGGCATGCCGATTCTGCTGCTTACCGCGTTGGGAACCATTGAACATCGGGTAAAAGGGCTGGAATTAGGGGCGGATGATTATCTGGTTAAGCCGTTTGCCTTTGCCGAACTGCTGGCGCGCGTCAGAACCCTGCTACGCCGGGGGGCGGCGGTAATCGTCGAAAGCCAGTTTCAGGTGGCCGATCTGATCGTTGACCTGGTGAGCCGCAAAGTGAGTCGTAGCGGTACCCGCATCACGCTCACCAGCAAAGAATTTACCCTGCTGGAGTTTTTCCTGCGCCACCAGGGAGAAGTATTACCCCGCTCGCTGATTGCCTCTCAGGTGTGGGACATGAATTTTGACAGCGATACCAACGCCATTGACGTGGCCGTGAAGCGCCTGCGCGGCAAAATTGATAACGACTTTGAGCCTAAGCTGATTCAGACCGTGCGTGGCGTGGGATATGTGCTTGAGGTGCCAGATGGTCAGTAAGCGGTTATCCCGCCCTTTTTCGCTGGCGACGCGCCTGACCTTTTTTATCAGCCTCGTGACCATTGCCTCCTTTTTTGCCTTTGCCTGGATCATGATTCAGTCGGTAAAAGTGCATTTTGCCGAACAGGACATCAACGATTTAAGCGAAATCAGCGCCACCCTCGAACGTATCCTTAGCCCCTCCGACGAGCCGGAATCCCGCCGTCTGGAGATCCTGAAAAACGTGGTAGCCGGTTACTCAAACGTCATTATTTCGCTGGAAGATGCTAACCAGCAGGCGCTCTTTCATTCCCCTCATATGCCGGATATCCGCCAGTTTCTTGCCCGCGCCACGGTGGATAAAACCGTTCCGGGCGGCAACGTCTATTTGATTAATGGTCCGTCGATGCAGATGGCAAGCCACGGCACCCATTCCAGCTGGCGCATGATCCGCCTGCCGGTCGGGCCGCTGATCGACGGAAAACCGGCCTATACCCTGTATCTGGCGCTGTCGATCGATTTTCACCTGCATTACATTAACGATTTGAAAAACAAGCTCATCATGACCGCCTCGATCATCAGCATGTTGATCATTTTTATCGTGCTGTTTGCCGTGTATAAAGGCCACGAACCGATCCGCAGCGTCAGCCGACAGATTCAGAACATCACCTCGAAAGATCTCGACGTCCGACTGGATCCCCGGTCGGTGCCTATTGAACTGGAACGGCTGGTGCTCTCGTTTAATCACATGATCGAGCGTATCGAAGACGTTTTTACCCGCCAGTCCAATTTTTCAGCTGATATTGCCCATGAGATCCGTACCCCTATCACCAACCTGGTGACGCAAACAGAAATTGTCCTCAGCCAGCCCCGTAGCCAGAAGGAGCTGGAAGAGGTGCTCTATTCCAACCTCGAAGAATTTAGCCATATGGCGAAAATGGTCAGCGACATGCTGTTTCTGGCGCAGGCCGATAACAACCAGCTGATCCCGGAGAAAAAAACGATCAATCTGGCGGATGAAGTCAGTAAAGTATTCGACTTTTTTGAGGCGCTGGCGGAAGAACGGGAAGTCGGGTTGCATTTTGAAGGGCATCCATGCCTGGTATCCGGCGATTCAGGTATGCTGCGCCGGGCGATCAGCAATCTCCTCTCCAACGCGATGCGCTACACGCCATTGGGCCAGAGCATTACCGTCCAGCTGACAGAGGCGGACGAACAGGTGCACATCATCATTGAAAACCCGGGAACACCTATCCCTGCCGAACATTTACCACGGTTGTTTGATCGCTTTTATCGCGTGGATCCATCCCGCCAGCGTAAAGGCGAAGGCAGCGGCATCGGACTGGCGATCGTGAAATCGATTGTGACCGCACACCACGGAAAAGTGTCGGTGACGTCGGATACAAACATGACCCGGTTTACGTTGAGTTTACCGAAAGAGTGGGTCTGAGATCCTACCGGATTCGAATACAGGCCATATAACCATTGTTATTACAGCATTTTTAGCAGTTCGAAAAACGCCGAAGCCCACAATCGTATTTCGCTAAAAACACCCGTGATTTCGAGCCCGGTTATGGTAACGATGAACTATCGTGCTACCAGTATCCCCGGATAATGCTTAGTGAAAATGTCATTCAGTTTTTCAACAAGTTCTGACCGCTTAAAGGTAATGTGCGCAGTCGTCATTCATTCGCGTTGCCCCAGCCAATGCTGTCGGTGAGTGCAAAAATATCACTGAGCTGATGAATAAGGATTTCTGTCAGGCTCAGCGCAGCATTACGTCCGGTGATGATGCGTTCAATGCTGGTGGAGCAAATCACGTCAGTGTAATCGGTTAACAGGGTCTATTCTGAGCTGATGGGATTAAGTGTGGTCACTAACTGTTCGGCGCGCCTCAGGCGCATTGCTGCGGATCTTATCGGCGTTCCCTTCGATGTCGTCGTGACTTCCGAACAGGCTGATTTTTACAAGCCGCATCCTGAGCCGTATCGTCTGGCGTTGTGTAATACAGGCTTTGTTCCTGCCGAGGCTATATTTGTCGCAGGCTCTGCTTATGACATGCTTGGGACGCAAAAAGTGGGAGTGCCCACGTACTGGCATAACAGGGTTGGGCTGACAGCACCTGCAGGCGCGCCAGAACCTTTCACAGAGCGCGCCACGCTCGACACGTTGTTGCAGGATATTGAATCCCTTGGCCGTTCTTAGGCTTCACCCTTTCTGGTTGCAATAGGGATTATCTCCCTCTCGCGCGGATTCGGACGTGTGCTGCTGGCCTGCAAAGAACGGGATCCGGTGAACCGCACCAGCTTTTTTGTCCGAGGTTTCTGACTTGATGATCCATCCATTTATCTAACGGGATGGAAATGTTCTGGGTTGCAGAGACACGAAACAATGAGAAACGCTTAATACACAAAAAAAATGGGCATGGCATAAGGCTAATTTACTGATACGTCCCCCTTTATCAGGTTATTGTTCAGAAAGAAAAATCTGAATTTTATAAAATTTACCCGGTCAGATTACGAATTACGGCTGCTACCCTCTCGTAACACTGTTTTTTTAACAAATTTTCATATCTAACGAAAAAACAAAAAAACAATAATACAATCATAAAGTTGTGTTTTTTAAATGATATAAAAATGGAGATTATTAAATTATAACAACAACTTAGAAAAATATTATTATATACAATCACTTAAATTAAAATTACAAACCACGCCCATTACTTTTTAGCAAATTGTGCTCTCGGGTGACTACTTCCAGCCTCATCTAATGTTTGTAATATTCTTATTGTCAGATGCAAATATCTCAACCTCAAAAGAGCAAGTGAGTGATATTTCCTGAAAAGACGCCCCTCATTTAAAACGACCACCAGGAATTATATAACTGGTTTGTCCAGCTGCGTTAATATTACTTTTTTAACATTTTAGCGCTGCTTGACTCTCTTTTAACACAGTGCAAAACTGCTATTGGGGAATAGCAAAAGGACAGATCCATAAAACCATTTCAACTGGTAGTGTGTCGATATCATAAACAGAAAAAGAAAATGTCTTTATGATACTTTCTTATTTGTTCCCTTGTTGTTTTATTTTACAGAGGTCGTAGAAATGTAGACCATTCTCCGAGAATGCAGTTTGTCAGCAGACTGCAATACGTAATGAGTAGTTATATTTGCCGACCAGGCACCGTTCAGGTGCCTGTAAGGGCAGTAATGTCATTTCATTACCCCTTATATAAAACCTTAATGTAGGTAATAGGAAATATAACTACCCTCTCTAAGATTATTTTTTTCGTGCTTCAGATATTGAGAGGCACCGGAAGTCTTTTATCGCTCTTACGGAAAAGAAAGCATTCGCTTGAACAACAAAAAAAACATAAAAAATCACCAACGAGTATATAGCATGGAACAACTTAAAATTCGCAATATCAATAATTCTTGGGGGCTGATTTCAGTACCGGAGAATTACTCTGGAAGAGGCAATAATCTCATCCGGACAAATAAAAAGACTGCGCCAATGATGCGTAGTGGTACAGGGAAGGCTCAGTACAGTGACAGAGCCGACACCTGTGTAGTCAGTATTGGCACGGTATAAGAGGTGTCCATTATGAACAAAATTTATCGCGTTATATGGAACAGCACACTGATGCAGTGGGTTGTCACCTCTGAGTTAGGCCGTGGAAAAATTAAACGTGCAGTTAATAAGTCAGTGAAAGCGGCGGGTTTGATGGCTGCAATGTCAGCGGGAGCTTTTGCTGCCACCTGTGATGTTGCCACCTTTAATTGTCAGCTTGGTGCTGCATGGACCCCAACTACAGATAATAACCAGAACGGGGCTGCTGTCATTTCTGACTGGAATACGTGGTCTGTTGCCGGTGTAAACACATGGACAGCAGGAGGCGCCACATTTCAGATAATTTCCACCCTTCAAGAAATTATTGACGCTGGTTATAACGTAACGCTCGGCGGTTCTGCGGTAACGTCATTACCTTATGTCGGAAACAAACTTATTTATCCCGGTTTGACCACCGCAGTGACAGTGTATGATCCTATTACCGCAAGTAACAAAACTGTCATGGTTTACAGTTCTGAGGCATTTAACGAACGGGATGCCTATACCTTTAGTCCAGGTATGAGGTTTGTTTTGCCGAATGCAACCCCCTATATTGATACCCGACTGGCAACGGTCACCAATGGCGTTGCAAATATTGCATTGAATCAGAATGAGTATAACATTGGCGAAGTAAGGGACAGTTCCCTCGTATTTGTTGACGGTACTACAGCAAATAAATCTACTGCTAACTGGGTTTCACAACAGAAAATCCAGGCCAGATTTGTAGATGATTTATCTGGGTATTCGACACCGAGCATAGTAGACATTCAGAGCGACAGTTATTCAGGTACTTTTACCGCGTTTGATGGTACATCACATACTGTCAGTTCCCTGTCGGACTTTAAAGTATGGAATGACTGGCTTGTCAGTAAATTGTCATCAGGAGAATTAGCCTACGCCAGTTATCAGAGTGAACTGCAAAAAGCATACATATCCACCACGCAGTCTTACCAGGTCTCCCAGTCTCCGGATGGATTTGATGTTTCTGTTTATGGAAACCCTGATACAGCGTTCTTCCGTGCAGATGGTCAGAATGCTCTAATTACTATTGCTGAAGGAGGCTCGATCGATGTGAGTGTTAGTAGCACTCCTGCGTTTAAACTTATTCAACTGGATCATAACGCCACATTTATCAATAACGGCACGGCGATGAGCACCAGTAAAATCGCCCAAGTCAATAGTGGTTCATCCTTTATTAACAATGGTTTCTTGAGTCTGGGTGGTAATGTCTTAACTGGTGAATATCAAAATGTTAGTATCCAGGTTGATGGCACTAATAGTCAGTTTAAAAATAGTGCGCAAGGGATATACACTGTATCTCCACGTTATAACTATACGAATAAAGCCCAGAACTCTTATGTATCAGGAATAACGACAACAAACGGTGCCTCCGCTGAAAACGAGGGAATCATTAATACTGGTTACTGGGCGAATTCAATCGACAAGCTCCAGTCCGGTAATGTTTATGTTGCCAGAACGTTCAACGGAACTACATTCGTTAATACCTCGACGGGCCATATCAATTTAGGTTATACCCAGGACGGAAGTAGCAAAGCCTATCTAAATACTGAAAGTGCCGGTATTCGTACCGAATCTGGAGGCAGTGGCGAAAACCAGGGGACGATAACACTTAGTACTACCGCCAATGGTGTTTATGGCCTGTATGCGGTCAATGGAACGACATTGCTGCAAAATAGCGGCGTGATTGACGTTAACAGCAACGGCGGTGACGGTGAATTTGTTCCTTCTGAAAGTATTGGTATTTATTCCCTCAGTAAAACTGCAGGTACCGTAGCCAGCTCAGGTACTATCAACCTAAACGGCGTTAATAATACCGGTATTAAAGCGCTTACCGGCGGTAAAGCTTCTTTATCAGGCGATATTAATATTGCTGGCGGAGCAGATACCTCAACCGGCCTGCGCAACTATGGCGTCTGGTCAGAAGGTAACGGTTCTCAGGTCGATATTTCTGGCCAGATCAATATGAGCGGTGATGGTGCAATAGGTGTTCATGCCCGTGATGGTGGCTCTGTTACGTTATCCGGCAGCGGAGATATTAACTTTGCCGGTGGCACCAACCAACTCGGCTATTATGTCTACGGCCCCACTGCCTCTATCATCAACAACGGCACTGGTGCCCAGAATGTCAGCACCCAGGAATCCGTGCTGTTCCGCGTGGACGGCGGGGCTGACTTCACCGGTGGTGCGGGTGCAGCCTCGGAACTGACTGCCTCTGGTCAGGGGTCAACCACGATTGTTGCCAATGGTAAAGACGCGACCAGCGGCAATGTGTCTGCCTTTAATTCCGGCGGCATGACCCTCAACCTGTCCGGTGAAGACTCCACCGGCGTGCTGGTCCAGGGCGGTGCGCAGGGCAAAATCACTTCGAACGCCATCATCAACATGACTGCCGAAGGCGCAGTGGCGGGGATTGTTGACGGCCAGGGCTATGATATCAACGGTAACGCGCTGGGCACGCCTGTTTCCGGCGTACTGGCCAATGCGGCGCTGGCAGCAGGGGCCGCGGGCTTCGGGACCGGCACCCTGCTGGTCACGGAAGCCGCACTCAACTCCGCGCTGGATGCGGTGACCGGGTTTATTGCCCGTAATGGCGCTGAAATCAGCAACGCCGGCAACATCACCTTCACCGGTGAAGACACCACCGGCCTGCTGGTTGAAGCGGGTGCCCGTGGGGGGAATACCGGCAGCATCACCATCGGTGCAGGCGGCACCGGTATCGTGGCGAAGGATGCAACCGGCACCCACACCACCGTGGTCAACAACTCGGGCAATATTGTGCTTAACGGCGGCGATGTAGCAAACCGTACCACCGGCATCCGTGCCAGCGGCGCACAAACCACCGTGAATATGACCGGCGGCACCGTGACCCTCAACGGCGATGGCGCCATCGGGGTCCGCGCCTCTGACGGGGCGACGGTGAACCTGTCCGGCACCGCCACGCCGGACTTCTCTGAGTCGGCCACCGACCAGATCCTGTTTGCCATTTCCGGTGCTGGCTCCATCATTAATACTGATGTACCGGCCAGTACAATCCTGGATGCATCCGGAACGCGTTCCACCCTGTTCCGTCTCGAAGACGGGGCGACAATGGACGGCGATATCCAGGTGGCGGCCAGCGGCCAGGAAGCGACGGCGCTCTATGCCACCGGCCCCGGAACCCACGCCACGATCGGCAGCGGCAGTGCGCTGGATATCAGCGGCGCAGGCGCCACGGGGGTGATTGCCTCCGGCGAGGCCACCATTGACATCGAAAGCGGTGCCTCGCTTGCCCTGACCGGCACCGGCGCACGCGCCGGGATTGTGGACGGCAACACCTACGGTTCTGACGGTTCGCTGATTTCCACCAACAGTGGGGCAGTACTGAACAACGCGGCCACCATCACCTCTTCGGTCAACGGTGCCACTGCCTTTACCGCGCAGAACAGCGGTACCCTTGATAACAGCGGCGACATTGTCCTCACTGGTACCGGATCAACGGCGGTGAAGGTGCTGGGCGGTGAAGTCGGTAACAGCGGCAATATCACCGCTAACGGTACCGCACTGTATGTCGGTGCCGGTGACCAGGGGCAGGCCTCTTCGGTGACCAACAGCGGAACCGTGCTGGCAACGGACGGGACTGCAGCCATCAACCTGGCCGCCGGGGCGCTGAACCTGGTCGGCAGCGGCGTGGGCACGGTTGAAGCCCGCGGCACGGCTGATGGTGTGCTGGTAAGCACCGGTGCCACCGGGCTTGATGTGAACGGGGCACACATCATCGTTAACGCGGCAGGCGCCACGGGGAACGGTATTGAGAACGCCGCGAACCTGACCGACCTGCAACTGACGAACACCACCATTGACGTGGCGAACGGTGCCGGGGTGCGTACCTCGGTGACCATCGACAAAACCAACAGCGGTCTCATCACCGTCAGCGGTAACGGTGAGGGGATTGCGTTCGAAAATGCCGACGGCAGCGCCACCACCGGTAACCTCGACCTGTCCGGCTCCTCCGGCCTGACCATTAACGTCACCGGCGCGGGCGGTACCGGCATTTATGCCAACACCACCGGCACTGTGGACACGGCGGCGTACGTCACCGTGGGCAACGCGGCGGGCGGCCCTGCCCTGAAACTGGGCAGCGGCGTCACGTCTGCCACCAACCGCGGCATACTGGAATCGGCCAGTGCCACGGCCTCCACGGTTGATACGGCGAATGCCACCACCTTCACCAACGCGGACACCGGGGTGATTACCGCCTCCGCCTCCGGCACACCGACGCTGGCGATGAGCGCGGCGAATGCCACGATGAACAACGCCGGGCTGATTAACGGTGACGTGGTGATGAACGGGGCGAATGCCACGGTGAACAACACCGGCACCGTCACGAACAACATCACCACGAGCACCGGCAATAATGCGGTGACGGTGGATGCGGGTACCGTGGGCGGCAACATTGCGCTCAACGGCAGCGGCACCAACACCGTCCTGCTGACAAACGGCGCGGATGTGAACACCGTCAGCGGCTCTGCGGGTGTGGATACGGTCACCGTACTGGGCAACGGCAACACCTTTAACGCCCTGAACGGTGGCACAGGTAACGCCACGGTAGCCTTTAAAGGGGTGACCGAAGGCTTCACCATGGACGGCACCGGTGCGCGAATCAACAACTACAACCTGGTGAACCTGCGTGAGGCATCCCTGTTCACGCTGGCCAGTGGCTACGCGCTGGGCGGTAAACCGGCAGGCGGGGCGGCGTTTGATATTGATGCCACCTCGGTTCTGGCGGTGAACAGTCCGGCAGCCCGTACCTTCACCAATAAACTGACCGGCACCGGGACCATGGCGGTGGATGCCAGCGGGTCGGCGTTTAACTTTGCCACCACCACCGGCAGTGCCTTTGCCGGGACCGTGGACCTGAGCAATGCGGCCCTGTCGCTTGACGGTGTGAACACCACGGCCATGACGAATGCCACCCTGAACGTGAATACCGGCAGCTTCACCACGGTGGGTGACGGTGAACAGGCGATTGGCGGGCTCAGTTTTGAGGGCGGCAATATGGCCTTTAACGCCACCGCGCCGCATGACATCGTGGCCGCCAGCCATGTGACGGTGAACACGCTGGATGCCTCAGGCAGCGGCACGGTACAGGTGAACATTCCCGACCCGTATGTACCGGAAATAGCGACGGACACCACCTCGTCCCTGATGACCCAGGATGACGCCAACGTTGGTGTACAACTGGTCAGCGCAGCGAACGTCACCGGCAGCGGGGGTAACCTGACACTTGTGGACCAGTACGGCCTCGACATCCCGGCTGCGATGCAGGTCGATATTGCCCAGGGCGGGAACACCGTGGCGAAAGGTACCTACGATTACCGCCTGACCACCGCACCAGGTGACGGCCTGTACGTGAACTACGGCCTGACAGAGCTTGAGTTGCTGCAGGACCAGACCCTGACCCTTGACGGAACCCCGGGGGCCACCGGCGCGGCGGCAGACCAGTCCGCCCGCATCACCGGCAGCGGTAATCTGGCTGTCAGCACCACCGATAGCGACGTGCTGTCGCTGTC
Source organism: Citrobacter sp. CtB7.12 (assembly GCF_001297795.1). Lineage (NCBI taxonomy): Bacteria > Pseudomonadati > Pseudomonadota > Gammaproteobacteria > Enterobacterales > Enterobacteriaceae > Citrobacter > Citrobacter sp. CtB7.12. The sequence continues at coordinate 211,891 of NZ_LIFT01000002.1, read as the reverse complement.
GAACAGCAGCAACGATTACACCGGCAGCACCACCGTGGTGGGCGGCACCCTGCGTACCGACGTGGACGGCGCGCTGGGCGACACCGCAAAACTGGCGATTAACAGCGACGCGAAAGCGGACCTGAACGGCACCGCCCAGACCGCAGGCGAGCTGGCCGGCGATGTCAGTTCAGTCCTTGATGTTAACGGCGGCTCGCTGAGCCTGGCAAACGGCGGCTACAGCAATGGCAGCCTGACCGGCAGCGGTAAGCTGAACGTGGACGGCGGCGTGCTGGCCATCGACGGTGCCAACAGCAACCTGAGCGCCACCACCACCATCAGCAGCGGTGCGGAAGTCGTCATCAACGATGCTCAGGGTGCGGGTACCGGGGCCATCGCCGATGAAGGGACCCTGACGCTGGACGGTGCAACCGGCACACTGGCAAATAATATCAGCGGTACTGGTCATGTTGACGCGACTAACACCACAAACGCCGCCGTCACCCGTGACAACAGCGGCTTCAGCGGCCTGTTTAACATTGATGACGGCAGCAACCTGACCGTCAACAAACAGAACCACCTCGGTACCGCATCCGTCAACGATAACGGTCTGCTGACCGTGAACACCGGCAGCGACTGGACACTCAGTAACAGTGTCAGCGGCAGCGGTGACCTGACCAAAGCCGGTACCGGCACCCTGACCCTAACACAGGACGCTGCGGCGTACACCGGCGCCACCGGCATTAACGCCGGTGAACTGGCGCTGGGCAGTGACGCGGACTCCGCCGTGGATATGGCGAGTGGTCTGGTGAACGTGCACAACGGAGGCACCTTCACCGGTTACGGCAGCACCGCCGGGGATGTGAACGTCATGCAGGGCGGTACCATGCAGATGACCGATTTTCTGGTCGGCGGCAGCCTGACCAACAGCGGCTCAGTCCTGCTGACCCGTGAAGACGGAACGCCGGGTAACACCCTGACGGTGAACGGCAACTACACCGGGAACAACGGTCTGCTGGCGCTCAACACCGTACTTGGCGATGACAGCTCAGTGACGGACAAACTGACGGTAGAGGGCGACACGGCTGGCAATACCCGTGTCAGCGTGACCAATACCGGCGGGACCGGTGCACAGACGGTGAACGGTATCGAGGTCATCCAGGTCGACGGCAACTCAGCGGGGAGCTTCGCCCTGACCACCGGGACCGTGGAAGCCGGGGCCTACGTCTATACCCTGGCGAAAGGGGCCGGAGCAGCGGCGAAGAACTGGTACCTGACCAGTAAATGGAAAGACAGCACACCGCCGCAGGATGAGCCAGATCCGATTGACGTTGACCCGTCGGAACCGACACCACCGGTAGTCGATCCGACCGCCCCGGACGCGCTGCGCCCGGAAGCCGGCAGCTATATCAGCAATATCGCGGCAGCCAACACGCTGTTTCACCACCGCCTGCACGACCGTCTCGGTGAACCGCAGTACACCGATGCGCTGTATAACGGTGAGGAGAACGTCAGCAGCATGTGGATGCGCCACGTCGGCGGTCACGAACGTTCATCTTCCGGTGACGGCCAGCTGCAAACACAGAGCAACCGCTATGTGCTGCAGATTGGTGGCGACATCGCGCAGTGGAGTTCTGACGGACTGGACCGCTGGCACCTGGGCGTGATGGGCGGCTATGCGAACGAGCACAGCAACACCCGCAGCGACCGTGTTGGCTACGGCTCTGACGGACGCGTCAGCGGCTACAGCGCCGGTCTGTACGGCACCTGGTACCAGAACGATGCGGACAAAACCGGCATGTATGTGGACAGTTGGATGCTGTACAACTGGTTTGACAGCAGCGTGGAATCAGACCACCGGGACAGCGACAGCTACAAATCGAAAGGTCTGACCGCATCCGTCGAAGCGGGTTATACCCTGAAAGCCGGAGAGTTTTACGGCAGCGAGGGCACACTGAACACCTGGTATGTGCAGCCGCAGGCGCAGGTCACCTGGATGGGCGTGAAAGATGATGCGCATCGCCGTAAAGACGGAACCCGCATCGAAACGCAGGGCGACGGCAATATTCAGACTCGCCTCGGGGTGAGAACGTATCTGAGCAGTCACCACAAAATGGATGACGGTAAACAGCGTACCTTCCAGCCATTCGTGGAAGTGAACTGGATCCACAATACGGAAACCTGGGGCGTGAAGATGGACGGGACAAAAGTCAGCCGCGATGGCGCGCGTAATCTGGGCGAAGTCCGCACCGGGGTGGAAGGCAAGCTGAACGACCATCTGAGCGTGTGGGGCAACGTGGGTGTGCAGATGGGCGATAAAGGCTACAGTGATACCCAGGGCATGGTGGGGGTAAAATACAGCTGGTAAGTCATGTGTCTGAAATAGGCGGAGCCGGGAAACCCGGCTCCGTTTTTCGTGAAATCACCGGAGCCGTAATCAGGAATATGCATTTATCAGGAAGAGAGATGATGTCAAAAACAAAGCAGGAATGGCTTTTCCAGTTAAGGAAATGTACCTGTCAGGCGACGCTGGATAAAGTCATCGAAAAAAATAACGATGAACTGGCAGAAGATGAACTGGCGAATTTTTACGCAGCAGCCGACCACCGACTGGCGGAGATAATAACGAACACCCTGTATGACAAAGTGCCGGCAGCCGTATGGTCGCTGGTTCGTTAAAAAAGAGGTGGTTTTTTTATATCTTCCGGGCATCCTCTCGCTTCAAGCGAGCCTCATCCAGAGATATATCAGGATTAACACCGACAGGGAATTTTTTCTCATTTCAGGGAATATAACGGATAAAAAGCGAATTCAGTAGAGGTGTATTGACTTCGAAATGGCGCCCCCTACAGGATTCGAACCTGTGACCGACGGCTTAGAAGGCCGTTGCTCTATCCAGCTGAGCTAAGGGAGCATTGAACTGTAATGCGGACTGACACAAAACTGGTCGGTATTATACGTTCACAACCTTAGCGGTCAATGGCTTTCCTCTCAACTGCTTGAGTTATGAGCATCCCGTCTGTTTGCAGGGCAAATCCCCTTCAGATAACCCTCTAAAACAACGCCAATAGTAAGCGGTAACTGACAACCGCCTTCACTTCTGACAAAATAGCGCCATCCCCTTTGACGTGAAGTAACAGATGGAATCCTCTCTCTGATGGCAGCAAAGATTATTGACGGTAAAACGATTGCGCAGCAGGTGCGCTCTGAGGTTGCTCAAAAAGTTCAGGCGCGTATTGAGGCCGGGCGTCGAGCCCCTGGCCTGGCGGTAGTGCTGGTAGGCAGCAACCCGGCTTCGCAGATTTATGTGGCAAGCAAGCGTAAAGCCTGTGACGAAGTGGGATTCGTCTCCCGCTCGTATGACCTGCCGGAAACCACCAGCGAGGCGGAACTGCTTGAGCTGATTGATACGCTCAACGCCGACAACACTATCGACGGTATTCTGGTGCAGTTGCCACTTCCGGCAGGCATCGATAATGTCAAAGTGCTGGAACGAATTGATCCGGATAAAGACGTGGACGGTTTCCATCCTTACAACGTCGGTCGCCTGTGCCAGCGCGCCCCGCGTTTGCGCCCCTGCACGCCGCGCGGGATTGTCACCCTGCTCGAACGTTACAACATCGATCTCTATGGTCTGAATGCGGTCGTGATCGGTGCCTCTAACATCGTGGGTCGTCCCATGAGTATGGAACTGCTACTGGCCGGTTGTACCACTACGGTGACCCACCGTTTCACCAAAAATCTGCGTCATCACGTTGAGCATGCCGATCTGCTGATCGTTGCCGTCGGGAAACCGGGCTTTATTCCAGGTGAGTGGATCAAAGAAGGCGCGATCGTGGTTGATGTCGGCATCAACCGTCTGGAAAATGGAAAAGTCGTCGGCGACGTGGTATTTGAAGACGCTGCCGCACGTGCCTCGTACATTACGCCCGTACCGGGCGGCGTGGGGCCAATGACGGTCGCCACACTTATCGAAAACACGCTACAGGCGTGCGTTGAATATCACGATCCTCAGGACAATTAATATGGCAACCTTTTCTTTAGGCAAGCATCCTCACGTTGAACTGTGCGATTTGCTGAAACTGGAAGGCTGGAGTGAAAGCGGCGCCCAGGCGAAAATGGCGATTGCCGAAGGTCAGGTAAAAGTTGACGGCGCGGTAGAAACCCGCAAGCGCTGTAAAATCGTGGCCGGCCAAACCGTGAGTTTTGCCGGACAGACCATCACCGTAACAGCCTGAGCGGTCTGACACCTCAACCCGATCTCTCTTTCGGAGATGTCGGGTTGAGGCTCCCCTTCTCCTCCCCTATCACCCTAGGACCATAGCGGTTAATTATCGATCAACTTCAAAGAATCACGATTTCATTTGATGAAGCGTGAAATTTCAGTTGCGCAAAATCCACGCCTTCATCACGATAAGTAGAACGTTCTACTATAACGTTCTACTATAACGTTCTACTTACAATAACAGCGTCAATAAAAACGCTACTCGGGGGAATCAGCATGAGTCTGATATCAGGGTTTGTTAAATCGTTGTCTAAATTATCAATGATTGGTCGCGCTTTAATGCTGCCAATTTCACTACTTCCTGCTGCGGGCCTGCTGCTGGCCTTCGGAGATAAATTCCATCTGCCGCTGATGATGAACGCAGGCGGCGTTATCTTTGATAACCTGCCGATGTTGTTTGCTATCGGCTCTGCCGTCGGTCTCGCTTCAGAATCGGGTATTGCCGCGCTGTCGGCGGCGGTCTCCGTGTTTGTCACCAATATCACCATCAGTACGGTGCTGAGCATCACGCCGGAGATGGCCTCCCAGGGCGGCAAATACGCGATGGTGGTCGGAATCCCGACCCTGCAGATGGGCGTCTTTGGCGGTCTGATCTGCGGTATTCTCGCCGCCTGGTGTTACAACCGCTTTCACACCATGCAGTTGCCGGAATTCCTCGGTTTCTTCTCTGGTAAACGTTTTGTGGCCATCGCCACCGCGTTTCTCTCCTTCGTACTCGGTCTGCTGCTGCCCTACGTCTGGCAACATATTCAGTCCGGTATCGATGCGCTCTCGGTGGTGGTTAACGGCGATAATCAAGCGGTCTCAACCTTTATCTTTGGCCTGGTTGAACGCGCGCTGATCCCGCTCGGTTTACATCACATCTGGTATCCCTCTTTCTGGTATTCCTTTGGAGATTACACCACTCAGGCCGGCCAGGTGATCCACGGCGATCAGACCATCTGGTTCAAAATGCTGGAGGAAGGGGTCAAATCCTTCAGTAGCGATACCTATCAAAACGCCGGTAAGTTTATGCAGGGCGAGTTCCCACTGATGCTGTTCGCGCTGCCTGCGGCATGTCTGGCGATGTATCACGAAGCACACACGAAGAATAAGAAAATTGCCGCCGGTATTCTGTTCTCGGCGGCACTCACCTGCTTCCTGACAGGGATCACCGAGCCGGTTGAGTTCACCTTTATCTTCGTGGCACCGATTCTGTACGTCTTCAACGCCGTGATGGCGGGTCTGGCCTATATGACCATGTACCTGCTGCATGCGCATATTGCCAAATCGTTCTCCGCCGGTTTCATCGACTACCTGTCGTTTGGCATTCTGCCGTCCTTCAATGGTTATCAGACCAACTTCCTGAACGCCATTATCATCGGTGTGCCGATGGCGCTGATTTACTACTTTACCTTCCGCTTTGTCATTCGCCGTTTCGATATCAAAACGCCAGGTCGAACCGAAGTGACCGCCAATGCCAACGACAAGACGGATACGGAAATTGCCACTGAAATCATCGGCCTGCTGGGCGGTGCGCAAAATATCGACTCCGTCGGCTCCTGCATCACCCGTCTGCGTCTGGAAGTGGCGAAAAGCGACGTGGTCGATAAAGACGGTCTCAACGGCCTCGGCGCGCGCGGCGTGGTCTTTGTCGGCGACAACGGTATCCAGGTGATTTTCGGTGCCAGAGCACAGTTTATCGCCCAGACCATGTCCACGATGATCGGCAAATAATAAGATGTCTGAGTGACACGTCTCCTGTACGCTGGGAGACGTTGTTGTATCAGGCTGATAACCGGTAATTTTCAGGGAGCGATTTTGAAGAAAGTCAGCATTATTGATGTGGCAAAGCTGGCGGGCGTTTCGGTCTCAACCGTTTCGCTGGTGTTACGCCAGAAAGGGAAAATCTCAGAGGCAACCATTGAGAAGGTTCATGCCGCCATCAATACGCTTGGCTATGTCCATAACATCGCCGCGGCGAATCTTCGCGCTAACACCTCTAATTTGATCGGCCTGATCCTGCGCGATTTTAGCGACAGCTTTTCCATCAAGGTAATGGCAAGCATTGTTCAGGAACTGGAAAAAAACGGTTTTATGGTTTTTCTCGGCCAACCGCTTAACGATGGCGATCACCTGGAGCGCTGTCTGCTGTCGTTTAAGCAGCAGGGCGTCGCCGGGGTGATTTACCTCGCCTCTGATAATCGCGCCTCAACATTGCCAGAGAAAATCCGCCACTGCCCGCTACCGCTGGTGGTGGTGTCTCAGTCGCTGCTGGAAGACAAATGCGATCTGGTGATGCGCGATAATCGCCAGGCCGCGAATCTGGCGACCCGCTACCTCATCGAGCGCGGGCACCGTAATATCGCCTATATCGGCGGTCAGGAAGGCTGCCACATTCGTGAGCAACGACTGCTGGGTTTTCGCAGCGCGATGACGCAGAACGGCCTGGTGTATCGCGAAGAGTCCGCACCAGCCTGTAGTGACGACACTCAGGCGGCGGGGCTCGCCACACGCCAGTTACTGGAAAAAAACAACACCTTCACCGCCCTGCTTTGCCATTCTCCCGCCGCGATGATTGGCTCGTTCTCCGGCATTCATCAGGTTGGGCGCACGGTCGGGAAAGATGTTTTCCTCACGCAACAGGTTGCCCTGATTGGGTTCGAAGACATGCTCCACGTGAATCTGACCTCGCCGTCATTGACCTATGTTTCATCCGCCAGTGAAGAGACCGGACGCCAGGCGGCAGTCCTTATGATGCGCAAACTGAAAGAGCCGGCGCTACAAATCCAGCGCATTACCCTTTCCGGTCAACTGGTCGTGCGCGAATCGGCGTAAATTCGGAATTCACCCGCCTCCTCTCCCCGCTTGCCACTGCTATATTGCTATGATTTGCCAGGGATAATGACAATGCCTACCGTTATCACGCACGCCGCCGTCCCGATTTGCCTTGGGCTGGGTCTGGGACTGAAAGTCATTCCTCCACGTTTACTGTTTGCCGGGATCGCGCTGGCAATGCTACCGGATGCCGACGTCCTTTCATTCAAACTCGGCGTGTCCTACGGGAACGTGTTCGGACACCGAGGGTTTACCCATTCGCTACTGTTTGCGTTGGTGGTTCCGCTGCTCTGCGTGTGGATGGGGCGGCGATGGTTTAAAGCCGGGTTAATGCGCTGCTGGTTGTTTTTGACGGTTTCGCTGCTGTCGCACAGTCTGCTGGACGCAATCACTACCGGCGGCAAAGGAGTTGGCTGGCTGTGGCCGTGGTCGGACGAGCGCTTTTTCGCACCATGGCAGGTGATAAAAGTCGCGCCGTTTGCCCTGTCGCGCTACACCACGCCGTATGGGCATCAGGTGATTATGTCCGAGTTACTGTGGGTGTGGTTGCCGGGTGTACTGCTGATGGGGATGCTGCGGTGGTACCGGAAGCATTGAATTGCCGGATAACGACGCAAAACGTTTTATCCGGCACGGCTCAGGTATGTTGTCGACCGGATAAGGCGTTAGCCGCCATCCGGCAAGAACGTTACTTACGACGCCAGGTCGTCCCCTGCGGGCCATCTTCCAGCACGATGCCCATTTCGTTCAGACGGTCACGCGCCGCATCCGCCGCCGCCCAGTCTTTGGCTTTACGAGCATCCAGGCGCTGTTGAATCAGCGCTTCAATTTCCGCGACTTCACCGTCATCCGCCTGCGCACCGCTTTGCAGAAACGCTTCCGGATCCTGCTCCAGCAGTCCCAGCACGCCAGAAATCTTACGCAGATGTGAGGCCATCGCGTTCGCGGCGGCCATGTCTTCGCCTTTCAGACGATTCACTTCGCGCGCCATGTCGAACAGTACGGAATAGGCTTCCGGGGTGTTGAAATCGTCATTCATCGCCTCAACAAAGCGCGCTTCAAACGCCTCGCCACCGGCTGGCGCGACCGACGTATCCGTCCCGCGCAGCGCGGTGTACAAGCGCTCCAGCGCAGAACGCGCCTGCTTCAGGTTCTCTTCACTGTAGTTCAACTGGCTGCGATAGTGGCCGGACATCAGGAAGTAGCGCACGGTTTCCGCGTCGTAATACTTCAGCACGTCGCGTACGGTAAAGAAGTTACCCAGCGATTTGGACATCTTTTCGCGGTCAACCATCACCATCCCGGAGTGCATCCAGTAATTCACGTACTCACCGTCATGCGCACAGGTGGACTGGGCAATTTCGTTTTCGTGGTGCGGGAACATCAGATCAGAACCGCCGCCGTGGATATCAAAGTGATTACCCAGCTGTTTGCAATTCATCGCGGAACATTCAATATGCCAGCCAGGACGGCCTGCGCCCCACGGTGACGGCCAGCTCGGCTCGCCCTCTTTGGACATTTTCCACAGCACGAAGTCCATCGGGTTACGTTTCACATCGACCACATCCACGCGCGCGCCGGCCTGCAGTTGATCCAGATCCTGGCGCGACAATTGACCGTAGTTTGGGTCGGTCGGGACATCGAACATCACGTCGCCATTGTCCGCCACATAGGCGTGACCTTTGGCAATCAGCTGTTCAGTGATTTCAATGATTTCAGCGATATGGTGAGTCGCGCGCGGCTCCAGATCCGGACGCAGAATATTTAGCGCATCAAAGTCGTTGTGCATTTCGGCGATCATACGATCCACCAGCGCGACAAAGCTTTCGCCGTTTTCATTTGCGCGTTTAATGATTTTATCGTCAATATCGGTGATGTTACGCACGTACTTCAGCTTGTAGCCCAGAAAGCGCAGATAGCGCGCCACCACGTCAAACGCCACAAACGTACGGCCATGACCAATATGACAGAGATCGTAAACGGTAATACCACACACGTACATGCCGACTTCCCCGGCATGAATGGGTTTGAATTCCTCTTTTTGGCGCGTCAGTGTATTAAAGATTTTTAACATCGAAGATTCCGTGTAAGACGTGTGTGGATAACAAAGTCTGTATAATACCCATAATTCGGACGGGAAGCAGCACACTTTGCGAGGTGATCGCAGCGTGCGGTTATGCTATAACACCTCCCTAACTCTGACCCTTAGTTGGGTTAAAGCACTACTATATCGGAACAGGATGCAAAAATGGTTACTTTCCACACTAATCACGGCGATATCGTAATCAAAACGTTTGATGATAAAGCGCCTGAAACAGTTAAAAACTTCCTGGACTACTGCCGCGAAGGTTTTTACAACAACACCATTTTCCACCGTGTGATCAATGGTTTTATGATTCAGGGCGGCGGTTTTGAGCCTGGCATGAAACAGAAAGCCACCAAAGACGCTATCAAAAACGAAGCCAACAACGGTCTGAAAAACACCCGTGGTACGCTGGCAATGGCGCGTACTCAGGCTCCGCACTCCGCAACGGCGCAGTTCTTCATCAACGTTGCCGACAACGACTTCCTGAACTTCTCCGCCGAAAGCATGCAGGGCTGGGGCTACTGCGTCTTTGCGGAAGTGGTTGAAGGGATGGACGTGGTTGACAAAATCAAGGGCGTTTCTACCGGTCGCAGCGGCATGCACCAGGACGTACCGAAAGAAGACGTCATTATCGAAAACGTGACCGTCAGCGAGTAATCGTGACGACACTGTTTATTGCAGATCTTCATCTCTGCACGGAAGAACCGGCGATCACCGCCGGTTTTCTGCGTTTTTTAGCGGGTGAAGCCCGTCAGGCTGACGCCCTGTATATCCTGGGCGACCTGTTCGAAGCGTGGATTGGCGATGACGATCCCAACCCGTTACATCGTGAAATCGCCACCGCCATTAAAGCGGTTGTTGATTCCGGCGTCCCCTGTTTCTTCATCCACGGTAATCGTGACTTCCTGATTGGCAAACGCTTCGCCTGCGAAAGCGGCATGACGTTGCTCCCCGAGGAAAAAGTACTCAATCTGTACGGTCGCCGGGTGCTTATCCTGCACGGCGATACGCTGTGCACCGATGACGCGGGTTATCAGGCATTTCGCGCAAAAGTCCATCAACGCTGGCTGCAAACGCTGTTCCTCGCCCTGCCGCTGTGTATTCGCAAACGCGTGGCTGCCCGAATGCGTGCCGACAGTAAAGCCGCTAACCGCAGCAAATCGCTGGAAATCATGGACGTCAACCCACATGCGGTGATCGCGGAGATGGAAAAACATCATGTCCAGTGGCTGATTCACGGCCATACTCACCGTCCTGATGTCCACCCGCTCACGGCTAATGGCGAACCCGCCTTTCGCGTCGTGTTAGGTGCCTGGCATACGGAAGGATCGATGGTTAAAGTCACGCCGGACGATGTGGAACTGATCGCTTTCCCGTTTTGAGAAAAAGCCCCCTCATTATTGACTGGAATACTCGCGATGATCATTAGTGCCAGCCGTCGCACCGATATACCCGCTTTCAACAGTGAGTGGATGTCAATATTGCTACGCGACTTACAATCAACATCAAGCCAACAGCAATTTCAAAACGCATGATCCACAGAGTCCCTTTTTGTCAGGGGGCACAGAGGGGGTTGATCCGCTTCTGTTAGAACCGGTACGTTTCCAGCGAAATCTCTTTTGACATCGCAGGAAGCCTTAAAATCCAGCTACGCAACCGTTTTCCTTGGCGTTGTATCGTGCTATTCTCTGTGGCCTCAAAAGCAGCGTGTCCCGCACCACAGGAGTTTTCAGACGCATGTCTTCCCGCAATAATCCGGCGCGTGTCGCCATCGTGATGGGGTCCAAAAGCGACTGGGCTACCATGCAGTTCGCCGCCGAAATCTTTGAAATCCTGGATGTCCCACATCACGTAGAAGTGGTTTCTGCCCACCGCACCCCCGATAAACTGTTTAGCTTTGCCGAAAGCGCCGAAGAGAACGGCTATCAGGTAATTATTGCTGGCGCAGGTGGCGCTGCCCATCTTCCAGGTATGATTGCGGCGAAAACGCTGGTGCCGGTATTGGGCGTTCCGGTACAAAGCGCGGCGCTGAGCGGCGTCGATAGCCTGTACTCGATCGTGCAGATGCCGCGCGGTATTCCGGTCGGTACACTGGCAATTGGTAAAGCGGGCGCGGCTAACGCGGCGCTGCTGGCGGCGCAGATTCTGGCGACGCATGATAAGGCATTGCATCAGCGCCTGAACGACTGGCGCAAGGCGCAAACGGATGAGGTGTTGGAGAATCCGGATCCGCGAGGTGCGGCATGAAACAGGTTTGCGTACTGGGCAACGGGCAGTTAGGCCGGATGCTCCGTCAGGCCGGTGAACCGCTGGGTATCGCCGTCTGGCCGGTGGGGCTGGATGCGGAACCGGCTGCCGTGCCTTTTCAGCAAAGCGTGATTACCGCAGAAATCGAGCGCTGGCCGGAAACTGCGTTAACACGTGAACTGGCGCGTCATCCGGCTTTCGTTAACCGTGATGTATTCCCAATTATTGCTGATCGCCTGACGCAAAAACAGCTTTTCGATAAGCTCGGCCTGGCGACCGCGCCATGGCAGTTGCTGGCCGACAAAAGCGAATGGCCTGCTGTCTTTCAGCGTTTAGGCGAACTGGCGATCGTGAAACGTCGTGTCGGTGGTTATGACGGTCGTGGTCAGTGGCGTTTACGCGCCAGTGAAACCAATCAACTGCCTGACGACAACTACGGCGAATGCATTGTTGAGCAAGGCATAAATTTCTCGGGTGAAGTGTCGCTCGTTGGCGCACGCGCGCATGACGGCAGCACGGTGTTCTACCCGCTGACGCGTAACCTGCATCAGGACGGTATTCTGCGCACCAGCGTCGCCTTCCCTCGAGCCGACGCGAAGCAACAGGCACAGGCCGAAGCCATGCTTTCGGCCATCATGCAGGAGCTGGGTTACGTTGGCGTGATGGCGATGGAGTGCTTTGTTACGCCGGAAGGTCTGCTGATCAACGAACTGGCCCCGCGCGTGCACAATAGCGGTCACTGGACGCAAAACGGCGCCAGCATCAGCCAGTTTGAGCTGCATCTGCGGGCGATTACCGGCCTGCCGCTGCCGTCACCGGTGGTGGACAGTCCGTCGGTAATGGTGAATCTGATTGGCAGCGATCTGAACTACGACTGGTTGAAACTGCCGTTAGTGCACCTGCACTGGTACGACAAAGAGGTGCGTCCGGGGCGTAAAGTGGGTCATCTGAATCTGACCGACAGCGATACTGCGCGCCTGAGCGCCACGCTGGAAGCCCTCGCGCCGCTGCTGCCGCCGGAATACGCCAGCGGTATCCTCTGGGCGCAAACTCAGCTCAAGTAAGCCTAAAATGCGGGGAAGTTTAACTTATACTTCCCCGCCCTCTCGTTCCGCGCGTAAAATCCCGTCCATTGCTGTTTGTCTTCTTCAGGATTTCTCATGAACGATGGAACGGACTATCGCGCGATCCTTACCGCCGATACGCCCTTAATCGATGTCCGCGCGCCGGTTGAATTTCAGCAAGGTGCCATACCGGGCGCGATAAATTTACCCTTAATGAATGATGACGAGCGTGCCGCCGTGGGTACCTGCTATAAACGCCAGGGGCCAGAAGCTGCACTTGAGCTCGGCCATCAACTGGTCAGCGGCGAGATTCGCCAGCAGCGTCTGGCTGCCTGGCGCAAAGCCTGCCAGCAACACCCGCAGGGCTATCTCTGCTGCGCCCGGGGCGGTCAGCGTTCGCACATTGTCCAGCAGTGGCTACGTGAATCCGGCGTGGATTACCCGTTGATCAACGGTGGCTACAAAGCGCTACGCCAGGCCGCGATTGCCGCCACGGAAGAACAGGTCCAAAAACCGATCGTGCTGATTGGCGGCTGTACCGGCAATGGCAAAACGCAACTGGTGCAAAAGCAGGAAAGCGGCGTAGATCTTGAGGGATTAGCCCACCATCGCGGCTCCTCTTTTGGGCGCACGCTGGAACCCCAGCTCAGTCAGGCCAGTTTTGAAAATCTGCTGGCGGTGACGCTGCTCAAAAAGCAGGCCACGCGCTGGGTGCTGGAAGATGAAGGCCGGATGATCGGCGCTAACCATCTGCCGGAATGCCTGCGCGAACGCATGACGCAGGCCGCTATCGCCGTGATTGACGATCCGTTCGGGCGCCGTCTTGAGCGCCTGCGGGAAGAGTATTTCGTGCGGATGCATCATGATTTCACCCATGCGTATGGCGAAGAGCCGGGATGGCAGGAATACAGCAACTATCTGCATCATGGGCTTTTTGCAATTCAACGGCGTCTGGGTTTGCAGCGGTTTAACGAGTTAACCGCCAGGCTGGACGTGGCGCTGGAGGCACAGCGTCAGACCGGCAGCACCGAAGTGCATTTCAGTTGGTTAGTGCCGCTGCTGGAAGAATATTACGATCCGATGTATCGCTATCAACTGGAAAAGAAAGCCGGACAGATTGCCTTTCGTGGAACATTTGAAGAGGTTGAGGCGTGGTTGCGCGGTTGAAAAACGCCGGAGGGTGATGATTTGTAGGCCCGGTAAGCGTTAGCGTCACCGGGCACAGCATCAGACTCAGAAGTCGTAACGCAGACGCACCAGGTTCATATCACCCAGGTTATCGGTGCTGGAGGTAAAGACGTGTTCGTAATCAACACGGAAACCATAATCCAGCTGGAAACTGATACCCACGCCGTTGTCGGTACGCAGGTAGTTGCGACCATTCACGTATTCAATACGGTCACCCATGAAGTACGGCTGAACGGATTTCAACGCATACTGGTTGATTGGGAATGTATAGCCCGCAAAGTATTCCAGACCCCACGCATCACCGGCAAAGTAGTCGTTAACAGACACTTTTTTGGTGGTCATAAAGTTCTGGTACCAGCCGCCGCCCAGTGAGAAGGTCCAGCTATCCGGGGTCCAGCTCAGGGCAGTACCCACGATGTTCTGATCGTACGTTTTGCTGCCGTTACCGCGCATTTCCGCACGGGTGTAGTTCCACGCCGTACCCCAGCTCAGATCGTCAGTAATGTGATAATCCGCACCCAGTGAACCACCGCCTTTACGCTTGTAGTTCAGGCCATTATTCGGGTTGTAGTCGTCGCTGAACAGATAAGATGCGTAGAGATCAACATCACCAACCGTTTTCTTATATTTCAGCATTTTGCGGGAACGGTAAGAACCATCATAGTCGCCGTTAATCCCGTTACCCGGTGCCTGACCAATCATGTCGTAGTCCCAGATATCGGTTTTCGCACCGACCACATCGTAGTAGATGCTGTTCTGTTGACCGAAGGTCAGCGTACCCCAGGTATCGCTCTTCAGACCGGTGTAAAGCATACGACGCGTGGTGTCATGCGCGCCGTCAGCATAGTGATTGTCCCAGTTGAACTGCGCCGGAATGTTAACGCCCAGCTCGTAGAAGCTGATCCAACTGATGTCATCAAACAGATAGTAATCTGCCGCGAAGCGGAAACGGGTACCGCCGTCGAAGCCATTACGTTTATAGCCATTTGCGCCGTCATCGCCCGTCATGTTCTGGAACTGAGGACGAATACTCCCGCCAACGGTAAAGTTGAGACGGCTCAGCGGATTGCCCGCCTGCGGATCTTGTTTCAGAACGGTGATTTCCGCCTGAGAGGCGAAAGACGTTAATGCCACTGCTGCGCCGATCGATGCCGCCAGCGCTGTTGTTTTTATAGTCATTATTTTTCCTTGATAGATTTCCTGCTAATTATTCAGCGCTTGAATATTAACTGGTATTAACACTGACGTGTTGGCGGGTTTTTAATGATCTGTGCCGTTAAACAGCGAGGGGTTATCAATTTATGCTACTAAGAAAGTACGCGCCAGCATAAAAACCGGCGCGTCATTATCACGGGATTAAACAGTAAACTGACGGAACAACGCTTTCCCTTTCAGCAGACGGACACCGAGCCAGCCCCCGCAAAGAGAAAGTAAAAGCGCGCCGCAAAGAGGCAGGACAATCCACAAGCGCCAGTCAGGTTCCCACGGGAAGTCAAACACCTGCGTTTGCAGCACCGCCAGCGCGGTTTCCGCGCCGATGGACGCCACCAGCCCGGAGACCAGCCCCAGCATGGCAAATTCACACCACAGCGTAGTGCGCAGGAGTTTTTTGCCCGCGCCTAACGTACGCCAGACCACCAGTTCCTGATGGCGCTGGCGCATGCCGACCTGCACCTGCGCCAGTAGCAACAGCATGCCGCAGGCGGTTACCAGCACAACCATGACCTCCAGCGCCCGGCTAACCTGCTCCAGCACCTGCCCTACCTGCTTAAGGATCGCGCCGATGTCTAACAGGCTAATCGTCGGGAACTCACGATTAAGTTGCGTCAGCATGCCGTTGCCGTTTTCCCAGCGGAAGCTGGTCAGCCAGCTTTGCGGCTGACCATCCAGCGCGCCGGACGGAAAGATAAAGAAAAAGTTAGGGCGCAGGCTTTCCCAGTCGACCCGGCGCAAACTGGTCACCTTCGCACTGAACGCCTGAGTGTCACCCATAAAAGTGACGCTGTCGCCGAGTGAAACGTTCAACCGTTTTGCCAGCCCCTCTTCCATCGATACCTCGCCTTTTCCTGGCGGCCAGTTACCGGCGGTGATGGGGTTGTGATCCGGACGGGTATCCTGCCAGGTCAGATTCAGCTCACGATTCAGAGACTCATCTTGTCCCCCTTCTGTCGGCGTGTTGTTTATCGCCGTCAACCGCGCCCGCACGATCGGGTAGAACGCTTCCGGGATCACCTGATGCTCGGAGAGAAATGCCTTCACCTGCGGCACCTGCTCCGGGGCAATGTTGATCAGAAAATAATTGGGACTTTCCGGCGGAAGCTGCTGCTGCCAGCGATCCAGCAGATCACCGCGTAAAACCAGCAGCAGTGCCAGTAGCATAAACGACAGCGAAAACGCTGACAGCTGGCTCAGCGTCGACCACGGCTGACGTAACAGACGACTTACCGCGAGGCGCAGCGGCAACGACGACAGCGTCATCCCACGCAGAACGTTCAGCAGCATCCAGCCCAACACGCCGCACAGCAGCGCCAGCACGACCGCCCCCGCCAGCACCGCCCACAGCAGTGGACTGCCGCCCATTAACCCGGCCAGTAACACCACCACCACCACGGTCACGATCGGCAAATAGAATTTCAGCGGCCAGACGTTGGCCACCACGTCACGACGCAAGACGCGCAGCGGCTGGGTAGCTAATAACAAGCGATAGGGACGCAAACCGACCAGCAGCGAGATCACCGTCATGGTGCCCAACGCCCAGATCCACGGCCAGAAACTGGCAGGCGGCAGCGCGGCGGGCAGCACCGGTTTAAGCAGTACCATTAGCATCTTTTCGAATAACAGGCCGATAGCCCCGCCCGTCACGGCGGAAAGCGCCAGTACCATCAGCCACTGCCCGACAATCAGTTTTCGCAGTTGTGCCCTGCCCGCACCGAGCGTTTTCAGAATCGCCACCAGATCATAACGACTGCGACAGTAGTGATTCATCGCCACCGCCACGGCAGCGACGGCCAGCAGCAGTGTTAACAGTGCCGAAAGAAGAAGAAATTGTTGCGAACGCTCCAGGGATTTGCCTAGCGCGCCGTCGTCCTGTTCAAGTCCGTACCAGCGATGTTCCGGCTTCAGCTGCGGTAGTAGCCACTTTTCATAGCCGTCAAGCTGTTGCGGCGTGCCACCAAATTTATAGCGCCACGTGACGCGACTGCCGGGCTGCACGGCACCGGTTTTCGCAACATCCACTGTATTCATTAACAGACGCGGCGCCATCTGGAAGGGGTTAAAGCCGGAGTCTGGCTCCTGCACCACTTCCCCAGCAATGCGCAGCGTGGCGTCGCCGACATCAATAATGTCGCCGATTTTCAGGTTCAGCAACGCCATCAGTCGCGGCGCCAACAGTACCGTTCCCTGCTGTGGTTTGAGCCCCGGCGGATTGGTTTCCAGCTCGCCGTACATCGGATAGATGTCATCGACCGCTTTGACGTTCGCCAGCTGTGGCGTATCGCCAGCAAAGGTCATGGTGGCAAAGGTCAGTTGTTCTCCGACCTTCAGACCGCGCTGACGCGCATCGTCAATCCACGCCTGCGGCACCTCGCGTGAGCTGCGCAGTGCCCGGTCCCCCGCCATGAACTCGCGGCTTTGCTGACTTAACCCTTTTTCCATCCGGTCGCTGATGTTGCCCAGCGCCAACACGCAGGCCACCGCCAGACTCAGCGCCAGCCAGACAATCAACAGCGACGGCGAGCGCCATTCGCGCCAGAACCAGCGTGCGATCATGCCTCCTCCTGCAACTGTCCATTCACCAGGCGCAGTCGTCGGTTGCAGCGCGCCGCCAGTTGCGGATCGTGAGTCACCAGAATCAGCGTGGTGCCGTGTTCGCGGTTAAGCGAAAAGAGCAGATCGGCAATTTTTTCACCGGTCTGCCGGTCGAGGTTCCCCGTTGGTTCATCGGCAAACAGGACGTCCGGGCGACCATTAAAAGCGCGCGCCAACGCCACGCGCTGCTGCTCACCACCGGAAAGCTGCGCCGGAAGATGGTCCAGACGCTTGCCCAGACCCAGTTGTTCCAGCAGGGCTTTCGCTCCCGCTTTACTTTGTCCGCTGTTTTCGCCGCGCAGTAGTGCGGGAAGTTCGACGTTTTCCAGTGCATTCAGCGTGGGAATCAACATAAATGACTGAAAGACAAAACCGACATGCTGTGCACGCAGTTGAGCCCGGGCCTCTTCATCCATCTGATGCAACGGTTTCCCCACCAAATTGACGGCGCCGTCGGTGCCATCGTCCAGTCCGGCGAGGATCGCCAGTAGCGTAGATTTCCCTGAACCCGACTCGCCAATCAGCGCAATGGTCTCGGCGCGTTTGACAACCAGGTCAACTCCGGTAAGGATGGAAAGCTCGTGCTCCCCCTGACCGACGGACTTCTTAAGATGATGAACTTCAACAATGTTTTCCGCTGGCATTTGCCTTTCCTGTTCCTGATCCTGTTTACCTGTCGGGCCGCTGCGGCTGACACGTTGTTAATCCTCGGCGACAGCCTGAGCGCCGGGTACCGAATGTCCGCCAGTGCCGCCTGGCCTGCACTGCTCAACGACAAATGGCAGAGCAAAACCACCGTGGTGAACGCAAGCATCAGCGGCGACACCTCCCAGCAAGCGCTGGCGCGCCTGCCTGCGCTACTCAAACAGCATCAACCGCGCTGGGTGCTGGTTGAGCTGGGCGGCAACGACGGGCTACGCGGCTTTGCGCCGCAACAGACCGAACAAACGCTGCGTACCATCGTGCAGGACGTGAAGGCGGCGAACGCCGAGCCGTTGCTGATGCAAATTCGCCTGCCCGCAAACTATGGCCGTCGGTATAATGAAACCTTTAGCGCGCTCTATCCAAAGCTCGCCAAAGAATTTGATATTCCTCTGTTACCCTTTTTTATGGAAGAGGTCTATCTAAAACCGCAGTGGATGCAGGATGATGGTATTCACCCTAACCGCGATGCCCAGCCGTTTATCGCTGACTGGATGGCGAAGCAGCTGAGTCCTTTAGTAAAACACGAGTCTTAATTCAACGGAGATCCTGACAGGTAAAGTTATGCAAAAATCGGTCTTAATAACAGGATGTTCCAGCGGTATCGGCCTGGAAAGCGCGCTTGAGCTGAAGCGTCAGGGTTTTCAGGTTCTCGCCGGCTGCCGCAAACCCGACGATGTCACGCGCATGAATAATATGGGATTCACCGGCGTATTGATCGACCTCGACTCGCCTGAGAGCGTGGATCGCGCCGCTGACGAGGTGATCGCCCTGACCGATAACTGCTTATACGGGATCTTTAACAATGCCGGGTACGGCGTCTACGGTCCGCTGCCCACCATCAGCCGCGCGCAGATGGAGCAGCAATTTTCCGCCAATTTCTTTGGCGCTCATCAGCTCACGATGCGTCTGTTACCGGCCATGCTGCCGCACGGCGAAGGTCGGATCGTGATGACCTCCTCGGTGATGGGGCTTATCTCCACACCCGGACGCGGCGCCTACGCGGCCAGTAAATACGCGCTGGAAGCCTGGTCAGATGCGTTACGCATGGAGCTACGTCACAGCGGAATTAAGGTCAGCCTGATTGAACCCGGCCCTATTCGCACGCGCTTTACGGAAAACGTTAACCAGACCCAGAACGACAAACCGGTGGAAAACCCCGGTATTGCCGCACGTTTTACGCTCGATCCTGAAGCCGTCGTCGCCAAAGTGCGCCATGCTTTTATCAGCGATAAACCCAAACTCCGCTATCCCGTCACGCTGGTAACCTGGGCCGTCATGCTGCTCAAACGTCTGCTGCCGGGACGCCTGATGGACAAAATTTTGCACGGATGAGTTGAAGCGCACGCGTCAGCCCCCATGTAAAAAAGAAATCGACACAAGAGAGTGACTCCATGTCCACACAGAATATTGTCAACATTAACGAAGCGAACCTGCAGCAGACCTTAGAACTGTCGATGACCACGCCGGTCCTGTTCTACTTCTGGTCTGAACGCAGCCAGCACTGCCTGCAACTGACGCCGGTGCTGGAAAGCCTTGCCGCACAGTACAACGGCCAGTTCATTCTGGCGAAGCTCGACTGCGATGCCGAGCAGATGATTGCCTCTCAGTTCGGTCTGCGCGCTATTCCAACCGTCTATTTGTTCCAGAACGGTCAGCCGGTTGACGGCTTCCAGGGACCGCAGCCTGAAGAGGTGATTCGCGCCCTGCTCGACAAAGTGCTGCCGCGTGAAGAAGAGCTAAAAGCGCAACAGGCCATGCAGCTGATGCAGGAAGACAACTACATTGAAGCGCTGCCGCTGTTGAAAGACGCCTGGCAGCTATCTAACCAGAGCAGTGAAATCGGCCTGCTACTGGCGGAAACGCAGATTGCCCTCAACCGCTCTGAAGATGCAGAAGCCGTGCTGAAAACCATTCCGCTTCAGGATCAGGACACCCGTTATCAGGGGCTGGTCGCGCAAATTGAACTGTTGAAACAGGCGGCGGATACGCCAGAGATTCAGCTACTGCAACAACAGGTGGCGGAAAATCCGCAGGACGCCGGACTGGCCGCACAGCTGGCGCTGCAACTGCATCAGGTGGGACGCAACGAAGAAGCACTGGAACTGCTGTTCAGTCATCTGAAAAAAGATCTTGCCGCCGCAGACGGTCAGGCACGTAAAACGTTCCAGGAAATTCTTGCCGCGCTGGGTACCGGCGACGCGCTGGCGTCGAAATATCGTCGTCAGCTCTACGCGCTGTTGTACTGATTTACGTTGCCCGATGGCGCTACGCTTATCGGGCCTACGCAAGTCGCTGGTTACGATTTCTTCAAACGCGTCACCACCAGTTGGTGGCGCGAGTTGTAAAACTTCCGATAGGTTAAATAGCAAGCAATGATGGTCGACAGGCTCGCCGTTGAGAGCAACATAAAGGTCACCATAATCTGATATTTAATCGCTTTGACCGGATCGATACCGGCAAAGATCAGCCCTGACATCATCCCCGGCAAACTCACCAGTCCGACCGTTTTCGCGGAGTCGATCGTTGGGATCAGCGAGGCGCGAATACTGTCGCGGATCAAGCCCGCAGACGCCATTTTCGGCGTGGCGCCAAGACTGAGTTTTTCCTGAATCTGCTGTTGTTCGCTGCTGAAACGCTGACCGAGATTGTTGTAGCACAATCCGACGGCCACCATCGCATTACCAGCGATCATCCCGGAAATGGGGATCACCTGCATCGGGATAAATTCAATCGACCCCGACAGCACCAGCACCGCCAGCGTTAACCCTGCCCCCGTCGTGATGGCAATAAACGAGGAAACAAACGCTTTATCAATATATTTACTGCGCTTCTGCGCGTTATACGCGGCGTTAAAACAGATGAATAACACCATCACTAACGTCAGGACAGCATGATTGACCGCGAAGATATATTTCAGGACATAGCCGACGATAATAAGTTGAACCACGGCGCGAGCGACGCTCCAGAGAATATCTTTCTCCAGCGCCAGTTTCTCTTTATGGCTTATCAGCATCGCCACCACCACCAGCATCATCGCTAATGCCAGTGACTCGTTAGTAATATTATGTTCATTCATTACGCGCTTCCTGCATTTCTCCGGCATGCGGCATCAGAGTGATTATTTCATCCGCATGATTAATTTCGTCTTTATCGTGAGTCACCCACAACACCCCTATCTGCTTATCGCGAGCATAGTGATGAATAATCTCATTCACATTGCGCTTATTGCTTTCATCCAGTGCGCTGGTGATTTCATCAAGCAGTAAAACCTGCGGCAAAAACTGTAAATTGCGGATCAGGGAAATGCGCTGTTTCTCTCCGCCGGAGAGCGCATTGATATTTTTCGCCAGAATCGACTCCGGCAGTTGAAAGCGGGCCAGGTCCGCCAGAAAAGCCCCAGGATCTGGACGCTGGTTACGGATTTGCCAGGGGAAGATCAGATTATCGTAGACCGTATCACCAAACAGCGCGGGCGTCTGGGCGCAATACGAAACCTGTTGACGATAATGCTCCGGGTTGAGAGTAGCGATATCCTCTCCACCAAAGCGGATCTCACCGCTATTCGGACTGAGCAACGACGCAATAATCTTCAGTAAGGTACTTTTTCCGCAGCCGGAAGGGCCGGTGATTAATTTAAATTCACCAGGACGTAAGTCAAAACTGATGTTATTCAGAATTTTGATGGTCCCGACCTGGTAACCCACATTGTTTACCTGCAACAACCTGCTATTTTCACGCATTATCTATCCTGTTTTCGCGTTTTATCGCAAAATAGTGTATCCCTCTAATTAACAGGAGGGGAACTCTCTTTAATGAATCAGGTATAATTTCAAGAGTAACATCGCCAATCTCGACATCATGGACAGTTCAACAGGAGGTTTTTCAATGCTTATTGTTATTCCTATTCTCATTTTTGTCGCGCTGGTCATCGTCGGCGCCGGCGTGAAAATTGTTCCCCAGGGGTATCAGTGGACGGTAGAGCGATTTGGCCGCTATACCAAAACGCTGCAACCGGGCTTAAGCATCGTTGTGCCGTTCATGGACCGGATTGGACGCAAAATCAATATGATGGAGCAGGTGCTGGATATTCCCTCGCAGGAAGTGATCTCGAAAGATAACGCCAACGTCACCATTGATGCCGTCTGCTTTATTCAGGTGATTGACGCGCCGCGTGCAGCCTATGAGGTCAGCAATCTGGAACTGGCGATCATCAACCTCACCATGACCAACATCCGTACCGTTCTGGGGTCGATGGAGCTCGATGAAATGCTCTCCCAGCGTGACAGCATCAATACCCGACTGCTGCATATCGTCGATGAGGCCACCAATCCCTGGGGCATTAAAGTCACGCGTATCGAGATTCGCGATGTCCGCCCACCGGCTGAACTGATCTCCTCCATGAACGCCCAGATGAAAGCGGAACGTACTAAACGTGCGTATATTCTGGAAGCCGAAGGGGTGCGCCAGGCAGAAATCCTTAAGGCCGAAGGGGAAAAACAGTCGCAGATCCTGAAAGCTGAAGGGGAACGTCAATCCGCCTTCTTACAGGCAGAAGCCCGCGAACGTTCCGCTGAAGCGGAAGCCCGCGCGACCAAAATGGTGTCTGAAGCGATCGCCTCCGGTGATATTCAGGCGGTGAATTACTTTGTGGCGCAGAAATATACCGAAGCGCTACAGCAAATCGGCTCGTCCAGTAACAGTAAAGTGGTGATGATGCCACTGGATGCCAGCAGCCTGATGGGTTCCATTGCCGGGATCACTGAACTGATCAAGGACAGCGCCAGCGAACGGAATAAATAATGATCGAGATGATTGTGGGGCATCCCCATATTTTCTGGCTCAGCCTTGGCGGTCTGCTTCTGGCCGCTGAGATGTTGGGCGGCAACGGTTATCTGTTGTGGAGCGGCGTCGCGGCGGTCATTACCGGCATTCTGGTCTGGCTGTTGCCCGTCGACTGGGAATGGCAGGGTGTTATCTTTGCCGTCTTAACGCTGCTTGC
Organism: Citrobacter sp. CtB7.12; assembly: GCF_001297795.1. NCBI lineage: Bacteria > Pseudomonadati > Pseudomonadota > Gammaproteobacteria > Enterobacterales > Enterobacteriaceae > Citrobacter > Citrobacter sp. CtB7.12. The sequence goes on along the minus strand of NZ_LIFT01000002.1, from coordinate 188,711 downwards.
CGCCTGGTTCTGGTGGAAGTGGATGGCGAAACGCGTTCGTGAACAAAAACCGGTAGACAGTCAGCTCAACCAGCGCGGCCAGCAACTGGTCGGCCGTCGGTTTGTCCTGGAGTCGTCTCTGGTCAATGGTCGTGGACACATGCGGGTTGGCGACAGTTCATGGCCGGTCAACGCCAGCGACGATCTGCCCGCCGGCACGCACGTTGAAGTGATTGCCGTTGAAGGCATCACGCTCTATATCAGACCCCTTACCCGATAAAATCGATGACAGGAATCGCATGATGGTCAGGAAGACGCCTCTGGCATTTAGCTTTTGTGCATTACTGGCGAGCGCCGCCCCTCAGGCATTCGCCTCGTTTGATATCGCAGACTGCACCTGGAGCGACGCGCGCTGTCTGCTAAAAGGCGCCCCTATTCTGACGCCCGATAATGATTCACGCGATAACCTGTTGCGTCTGCTGAGTGAGGCAAAGTCGTTTGCTGTGCCCGTTCAGTCGATGCCTGCGGATATCACCCGCTCACGCGATTTCTATTTTGCTTATCACCCGCAATGGGATGACGATGATGTCCGCACGGACTCGCCTGCACAAACGCAGAATGCACCCAATACACTCGCCCAGCAGATGGCAACGCTGCAGGTAGCGGCGGTTGAATTCAACCACGACGGTGAGCAGGAAAACCGTTTTGTCTCCAATAATGCCGACAGCGTCAGTCAGTTTTTTGCCGCGCTACTGAGCGATGCTACGCTGACAGCAGAACAAAAGCAGGCGCTGGCGCAGGCACGTCTGGGACTCTATTCCGGGGCCAGCGCAGAGCAAATCACGGCCTCTCTCACTACGCTCCCGGCGGACTCACCTGCCCTGGCGTATAAAACCTATCTGATCGCCGCAGCCCATTTTTACGCGGGTGAATACGAAAGCGCGGCGCAGGTTTTCACGTCGCTGCTTAAGAGCGATCGCCCGTGGCTGGCGGAAACCGCGCAATATATGCTGATGCGCACGGCGCTGAACAAAAGCAGCCAAAACAGCGTCGGCGAATATGGCGATTTTGATATCGCACGAATAAATCGTGAAGACGCCTTACGCGCGAAAAAAGAGGCGCAGACCTATCTTCAGCGCTGGCCTGAAGGCCGCTATGCCGATTCCGCACACGGCATGCTGCGTCGCATCCACTGGTATTTGCAGGACTGGGCGTCGCTTGCAGGATTGTATGAGCAGGCATTCCGGCAGGCCGCCGATGCGCAGACGCTGCGAAACCGGGTGATTGAATACGATAATGTCTATGGCAGGCAGTTTTACGATCAATCGGTACAGGAGGCGTTCGCCGACGCCCCTCTCGTCAGCTATACCGAGATGCTACGCGCCCTTCGTCTGAACAGCGACCAGAAGCCAACCCTGACGCAGGCTAACCTGGATGCCAGCAAACCGGTTTTTGAAAAAAGCGGAAAACTGCCGCTGTGGCGCGATCTGCAACTCAACCTGTGGCTGGCGACAGAAAACAATGCTGCGATTCTTCAGGCGGTTACCCCGGCGAAACAACTTCCGGCTCACGATATCCTCGCTTTCAGCGAACAGGTTCTCTACGGTAACGCGCTGATGGGTCAAAAGCAGTGGTCAGAAGCGCGTGATTTCTGGTCGACATTGCTGAAGCTGAGCCAGGATAACGAACAGCAGCAGTATGTGCAGGCAAAACTGGCGGCCACGCTGGTGTACAGTGGCGATACGGAGGCGGTTTTTGCCCCGGACAGCGCGGTCACCAACCTGCGTTATCGTTCCCGGGTACTGAAAACCGTGGCGACGCCTGAACAGTTGCGTCAGCAGGTCAGCCAGGGACCGAATAACGAAGAACGCACTATCGCGCTGCATACGCTGCTGGTGCGCGATCTCACAGAAAACCGCTTTAGCGACTGGCTGCAGGACCGCAAACTCGCCAGCGCCATCACACAGCCGGTGATCGGCGAAGCATTCGACGACGTCAATCTGAGCACGTTTGACTGGAACGGTGACGCCGCTGAAGTCGGTTACGTGTGCCGCAGCCTCAATGAGACCGTCGGCACGCTGAGCAAAAATCCCGATGATGCCCATGCGCTGAACTGTCTGGGTGAGTTCTTCCGCACGTCACAAACCCATGTCGATTTGTGGAAAGACAGCGCAGGGAATGGCGTGCTGGAGACCGCTATCGACCGCAAGCGTCCGGTTGGGCAGTATGATCGCCAGAGTTACTACCAGCAGGTCATCACCTCGCCAAAAGCCGAGCACGAAGACAGAAGTTACGCACTGTATCGCGCCATCATGTGTTACGCCCCGTCCGGCACGAATGAGTGTGGCGGAGAAGAGGTGGACAAACAGCAGCGCAAAGGCTGGTTCACGCAGTTGAAAACCCAGTATCCGGGCAGTCCGTGGGCGCAAAAACTCAAATACTACTGGTAATCGCGCTACTGGCGGGACAGGCGCAGGCGGATGAGACGGTTATCGCCCGCGAACATCCCGCCTTCTGGCTCTGGTCAGGGGTGAAAGCCAGCGATGAACTGAGAGGCGCCCAAACGGTCTATCTGCATCAGGGGGAAGTATTGATGCGGGCAAAGGGCGCGGAGTTTCAGCGTCTGGGGCTTCCCGTCAGCCGCCTGACGTTTCCGTCCATCTGGCTTACCGTGCGCTTTACCACGCTCGACGTTCCGGACGCGATTCCGGCACGCATCGTGCGGCTGATGCAGCGCTGGCAGGGGGCGGGAAATCAGGTGGTAGGGCTACAGGTCGATTTTGACGCCGAGACGCATCAACTCGCCGACTACGCCCGCTTTCTGCGGGTATTGCGCCAACAACTGCCACCCGATTTTGCTCTTGGGGTAACCGGATTGCTGGACTGGGCGAAAACCGGTGACATTGCAACGCTGAACGCGCTGCCAATCGATGAACTGGTAGTGCAGAGCTATCAGGGACGGCACACGGTGACGAATTATCAGGACTACCTGCCCGCCCTCTCCCGCTTGCGAATTCCCTTTAAGCTTGGTCTGGTACAGCACGGTAAGCGGGACAGCCAGGCGGAAGCGCAGTTACGCACATCCCCGTGGTATCGCGGCACGGTGGTCTTTATGCTTAATCCCGACGCGCGTTAAACCTGCGCCTTGTGGTGGCAACAGCCAGAAAGGTTATCAATAATAGGGCATTCCGCGCTGTCATCGCCCGGACACGACTCCGCCAGCGCCAGCAACTGTACGCGCATTGACTGTAATTCGCTGATATGGCGCTCAATTTCAGCCACTTTCTCCAGCGTCCGCTTTTTGACATCCGCGCTGTGACGCCCCGGATCGTTGAACAGATTTACCAGTTCACCGCACTCTTCAAGGTTGAATCCGACCTGGCGCGCCTGGCGCAGCAGCGTCAGTTCATTGAGATGCTGTTGCCCGTAGGTGCGATAACCGTTTTCACCACGCAGCGGCGGCGTGACCAGCCCTTTTTCTTCATAAAAGCGGATCGCTTTACTGGTTAAACCGGTTTTTTTTGCTACATCGCTGATATTCACACGTCCTCCGCACCTTAAGCTGTGGCATGGTGTCATTATAACGTACTTGTGGCTGACACCACACACCCATCCAATAGATGCCAGTAACCTCCTGTCACTTCACAGGTCGCGGGCGTTACCACTGCCACTTTCACATTTCCGGAACCGTCGAACGTTCGTACTTCATAAACAGTGAAGAACATCGAAGCAGGCGTACCTTTTTTTGTAACAATTGCCTGTTATAAGTGATCGCTTTCGCAATTTTAACTCTTTTCCTTGATCATTCTACGCGGGTAGATTTATTAATCTCCGGTAAAAATATAATATCTACGCGAGTAGAACGTGAAGAGCACAAGCCTGCGACGTATGTCGACAGATAACTTCAAGGAGTTCTTATGAACACGCATTCATCCTCTGTTCCCCTGACGGATAACCAACAAGCCGCTCAGGAGCGGCTGGAAACCCCCGAAGGACGCCGCGAATTTTGGCGAGCGACATTTTCCTGCTGGTTAGGCACCACGATGGAGTATGCCGATTTTGCCCTGTACGGTCTTGCCGCAGGCATTATCTTTGGCGATGTCTTTTTTCCGGAAGCGACACCTGTCATGGCGTTACTTTCCAGCTTTGCCGCCTATTCCGTTGGGTTTATTGCTCGCCCCATCGGTGCGCTTCTGTTTGGCTGGATAGGCGATAAACATGGTCGGAAGATTGTCATGGTTATCACGATTGGATTGATGGGCATGTCGACCATGTTAATAGGTTTGATCCCCAGCTACGCCCAGATTGGCGTCTGGGCGCCGGTATGCCTGGTTATCCTTCGATTTTCTCAGGGCCTGGGGGCCGGAGCGGAACTTTCAGGGGGTACCGTGATGCTCGGTGAATATGCTCCCGTTAAACGCCGTGGGCTGGTTTCCTCGATTATCGCGCTGGGCTCAAACAGCGGAACATTACTGGCTTCGTTGGTTTGGCTCATCGTCCTGCAAATGGACAAAGATGACTTATTAAGCTGGGGATGGCGTATTCCTTTTCTTTGCAGCATTCTTATCGCCGCTGCTGCGCTATTCATTCGTCGCCATATGCGTGAAACGCCCGTTTTTGAACGTCAAAAGGCCCTCCTGCAGGCCGAGCGAGAAAAAGTTCTTCGCGAGGGAAAAGCGCAGCAACAGCATGATACACGTAGCTTCTGGAAACGGACCCGTGCGTTCTGGACCATGGTCGGCTTACGCATTGGCGAGAATGGCCCCTCCTACCTGGCACAGGGATTTATCATTGGCTATGTCGCTAAAGTGCTGATGGTGGATAAATCAGTGCCGACCGTGGCGGTGTTTATCGCATCGGTTCTGGGATTTGCCATTATTCCTCTGGCGGGCTGGCTTTCCGATCGATTCGGCAGACGGATCGTCTATCGTTGGTTCTGCTTGTTACTGATCCTGTATGCTTTTCCGGCATTCATGCTGCTGGATTCTCGTGAGCCATGGATTGTCATCCCAACGATCATTACCGGGATGGGAATCGCGTCACTGGGTATTTTTGGTGTTCAGGCTGCATGGGGCGTTGAGCTTTTCGGTGTCAAGAATCGTTATACCAAAATGGCATTTGCAAAAGAGCTCGGTTCGATTATGTCTGGCGGGACAGCGCCACTTATCGCCTCGGCATTGCTCTCGTTTTATGGGCACTGGTGGCCAATCGCTCTCTATTTCGCTCTGATGGCCACAATTGGACTGGTAACCACGTTCTTTGCACCAGAAACCCGTGGACGGGATCTTAACTTACCCGAGGATGCAATTTGAGGCCAGAGAACGTGAGATGCGCGTTCTTTACCAAAGATTTTTGGGTCATAACGCCTTATGCTGTCTGGAAAAAATCACTCTGAACGCAATCAGGTAGGTGCCTCGTGACTCAATCACATTCGCAACGCGTAACACGTTCTGACGTGGCAAAAGAAGCGGGAACGTCCGTCGCTGTCGTTAGTTACGTTATTAATAATGGTCCACGTCCCGTTGCCGAAGCGACCCGGCAACGTGTACTACAGGCCATTAAGAAAACCGGCTATCGACCCAATGGCATCGCGCGTGCGCTGGCTTCAGGGAGTACACAAACTTATGGGCTTGTCGCACCGGATATCTCGAACCCGTTTATCGCCTCTATGGCTCATGCTCTGCAACACGAAGCATTTGCTGATGGCAAAGTACTCCTGCTGGGTGATGCGGGCGACAGCAGCTGCCGTGAACGTGAACTGATTAATAATATGTTGCACCGCCAGGTTGACGGGCTGATCTACACCAGTGTGGATCGCCATCCTTATATCAATTTGATTCAGGAGAGCGGTACGCCCTGCGTTATGCTCGATCGCGTGGATCCTGGACTTAACGTCAGCGTTATCCAGGTTGATGAACAACAGGCGGCGATGCAGGTAACCCAACATCTGATTGATCACGGATATCGCGACATCGGCATCATCTGTGGCCCGCGTGAAATGCTGAATACTCAGGATCGTATCCGGGGCTGGCAGCAGGCGCTGGAAGCCTCATCGCTAATGGTCAATCCTTCATGGATTTTTTCGACCAACTATACCCGCGCCGGAGGTTACGAGGCGACAAAACGTATGCTGCAACGCCAGCCACCGCGCGCGTTGTTCGCGACGAATGAACAGCAGGCACTGGGTTGCTTACGCGCCCTGGCGGAACATGGGCTGCGCGTCCCTGAAGATGTTGCACTGGTCTGTTTTAACGCAACACATGAATCGGCTTACAACGTCCCTTCTTTGACCGCCGTTCTGCAACCGGTCGATAAGATGGCCCGTGCGGCAATTGACATGCTGAAAAATTGGGATGGAGAGGTTCGCCGCGTTGAATTTGAGTTTTATTTACGAACAGGAGAATCGTGTGGCTGCCAGGGACATGAAGTACAACCCGAGACAACGTGAAAATACATCGATGCGTATCATAATTGACTGCGATCCAGGCAATGGCATTCCCGGCGCGAATATTGATGACGGCCTGGCGCTAGCGCTGGCGATTGCCGCTCCGCAAATCACTCTGGAGATGATCACTACTGTCGCAGGAAATACGCCAGCAGATGTGGGATATGCCGTCGCTAAAGATCTCATTGCGCAATTGGCTATTCCCGTTTCTGTTTACCGTGGAGCCTCGCGTGCGCTCCGGGAAGATCCGCTTCCCTGGCGTGAAAAACTGGATCAGGGTGTCGATCAGTTTGGCTTACGGCAACTCTGGTCGGAAGTTCCTGCCCCGGCATTGTGCCAGCAGGTGCCCCCCCATGCACCCGAGGCGATAGGTGAACTCATCTGTAATAACCCTGGTGAAATCACGTTGGTTGCTACCGGTCCCCTCACCAATGTGGCCATTGCCCTGCAGCTTTACCCGCAGATTGTTCACGCGGTCAAAAATATCGTTGTTATGGGCGGCGTATTCAATGTGCCGGGCTACCTGAAAGATACCAATTTTGGTCTGGATCCTGAGGCGGCTCATGCGGTGCTTACCAGCGGCGCGCCCGTCACGCTGGTCCCGATGGATGTGACAACGAAAACTCAAATGCTTCACGCCGATTTGGATCGTCTGGCAAAAACAGAAAACGGGCTTAGCCGTTATCTGGCGCAAACCATTCGTCCGTGGATCACCTACTCTATGCAAACCCGCCATCTGCCCGGATGTTGGATCCATGATGCGTTAACCGTTGCCTGGTTACTGGATCCCTCTCTGGCAACAATGGAGGAAGATTACCTGGATGTCTCACTGGAAGGCATCACGCGCGGTATGACCTGTCGCTATGGACGTGACACGTTGCGTCTCAATGTAGGGATCCCTGAACCAAAAGGTGCGCGGGTAAAAATTCTGCAGAGCATCGATAACCGGCGTCTTCTTTCGCTGATTGAGCACTATATCCATACCTACCGCGCCTAGCGTTACGGGTCAGAAAAGGAGACCTTTTTACGCTGTTTGAGGTGAGTTTTCCGGAGGAAATATGAATACGTTATCCTTCCTCTTATCCGGTGAAGGAGAATCTCTGTTAATTACGCTGGGCAAAATTTGCGTCGCTTTTATCCTCGGCGGGATCATCGGTCTTGAAAGAGAATCGAAAGGAAAGCCTGTCGGATTTAAAACGTGCGTCATTATTTCCGTCGCCAGCTGCGTTCTGACCATCGTCTCTATTCAGTCAGCGGAGTATTACGCGGAAATCTCGATGAATATACGTAGCGATCCGATGCGCCTGGCCGCACAAATTATCAGCGGCGTAGGCTTTCTCGGTGCAGGTGTTATCCTTCATCGCCATGACGACGCCATCTCCGGGCTGACAACCGCAGCCATTGTATGGGCTTCTGCGGGAGTGGGAATTACCAGTGGCGCCGGTTTTTATATGCATGCGCTTCTTGCCACAGGCTTGTTCCTGCTGGCCATAAAGCTCAGCTATTTTGTCATCTTTTTACAAACTAAAAATCAATTGCCCGGTAAAGTTAAGATTCGCATTATTCTTGACGAAAAATCAGGGCTACAAACACTGGTGGAAAGTATTAATCAGCAAAAAAACATTATTGAAGCTATCACCATCCGCGATGTCAAAAAGGGGAAAATAGAGGTTAATCTTAAAGTCGTGATTAGAAAAAAAATGACCTTACCGGAACTTTACAACAACCTTTCCACCCTCGAACATGTCTGCGCCATCGCACTGGAACATTAAAAAAACAGGGTGAAAACAAATCCCTTGACCTTCCCCTTGCTGGAAGGTTTAACCTTTATCACAGTCAATTAATCCCTGTAATAAAGGAGTGAAGTGATGTCTCACACTATCGACCTGACCCTGGACGGCCTGTCCTGCGGTCACTGCGTCAAACGCGTAAAAGAGAGTCTTGAACAACGCCCGGATGTTGAACAGGCTGAGGTTACCGTGACTGAAGCGCACGTCACCGGCACTGCCAGCGCCGAAGCGCTTATCGACACCATCAAACAAGCCGGTTACGGCGCAGAGTTAAGCCACCCAAAGGCTAAACCGCTGGCGGAGTCATCAATCCCGTCGGAAGCACTGGCAGCGGTCCCTCCTGAGCTTCCGGCAGCGACGGCTGAAGATGAGAGCCAACAGCTGCTGTTAAGCGGCATGAGCTGCGCCAGCTGTGTTTCCCGGGTACAAAATGCGCTGCAAAGCGTTCCCGGGGTCACGCAGGCACGGGTAAACCTCGCGGAACGTACTGCGCTGGTGATGGGCAGTGCGTCCGCCGCCGATTTAGTCCAGGCGGTGGAAAAAGCCGGCTATGGCGCGGAAGCGATTGAAGACGATCTCAAACGCCGTGAGCGCCAGCAGGAAACCGCCGTCGCGACAATGAAACGCTTCCGCTGGCAGGCGATTGTCGCCCTGCTGGTGGGTGTGCCGGTGATGGTCTGGGGGATGATGGGCGATAACATGATGGTGACCGCCGACAACCGCAGCCTGTGGCTGGCGATAGGTCTGGCGACGCTCGCCGTGATGGTTTTTGCCGGCGGCCATTTTTATCGCAGCGCGTGGAAGAGCCTGATGAACGGCACCGCCACGATGGACACCCTGGTGGCGCTGGGCACCGGCGTAGCCTGGTTGTACTCGATGAGCGTCAACCTGTGGCCGCAGTGGTTCCCGATGGAAGCGCGTCATCTTTATTATGAAGCCAGCGCGATGATCATTGGTCTGATTAACCTCGGACACATGCTGGAAGCCCGCGCGCGTCAGCGCTCGTCTAAGGCGCTGGAAAAATTACTCGATCTCACGCCGCCAACGGCGCGAGTGGTGACAGAAGACGGTGAAAAGAGCGTACCGCTGGCAGAGGTTCAACCGGGGATGCTGTTGCGTCTGACCACCGGCGACCGCGTACCGGTTGACGGTGAAATCACCCAGGGCGAAGCCTGGCTGGATGAGGCGATGCTTACCGGCGAACCTATCCCACAGCAAAAAGGTGAAGGCGACAGTGTGCATGCCGGTACCGTTGTGCAGGATGGCAGCGTGTTGTTCCGCGCCAGCGCAGTCGGCAGCCATACTACGCTGTCGCGCATTATCCGTATGGTGCGCCAGGCCCAGAGCAGTAAGCCGGAAATCGGTCAGATGGCCGATAAGATTTCCGCCGTGTTTGTTCCGGTTGTGGTCGTGATTGCGCTGGTCAGCGCGGGTATCTGGTACTTCTTTGGCCCGGCGCCACAAATTGTCTACACCCTGGTGATTGCAACCACAGTACTGATTATTGCCTGTCCGTGTGCGCTGGGTCTGGCAACACCAATGTCTATTATTTCCGGCGTGGGTCGTGCGGCTGAGTTTGGCGTACTGGTGCGTGATGCCGATGCGCTGCAGCGCGCCAGCACTCTGGATACCGTGGTCTTCGACAAAACCGGGACACTGACCGAAGGCAAACCCCAGGTGGTGGCGATTAAAACCGTAGGCGAGACTGACGAGGCGCAGGTGCTGCGTCTGGCGGCGGCGCTTGAGCAAGGCTCCAGCCACCCTCTGGCGCGAGCGATTCTCGACAAAGCCGGTGATGGTGCACTGCCGCAGGTCAACGGTTTCCGCACCCTGCGTGGATTAGGCGTTAGCGGTGAAGCCGAAGGGCATACGCTGTTGTTGGGCAACCAGGCCCTGCTGAACGAGCAGCAGGTTGACACTCGCGAACTGGAAACCGAGATATCGGCCCAGGCTTCTCAGGGCGCTACGCCGGTGCTGCTGGCGATTGATGGTAAAGCGGCAGCGCTGCTGGCCGTGCGCGATCCGTTGCGTAGCGACAGCGTGGCCGCCCTTCAGCGACTGCACCGCGCCGGCTATCGTCTGGTGATGTTAACCGGCGATAACCCGACGACGGCTAACGCCATCGCCAAAGAGGCGGGAATTGATGAGGTGATTGCCGGCGTTCTGCCGGACGGTAAAGCCGATGCCATTAAACGTCTGCAAAGCCAGGGGCGTCAGGTGGCGATGGTCGGTGACGGCATCAATGATGCACCGGCGCTGGCGCAAGCCGATGTCGGGATCGCAATGGGCGGCGGCAGCGATGTGGCTATCGAAACCGCTGCAATTACCCTGATGCGTCATAGCCTGATGGGCGTGGCAGATGCACTGTCTATTTCCCGCGCAACGCTTCGAAACATGAAGCAAAACCTGCTTGGCGCATTCATCTACAACAGCATCGGTATTCCTGTTGCAGCCGGTATTCTGTGGCCGTTTACCGGTACGTTGCTGAACCCGGTGGTTGCCGGTGCGGCGATGGCGCTCTCGTCCATTACCGTGGTGAGCAACGCGAACCGACTGCTGCGCTTTAAACCGAAAGAGTAAGCGATGCCGGATGGCGTTTTAGCGCCGCCATCCGGCAATTCACACATTGCACACCCCTGGGCCACGCGTTAGCATGGGCTTCTGATTAGGGAGGTCGCATGGATCTGTTTTACCGGGTAAAAACATTCTTCGCTACGCTATCCGGCAATCGCTATACCTGGCCCGCCATTGATGTTTCGTTGCCCGGCAACCGCCATTTCCACCTGATTGGCAGTATTCATATGGGCAGTCGCGATATGTCCCCTCTCCCTGCCAGACTGCTCAAAAAGCTTAACAGCGCCGATGCACTAATTGTTGAGGCCGACGTCTCCGGCAATGACAGCCCTTTTGCCGATCTACCCGAATTTGCCGCACTGGAAGAGCGCATCAGCGAGGAGCAGTTGCGCAATCTGCATCGCGCGACCGATGAATTGGGGATCTCTCCGACGCTGTTTTCCACACAACCGCTGTGGCAAATCGCGATGGTGTTGCAGGCCACCCAGGCGCAACAGTTGGGATTACGCCCGGAATACGGTATTGATTATCAGCTGTTGCAGGCCGCGAAAAAGGCAGAAAAACCGGTGATTGAACTGGAAGGTGCCGCCAGCCAGATTGCACTGTTGTGTGAACTGCCAGACAACGGCCTGGCGCTGCTGGAGGACACACTAACGCACTGGCACACCAACGCCCGGCTACTGCAACAGATGATGAGCTGGTGGCTTGACTCCCCGCCGCAGGACAATCACCTGACGCTTCCCAACACCTTCAGTCAGTCGCTGTACGATGTGCTGATGCATCAACGCAATATCGCCTGGCGGGATCGTCTGGCGGCACTGCCTGCGGGTCGCTATGTGGTGGCCGTCGGCGCGCTGCACCTTTATGGAGAGGGAAATCTACCGGAGCTGATGCGATAAAAAAAGTGGCCAATATTTCTATTGGCCCGTCAAAGAGGAATTTCATCATTATTATTATGCCGCCGCTTAATGCGACGGTGTATGTCGATTGTCGCTCAAACTCTGCATCCTGCCAACATAATTGCGCAAGATGGTACTATATTTCGAACATTCGTTAGAGATATGCTTGACTCGTCATTTGGTTTAGCCAGGAAAAATAGCTATGACACCCGCCGTTAAATTACTCGAAAAAAACAAAATTACGTTCAGGATCCATACCTACGACCACGATCCCGCCGAGACCAACTTCGGCGATGAGGTGGTGCGCAAGTTAGGGCTGAATGCCGATCAGGTGTACAAAACGCTGCTGGTGGCGGTGAATGGCGATATGAAACATCTGGCGGTTGCAGTCACGCCCGTGGCCGGACAACTGGATCTGAAAAAAGTCGCCAAAGCACTCGGCGCGAAAAAGGTCGATATGGCCGATCCGCTGGTTGCGCAACGCACGACCGGGTATCTGGTCGGCGGCATTAGCCCACTGGGACAAAAAAAACGTCTACCGACGCTGATTGATGCGCCAGCCCGGACGTTTGACACCATTTTTGTCTCTGGCGGCAAACGCGGGCTGGATATTGAACTGGCGGCGGTTGATTTAGCCGCGATTCTGGAGGCTGAATTCGCCGATATCGCCCGCCGGGATTAAGTGATTATAGAATGATGGCCTGATAGCGCGACGCTTATCAGGCCAGGAAACCGCACTAACCTGTAGGCCGGATAAGGTGCCCGCACCGCCATCCGGCACTCCGCCCTGTTACTGCCAGCTAACTTCCCCCTTCGGCTCATACGCACTGGCATCCAGCGGTGAGTTTTTCTGAATGTATTCCTTCAGCACTTCCGCATCAATAAACCCGGTGTTGACGTACCCCGGTTTGTTATCAATACGCGGATAGCCGTCGCCGCCGGTCGCGTTAAAGCTGAGCGTCGCCATACGGTAGGTTTTTGCCGGGTCAACCGGCTCGCCGTTGATTTTCAAATCGTTGAGCTTGCCCTCTTTTGCCACAAAGCTAACCCTGGCAAACTGCGGATAGGCGCCGGAGTCCGGTTTCATTTGCGCCACGGCCGTCAGATAATCCGTCACATCCTTACCGTTCATGTCGGCATATACGACAACGTTGCCGAATGGCTGAACCTTCAGCACGCTTTTATAGGTGATATCCCCGCCGTCAATCGAGTCACGAATGCCGCCGCCGCTCATGACGCCAAAATCGGCACCGGTGCGCGCCATTTGCGCAGCCAGAATCAAATGCCCCATGTTGGTTTGTACAAAACGGACCTTGCTGCGATCGCCTTCCAGTCGGTCATTCACCGCACCAATTTTCACATCCAGCTGCGCTTTTCCTTTATTCTGGAACGGTGACAACAGCGAGAGCATCTGCGCATTCTCCGCGATTTCCGGGGTGTAAAGTACGTGCTCACTTTTCCCGTCTTCCCAGGTCACTTTCTTCTTCAGGTTCACCGGAATCAGCTGATAGTTGACCATTTTCATCTCGCCGTTACGGAACTCAAAGTCCGCGCGACCCACGTATTTCCCCCACTCATGAGCCTGCACGATCCAGATACCATTCTGTTTGTCCGGTGCACACGGCGTACCGGGAACGTAATCCACCTGTTTCTTATTTTCCGCCGCCATGCACACCGGGTCCTGTGAGTGACCACCCACAATCATCGCCAGCGCGCCCTCCGGCAGACTGCGCGCCATTTCAACGTCGCCCGGCGCGTTCGAACCGTGGTTGCCGTTGTCGTAATGCCCCATATGAGTGGTGGCAATCATGACGTCCGGCTTTTCATTCATCTGCAATTCCTGAATCACCACCTTTGCCTCTTCCGCTGGTTTGCGAAATTCAATATCGGTGAAGAACTCAGGGTTACCGATTTTCGCCGTGTCGTCGGTGGTCAAACCGATCACCGCGATTTTCAAATCCTGGCGTTTAAAAATGGCCCAGGGTTTAAACAGGCGCTCGCCGGTACTTTTCTGGTAAATATTGGCTGAGAGAAACGGGAACTTCGCCCACTTCTCCTGCTGACGCAGGACGGTGAGCGGATTATCAAATTCGTGGTTACCGACCGCCATCGCGTCATAACCAATCAGGTTCATCCCGCGAAAGTCGGGCTCAGCATCCTGTAGATCCGATTCGGGTACGCCGGTGTTGATGTCACCGCCGGACAGCAGCAGGACGCTGCCCCCTTCGGCAGCCACCTCGCGACGAATCCCGTCTACCAGCGTTTTTTGCGCTGAGAGACCGTACTCGCCGTATTCGCTGCGCCAGAAATGGCCATGGTGATCGTTGGTATGCAGAATGGTGATTTTATAGGTTTTATCTTTTTCATAAGCCTGAGCAGGCTGACTTGCCAGCGTGAATGCGGCGAACAGTGCCAGCGCCACACCCCGTTTCAAAAATTTCATGTTTCTCTCCCTGATTCCTTCACTCGGCTGAAATTACAATTATCTGAAATAATAGTCGAATAAGTTTTCAGAATTGAGACTTCCTTCAAACCTCATCCGCAGGTATGTTAGTCAGGTAATAATCACAATGACGATATTCCCCTGTGCGCAACATCATTCACGTTGCATCCGGGTAGCGTGAAGGATAAAGCGCATACATCGCAAATCAGACAGAAGTGACTTTCTATGGCAATGAGTGAACAAACCCAGCCAGCACCTGGTGCGTCCGCGCCAGTCGCTAAGGCACGCACGTCGTTCGGCATTTTAGGCGCGATCAGCCTTTCACATCTGCTTAACGATATGATTCAGTCGTTAATTCTGGCGATCTATCCGCTATTACAGTCCGAATTTTCACTGACCTTTATGCAGATAGGGATGATCACCCTGACCTTCCAGTTGGCCTCTTCGCTACTACAACCGGTGGTTGGTTACTGGACCGATAAGTACCCGATGCCGTGGTCGCTGCCGATTGGCATGTGCTTTACGCTAAGCGGTCTGGTGCTGTTGGCAATGGCCGGCAGTTTTGGCACCGTGCTGTTGGCTGCCGCGCTGGTCGGCACCGGTTCTTCGGTATTCCACCCGGAATCGTCCCGTGTGGCGCGTATGGCCTCAGGCGGACGCCACGGTCTTGCCCAGTCCATCTTCCAGGTGGGCGGTAATTTTGGTAGCTCCCTCGGTCCGTTGTTGGCGGCAGTGATTATCGCCCCTTACGGCAAAGGTAATGTGGCCTGGTTCGTTCTTGCGGCGCTGCTGGCCATTGTCGTGCTGGCGCAAATCAGCCGCTGGTATGCCGCGCAGCATCGAATGAGCAAGGGGAAACCAAAAGCAACGATTATCAATCCACTGCCGCGCAATAAGGTGGTGCTTGCGGTCAGCGTCCTGCTGATCCTGATTTTCTCGAAATACTTCTATATGGCGAGCATCAGCAGCTATTACACCTTTTATCTGATGCAAAAATTCGGATTATCGGTACAAAACGCGCAATTTCACCTCTTTGCTTTCCTGTTTGCGGTTGCTGCAGGAACGGTAATTGGCGGGCCTTTAGGCGATAAGATTGGCAGAAAATATGTCATTTGGGGCTCTATCCTCGGCGTCGCGCCGTTTACGCTGATTTTACCTTATGCCACCCTGCACTGGACCGGCATTTTAACGGTGATCATTGGTTTTATTCTCGCCTCGGCGTTTTCCGCCATTCTGGTGTATGCCCAGGAGCTACTGCCGGGTCGTATCGGCATGGTTTCTGGTCTGTTTTTTGGTTTTGCCTTTGGGATGGGTGGCCTGGGAGCCGCGGTGTTAGGTCTGCTCGCTGACCATACCAGCATCGAGTTAGTCTATAAAATCTGTGCTTTCCTGCCACTTCTGGGGATCTTGACCATATTCCTACCTGATAACCGGCATAAAGCCTGAGTTTTTGCGGCTAAAGCTAAACTTTAGCCGCCCTCTCAGCCTGCTGCCATAAGCCTTTGCTCTGTCTACAACCCATTCGTTTTCCGATCCGTGCTTTTTTCAGCTCAAATTGCAGTTTTCTTCAAAATTCAATAATTATTCATAAACATAATAGTCAAAATTGTCATAAACTATTACCTGGAATTTTGGAAATCAGCTACCAAAGGAGACGGAATGCATCACGCCACCCCGCTTATCACCACCATTGTTGGCGGCCTTGTGCTCGCTTTTATACTCGGCATGCTTGCCAATAAACTGCGTATTTCTCCTCTGGTGGGATATCTGTTAGCGGGCGTTCTGGCCGGTCCTTTTACGCCAGGCTTTGTGGCTGATACCAAACTTGCGCCGGAGCTCGCTGAGCTTGGCGTTATTCTGCTGATGTTCGGCGTCGGTTTGCACTTTTCACTGAAGGATTTGATGGCGGTAAAGTCGATAGCCATTCCCGGCGCGATCGCCCAGATAGCCGTGGCGACGCTGTTGGGTATGGCCCTTTCCGCCATGCTGGGCTGGTCGCTGATGACCGGTATCGTCTTTGGTTTATGTCTTTCAACCGCCAGTACCGTGGTGCTGCTGCGCGCGCTTGAAGAACGACAACTGGTCGACAGTCAGCGAGGGCAGATTGCCATCGGCTGGCTGATTGTTGAAGATCTGGTAATGGTACTGACGCTGGTTCTGCTGCCAGCCGTCGCCGGAATGGTGGAAAAAGGTAACGTCGGCTTCGCCTCGCTGGCCGTCGACATGGGCATTACCATCGGTAAAGTTATCGCCTTTATCGCCATTATGATGCTGGTTGGCCGCCGTCTGGTACCGTGGATTATGGCGCGCAGCGCGGCAACCGGCTCCCGCGAACTGTTTACCCTTTCCGTACTGGCGCTGGCATTAGGTATCGCTTTCGGCGCGGTGGAACTGTTTGATGTCTCCTTCGCGCTGGGCGCGTTCTTTGCCGGGATGGTACTGAATGAATCGGAACTGAGCCACCGCGCGGCCCACGATACCCTGCCGCTGCGCGACGCGTTTGCCGTCCTGTTCTTTGTCTCCGTCGGTATGCTGTTTGATCCGCTGATTCTGATCCAACAACCGCTGGCCGTGCTGGCAACGCTTGCCATCATTATCTTTGGTAAGTCGGTCGCCGCCTTTTTCCTGGTGCGTCTGTTTGGCCACTCGCCGCGCACCGCACTGACCATCGCCGCCAGCCTGGCGCAGATTGGTGAATTCGCCTTTATTCTCGCCGGTCTGGGGATGGCGCTGAACCTGCTGCCGCAGGAAGGGCAAAATCTGGTGCTGGCAGGGGCGATTCTGTCGATTATGCTCAACCCGGTGCTGTTTGCTCTGCTGGAAAAATATCTGGCAAAAACCGAGACGCTGGAAGAACAAACGCTGGAAGAGGCTATCGAGGAAGAGAAACAAATTCCGGTGGATATCTGCAACCACGCGCTGCTGGTCGGTTTTGGCCGTGTCGGCAGTCTGCTCGGTGAAAAACTGATGGCGGCCGGGATGCCGTTAGTGGTTATCGAAACGTCGCGGACACGAGTGGATGAGCTACGCGAGCGCGGGATCCGCGCGGTGCTGGGGAATGCCGCCAATGAAGAGATTATGAATCTGGCGCATCTGGACTGCGCCCGCTGGCTAATCCTCACGATTCCGAACGGCTATGAGGCCGGTGAAATTGTTGCGTCTGCCCGCGAGAAATGCCCGAATATTGAGATTATTGCTCGTGCGCATTATGACGATGAGGTCGAGTACATTACCGAACGCGGCGCTAATCAGGTCGTGATGGGCGAGCGTGAAATCGCCCGTACGATGCTGGAATTGCTGGAAACACCCCCTGCGGGTGAAATCGTGACCGGGTGATCGTCGTGGCATCGGCTCGTTTGCCTGATGGCGCTTCGCTTATCAGGCCTACGTGATGACACAGATGATGGTTACGCCAGGCCGGATAGGACGTTTACGTCGCCATCCGGCATAATGACTTAACGATCCCAGTACGACTCTTCGAGGCTATCCTCACGCTCCGGCAGTCCACGCGTCAGACGCGGAGAGTGCTGGTTCAGTACCTGATAACTCACACGATTGGCATATTTACACACCTGAGCTAATGACGAATAGGTCAGCCAGGTGAACTTGTGCTTACTGGAATTCGGCACGTTCGAACGGTGATAGCTGTTGGCGGTAATATCGTGCAGCAGCGCCGCCAGCGCGCCGTCACCTGCGCCATTGGTGTTCATGATCTTTTCCGGACCGCCCATATACGGCGCGATATGGGAATAGACGCGCAGCGGATTGCGACAGTCTTTATGGCGCATCGCGCGGCTGAACTCATATTGGTTAAATTCGGCAATCGCCCCAGGCAACAACGGGTGTTGAGTTTTGCGTTTGGCTTCCTCTTCGGTAAAGCCCGCCATGTACAGCCCTACCGGTCCGGCGGTACACAACACCAGATCGACCCAGTCCAGCGCTTTATCAGATGCCAGCAGCGGATCGTTTTCACCGGTCAGCGCTTCGGCCTCTTCTTCATTCATTGCCAGGATTGAGACGTTCTCTTTCAGGAAACCCTGCCACCATTGCGGGTTATCGGCGATCACGAATTTGGTCCCAAGCGTCAGCACCACGGGCACATTGTGCTTTTTAGCGTACTCAATGGCCTTCATGGTGGCTTCCGGCATCGGCTCGCCCGGCTTGCAGCGTACCAGATAGGAGGTCAGCACCAGCGCCGATGCCCCGGCAATCACCGTTTCCGGAATGCTTTCCGCGCGCAGCTGGTTCATGTGCCCTGGGCTGATGGCGAAGGTACGCTCACCGGATTCGCCTATCAGGGTAAAGCAGCGGCCAATCGGCCCGTCAACGCCCTGCAGATAGTTGAGGTCGGTCCGGCTGGAGGTGTTGCACAAATAGCGGTAAGCGTAGCTGCCAATTTCGATGTTGCTGCACATCACGCCCAGCAACACCGAACGGTCATCGGCCAGCACGGAGTAGTTGTGCATGGTGTTACCAATCGTGCCACCGGCAAACTGATGGGTGATCAGATTGTCACGCACCAGTTCCTGATACAGCGCTTCGGCCACATCGTCTTCAATCACCAGTGAATGCCCGGCACTCAGTCCATAACGTTGTACAAACGCGTCATCCACTTTCGCTTCAATATCGACCAGCGTTTGATCGATCCCCACCACCCATGCGGCGCTGGTTTCATTTTCAGGCTGGATTTGTTGCAGCAGTGGATCGCGTGCGTTGACAGGGAAATAGTGTTTGGATTTGCGTTTACCGGGAAATTTCATAGCTGTTTTTACAGGTGGATAACTGAGCGGTGCATGGTAGCACATTCCCCTCTGGACGACAGAGTTTCAATAACAGACGAACGGATCGCAGTTTCCACGACGGAAGCTTTTACAATGGGTCGATTTCACAAGGAGCGTTTTATGAAACCAGAGAATAAACTTCCCGTACTGGCCAGCATTTCAGACGAGATGCGCGCGGTGCTGAATGTCCGGCAGGACGATTTGCCTCCCTGGCCTGCCGCCGATGATGTGCCAGCGATGCGCCAACACTACATTCTTGAACGGCGCTTCTGGAATGCGGATGCACCGCAAATGCCAACGCGGGAATATGCCCTCCCCACGCCCTGGGGAGAGGTGACAACGCGCCTGTACAGCCCAACGCCAGACAGTCAGGCCACGCTGTTTTACCTGCACGGTGGCGGTTGTATTCTCGGGAATCTGGATACCCATGACCGAATCATGCGTCTGCTGGCAAGCTATACCCAGTGCACGGTAATCGGCGTCGACTATTCACTCTCACCTGAGGCGCGCTTTCCGCAGGCCATTGAAGAGACCATTGCCGCCTGTCAGTTCTTTTATCAGCAGGCGGACGACTATCAGTTGAATATGACGCACATTGGCTTTGCCGGTGATTCCGCTGGCGCGATGCTGTCGCTCGCCAGCGCGCTGTGGCTGCGCGATAAGCACATATTTTGTGGAAAGGTGGCAGGCGTGCTGTTGTGGTACGGCCTGTATGGCTTGCAGGACTCGGTAAGTCGTCGGCTGATGGGCGGTGAGTGGGACGGCCTCAGCCGCCAGGATTTGGAGATGTACGAAAGAATGTATCTGCGTGATGCCGACGATCGCGAGTCGCCGTACTATTGCCTGTTCAACAACGACCTGACGCGCGACGTGCCGCCCTGCTTTATCGCCGGTGCGGAGTTTGACCCGCTGATCGACGACAGCCGTCTGCTCTTCGAGACGCTTCAGGCGCACCAACAGCCCTGCGAATACAAAATGTATCCCGGCACGCTACACGCCTTTCTGCACTACTCACGCATGATGAAATCTGCCGATGACGCCTTACGCGATGGTGCGCGTTTCTTCACTCAGCAGATTAACGCTGCACGTTAGCGGTACGGGGCTGTCAGTTTCAGCATCATATCGATATGTTCCGGCGCGGCATTTAGCGCCGGAATATATTCATACTTTTTACCGCCCGCTTCGAGGAAGATCTCTTTATTCTGCACCGCAATTTCTTCCAGCGTCTCCAGACAATCCGCCGCGAAGCCCGGACACATCACCTGAATATGGCCCGTTCCCTTCTCGCCTAACATCTTCAGCGTTTCATCAGTGTAGGGCGTCAGCCACGGTTCACGACCAAAACGCGACTGGAAGGTCATCATTACTTTTTCTGGTGGCAGACCGAGCGCTGAGACCAGCTCACGGGTGGTATCACGACAGCGCTGCGGATAGTCGTCGCCTTCATCAGCAAAGCGCTGCGGAATGCCGTGGTAGGACAACAGCAGCAAATCCGGTTCGCCGTGTTCGGCGAACGAAGCCCGCGCACTGTTCGCCAGCGCGTCAATATAAGCGCGATCGTCGGCGTAATCGCGAATAAACGAAATGCCGGGAATACGACGTTTACGCGCCAGAATGCGCGCCAGCTCATCCCAGACCGCAGCAACCGTTGAGCAGGAATATTGCGGGTACAGCGGCAGCACGACGATATGATCCACGTGGTTCGCCAGCAGCTCGTCCACCGCGCTTTCCAGTGACGGCGAGCCATAGCTCATGCCCAGCGCGACGGGCGTGTCCGCCAGGCGCGCAGCAAGCGCCTGCTGCTGTTGACGGCTGTAGACCATTAACGGAGAGCCGCCTTCCATCCAGACAGACTGATAAAGCTTTGCCACACGCGGGGCGCGAAGCGGCAAAATCACGCCGCGCAGCAGCGGCCACCACAACACGCGGGGCGTATCGACAACGCGTGTATCGCTTAAGAATTGCCGGAGATAGCGTGTTACTGCCGCCGGAGTGGGGGCATCGGGAGTGCCAAGATTTGCCAGCAGGATACCGGTTTTCGTCTGACGCATTACCGCCTCTTATCGATTCAAATTGTTGATAATTGTAGCGGAAAAGTGAGTAAGAAGAACTAATTGCTGTGAGAGGTAAAACGAGAATTTGCCTGATGGCGCTACGCTTATCAGGCCTACGCGATAATGGCAGGCCTGATAAAAGGTTCACTACGCGAAAAACTTAACCGAGGATTTTTTCCAGCGCGGCGCGCACGTCAGCAACGGCCTGAGTCCCGTCAACTTTCGCGTATTGCGTGTTACCTGCTGCCGCTTCTTTCTGGTAGTAACCAATCAGCGGCGCCGTCATCTGATGGTATTCCACCAGACGCTTACGCACGGTCTCTTCCTGGTCGTCTTTACGGGTGGTCAGCTCTTCGCCGGTCACGTCGTCTTTACCTTCAACCTTAGGCGGGTTGAATTTGATGTGGTAAACGCGGCCAGACGCAGCGTGTACGCGACGACCAACGATACGGTCAACGATCAGCTCATCCGGTACGTCGAATTCGAGAACATAATCTACCACGATACCGGCTTCTTTCATGGCGTCAGCCTGCGGAATCGTGCGCGGGAAACCATCTAACAGAAAACCGTTACGGCAATCTTCCTGCGCGATACGCTCTTTTACCAGCGCGATCACCAGCTCATCCGTCACCAGCTTACCGGCGTCCATGATGTCTTTCGCTTGTTTGCCCAGCTCGGAGCCAGATTTCACGGCGGCACGCAGCATATCACCGGTGGAGATTTGCGGAATACCATACTTCTCCATGATGAACTGAGCCTGAGTTCCTTTACCCGCGCCCGGAGCGCCAAGCAGAATGATACGCATTACGAAAATCCCCTTAAAGGTTGTCGATATTTTTAAAAAAGCGCTAAACGATACCACCATCACGCATTTGTCTCAAGGAAGGTGCCAGCGCTGAAACGGTTAATGAGGGAAAATTTAGAAAAGAGAGGCGATTAAAAGAAATGCCGGATTGCAATCACGCTTATCCGGCATTCACATCGCAGTTATCAGGAAACCAGCAGTTGGTTCATGCGGCGGATGAACTGGTTTGGATCTTCGAGCGTGCCACGCTCGGCAAACAGCGCCTGATCCAGCAGCAGTTCAACCCACTCGTTGAATTGCGCTTCATCCTGGGTATCCGCCGTGCGTTTCACCAGCACGTGGTCCGGATTGAGTTCAAAGATGTATTTCACTTCCGGTACGTTCTGACCCGCTGCGGCAAACAGTTTTGCCATCTGGGTGCTCATTTCGTCCGCGTCGGTGGTGACAATCGCCGGCGTATCGGTCAGACGGTGCGTCAGACGTACGTCTTTCACCCGGTCGCCCAGCAGGTTTTTCACGCGCTCAACAAACGGTGTCAGCGCTTTTTCCGCTTCTTTCGCGCTTTCATCAACCTCATCGGCCAGCTTGTCGATAGACTCGTCCGCTTTGGCGACGGACTGGAACGCCTTACCGTCAAACTCGGTGAGGTAGTTCATCATCCACTCGTCAATGCGATCGGAGAGCAACAGCACTTCGATGCCTTTCTTACGCAGCAGTTCCAGGTGCGGGCTGCTCTTCGCTGCCGCATAGCTGTCAGCGGTAATGTAGTAAATCTTCTCCTGCCCTTCTTTCATGCGAGAGACGTAGTCTTCCAGAGAGACGGTCTGCGCAGAAGAGTCAGTATGCGTCGACGCGAAACGCATCAGTTTGGCGATGGTTTCCTGGTTAGCATGATCTTCCGCCGGCCCTTCTTTCATCACCAGACCAAACTGCTGCCAGAACGTCTGGTATTTTTCCACATCCTCTTTCGCCAGTTTTTCCAGCATCTGCAGAACACGCTTAGTCAGTGCGCTACGCAGGTTGCGGGTGACGGTGCTGTCCTGCAGGATCTCACGAGAAACGTTCAGCGGCAGATCGTTGGAATCAATAAGCCCTCGCACGAAGCGCAAATAGTTCGGCATGAACTGCTCGGCGTCGTCCATGATAAAGACGCGCTGGACGTACAGCTTCAGGCCATGTTTGTGATCGCGGTTCCACATGTCCCACGGTGCCCGCGACGGGATGTACAGCAGACTGGTGTACTCCTGCTTCCCTTCTACGCGGTTGTGGCTCCAGGTCAGTGGATCGGTAAAATCGTGCGCGATATGCTTGTAAAACTCGTTGTACTCGTCATCTTTGATTTCCGACTTGTTACGGGTCCACAGCGCCTGCGCCTTGTTGATTTTCTCCCAGGTAACGACGGTTTCACCGTCTTTCTCTTCCTGTTTTTCTATCTCAACCGGCAGGGCGATATGGTCGGAATATTTGCTGATGATGGAACGTACGCGCCAGTCATCGAGGAACTCGTCTTCGCCTTCACGCAGATGCAGCGTGATTTCCGTTCCGCGATCGTCTTTGGTGATATCGGCAACGGTGTATTCACCTTCGCCCGCTGATTCCCAGAACACGCCGTTCTCCGGCTTGTCGCCTGCGGCACGAGTGCGGACTGTGACTTTATCCGCGACAATAAAGGCCGAATAGAAGCCTACGCCAAACTGACCAATCAGTTGGCTGTCTTTCGCCTGATCGGAGCCCATGGATTCAAGGAAGGATTTGGTCCCGGACTTCGCGATGGTCCCCAGATGATCGATCACGTCATCACGGTTCATCCCCACGCCGTTATCGGCGATGGTCAACGTACGCTTATCTTTATCGAAGGAGACGCGTACACGCAGTTCACCGTCGCCTTCATAGAGGTCCGGGTTCGACAGCGCGCGAAAACGCAGCTTGTCTGCCGCATCGGAGGCGTTAGAGATAAGCTCACGCAGGAAGATTTCTTTATTGGAATACAGAGAATGGATCATCAGATGCAGAAGCTGTTTTACTTCTGACTGAAAACCACGAGTTTCTTGTCCTTTCATGTAGATCTACCTCAACAATGCCATTTTCAATGGTAAAAACACGTTGAGGGTGAAATGGGGACAACCGGGGGGGATTTCAAGCGGAGGCCGCGAGCACAGCCTCCGTTTGTTCAGAATTTAATCTTGTGGCGTCCTGCCAGAGAATGCGACAGCGTGGTACCGTCCACCATCTCCAGTTCACCGCCGACCGGCACGCCGTGTGCGATACGGCTGGCGTCAACGCCATATTGCGCGCAGAGTTCAGCAATGTAGTTCGCCGTGGCTTCCCCTTCGACCGTCGGGTTGGTCGCGAGGATCACTTCACTGAGTTGCTCGCAGGACAGGCGCTGCTCAAGTCTGTCGAGACCGATATCATCTGGCCCGATGCCGTCGAGCGGCGACAAATGCCCCATCAGCACGAAGTAGCGCCCGGAAAACTGCCCGGTCTGTTCAATCGCATAGATATCCGCAGGACTCTCGACCACGCAAATCTGGCCATTTTCCTGACGACGCGGATTTGAACAGATATTGCAAACCTCTTGCTCGGTGAAGGTGCGGCAATCGGCGCAGTGACCGATTTCCGACATCGCCCGGGTGAGCGCTTGCGCCAGACGCATCCCGCCGCTGCGGTCACGCTGAAGCAGCGTAAACGCCATGCGCTGCGCCGACTTCGGGCCAACGCCCGGCAGGCAACGCAGTGCTTCCATAAGCTGAGTTAACAGCGGGCTGGTTTGCATCAGAACGGCATCTTAAAGCCTGGCGGCAGTTGCATACCGGAGGAGACAGAGGCCATTTTTTCTTTCTGGGTCTCTTCAATGCGACGGGCAGCATCGTTAAACGCAGCAGCAACCAGATCTTCCAGCATCTCTTTGTCATCTTCGAGCAGGCTTGGGTCGATCTCCACGCGACGGCAGTTATGCGCGCCGTTAATGGTCACTTTCACCAGACCCGCACCGGATTCACCGGTCACTTCCAGCTTCGCGATTTCTTCCTGCATCTGCTGCATTTTTTCCTGCATCTGCTGGGCCTGCTTCATCAGGTTACCCAGACCGCCTTTACCAAACATAGGCTTCTCTCTCAATCACGTTAAGGGATGACAATCATAAGCGTCGCTTACGATCAAATGGGGCGGATACTCTCTTCATCCAGATCCGCATCGAAGAACCGACGCAGGGTCTGGATGTTGTTATCCGCAACTATCGACTCACGCGCCTGCGCAAGTTTCTCTTCATAAATCGCCTGACGCCACTCCAGCGGCGTTCGCACCGCCGGATTATCATCTTCTACGATGGTCAGTTCAACCGTTGAGCCCGCAAGCTGACTCAGTGCTTCCGCCAGCTTTTGTTGTGCACCGCTGGAATTCAGGTGACGCTGGCTGGAACGCAAATGCAGACAGACCGCATTATCGTTCTCTTCTTTCCAGGCGTTGAGCGCGACCTGCTCAACCAGTTTTGGCAGCGAGAGCTGGCTGACCTGCGCCGCCCACGGATCGCGTTCAATCGCTTCTGCGGCAAGCTTAGCTGCCAGTTCCGGCGTTTTCTCATGCTCCAGCGCTTTCTTCAGCGCCTTCGGTGTCGCCACCACCTCTTTCACTTCAGCAACCGGCGTGGTCGCCTTCCAGCGATAGGCCTCTTTCTTCGCCGGCGCCTGCTCGAGCGCAGACGGTGCAGGACGAGCCTGTACGCGTTCTGATACCGAAGCCAGTCTTTCCAGCGCAGCGTTATTCACCGGCCGCGCGCGGGGTGCGGCTGCCGGTTCACTCTTTTTTGCTTTGGTTGCTCCCTGCGCACGTTGCAGTTGGTTGCGCGCCGCCAGCACCTGACTGGTGGATTCCGGTAGCGGTGCTGCCGGGGCCGGTTGCGCGGGTGCAGACTGCTGCGGCACCTGGGTCGGCGTCATTACCGCCGTTGGCGCGACAGGGGCAAATGATTGTCGCGGAACCTCAGGTTCTGGTAGCGGCATACGCGGATGAAACGCCAGCGCCCGCAGTAAGGTCATTTCAACGCCCATGCGTCTGTCTGGCGCGTACGGCAGTTCTTTACGGCCAATCAATAACGTCTGGTAATAAAGCTGAACGTCCGCTGGCGGCACGGTGCGCGCCAGTTCACGCATGCGCACTTCGATCGTCGCCATGTCGCCGCCGAGTGCGGCAGGAGACAACTGGACCAATGCAATACGGTGTAGCAGACCAAGCATTTCGACCAGCAGTGCTTCCCACTCAATTCCCCGCGCTGCGGCCTCGTTGACCAGCGTCATCACCCGTTCACCGTCGGCAGCGATTACCGCCTCCACCAGCGACAGCGCCTGATCGTCATCCAGCGTGCCGAGCATCGCGCTCACCGCCTGGGTGGAAACCTGGCCATCACCGCTGGCTATCGCCTGATCGGTCAGACTCAGCGCGTCACGCAGACTGCCATCGGCCGCACGGGAAAGCAGTTGCAGTGCGCGCGGCTCGTGGGCTATCTGCTCTTCGTTAAGAATGTGTTCAAGCTGATGGCGGATCTGGTCGACATCCAGCGCCTTAAGATGGAACTGCAGGCAGCGGGACAGAATGGTCACCGGCAGCTTCTGCGGATCGGTTGTCGCCAGCAGGAATTTGACGTGCGACGGCGGCTCTTCAAGCGTTTTGAGCAGCGCGTTAAAACTGTGGCGAGACAGCATATGCACTTCGTCGATCAGATAAACTTTGAATCGACCGCGCGCCGGGGCGTACTGGACGTTATCCAGCAGATCCCGGGTGTCTTCAACTTTAGTGCGCGAGGCAGCATCGATCTCAATCAGATCGACAAATCGCCCCTGTTCGATTTCACGGCAGTTATCACACACGCCGCACGGCGTGGCGGTAATGCCGGTTTCGCAATTCAGTCCCTTTGCCAGCAGACGGGCAATGGAGGTTTTACCGACACCCCGGGTACCGGAAAAAAGATATGCATGGTGAATACGCCCTAACGACAAGCCGTTCGCCAGTGCGGTCAGCACATGTTCCTGGCCGACGACGTCAGCAAAGGTTTGTGGGCGCCATTTTCGGGCTAAAACCTGATAACTCATTGGCTGGCTCTGAAACGCTGGAAGGTGGATTCATAGGGGGGAATGCTAACACAACCTCACTAATTCAGCGAGGTCATGTCTTCAGCTAATACGTCAGGTGCTGTTGAGCCGATTAGTGCCCCGGGAAAGGAACCAGGCTATAACAGTTGATGCCCTGCTGCGCCAGACGCTGTTCGCCGCCGAGGTCAAACAGGTTGATGATGAACGCCGCATCGGTCACTTCGCCGCCCAGACGACGGATCAGTTTCACGGTCGCTTCAATCGTACCGCCGGTTGCCAGCAGATCGTCAACCACCAGCACTTTATCACCGGCGTGGATCGCATCAAGGTGGATTTCCAGTTGATCGGTGCCGTATTCCAGTTCGTAGCTTTCAGCGATCGTTTCACGCGGCAGCTTGCGCGGTTTACGCACCGGCACAAAGCCAACGCCCAGACCCAACGCTACCGGCGCGCCAAACAGAAAGCCGCGAGCTTCGGTACCGACAACTTTGGTGATGCCTGCATTTTTGTAACGCTCAACCAGCAATTCGATGCTGAGTGCGTAAGCTTTCGGATCTTCCAGTAAGCTGGTGACATCACGGAAAAGAATGCCCGGTTTCGGGTAGTCCTGAATGCTTTTAATGCTATTTTTGAGAAACTCAAGCTGCTGTGCAGTTGCGGTCATAAGTTTGTGCCTGATTAATACGGTGTTACTTCACGGCGCACTATACACTTCATCCTTCAAGCGGCCTCTTTATTGGCTGCATTAATTTGACCCAGTGCGCCTGTGCTCGAAAACGGTCGAATTTACTGGCTACCGCTCGCAATTGCAACCGCGATTATTATGCTTCAGTGCTTTTGTTGCTTTTCGTCAATCACAGGTATTCGCCACATAAATACCAGCAGGCAAGCCAGGATCACCAGCAGCAGGATCCGCACCCACCACATCGGGGTCAACCACAGCGATACGGCGAAGGTGATGAGGATCATTACGATCGCGCGGGGCTTAACGCCCGGCGGCATAGCCTTATATTTCTGCCAGAATCGCAAATAGCTGCCAAACCACGAGCGGTAGAGTAACCAGTTATGGAAACGCGGCGATGAGCGGGCAAAGCACCAGGCAGCCAGCAGGATAAACGGTGTCGTCGGCAATACAGGCAACACGACACCCAGCGTCCCCAATACAACCGCCAGCCAACCCGTGATGATTAAAAGGATTCGTTGCATAATAAAGGCATATCGCAAACCAGAACGTTACTTTAGCATAACAGTTATCATTTTCATCGGAGTGTTACAGTGAAAACCGCCATGCTGCTGCAAAAGCTGGAAGATCAGCTCGCCCTCCTGCGCCAACGCTGTGCGCCGGTGGCGCAGCATGCCACGATCAGCGCCCGTTTCGATCGCCATCTTTTTCAGACGCGTAGCACCCTGCTCCAGGCCTGTCTGGATGAAGCTGAAGGCCACCTTCAGGCGCTACGTCAGGCGGTTGAACAGCAGCAACTGCCGCAAGTGGCCTGGCTGGCGGAACATCTGGCGTCGCAACTGGAAGCAATCTCCCGCGAAACCGCCAGCTGGTCGCTGCGGGAGTGGGACAGCGCCTCGCCGGGTCTGGCACACTGGCAACGCAGACGCATCCAGCATCAGGAATTTGAGCGACGTTTGCAGGAAATGACCGCGCAGCGCAAAGCGCGGCTGGCTCAGGTCACCCGTCTGGACGAACAACAAACGCTGCAACGCGAAGTGGAAATCTATGAAGGTCGTCTGGCGCGCTGTCGTAAGGCGCTGGACAATATTGAACGTGTCCTGGCGCGTTTAACTCGCTAATCCCTGGAGACGCTATGTCACTTGAAAACGCCCCGGATGAGGTCAAACTGGCCGTCGATTTGATTGTATTGCTGGAAGAAAACCATGTCGCCCCGGATACCGTCTTGAAAGCGCTGGAAATGGTTAAACGGGACTATGAAAAAAAAGTGGCTCAAACTGCTGACAAACTTGATTGATTTTTGCCTGATGGCGCTGCGCTTATCAGGCCTACATTTCTGAGCGGGTATTGGAATTTACCCTGCGTTGTAGGCCGGATTAAGACGCAAGTGACGCCATCAGGCATGCGATCGTTTGATTAAACCGCAGGCGTCGGATCGTCGCCTTTGATCTCGCGTTTCACCTCTGTGACCTCATCGCCCTTCTCGTTGCGCAGATGCACTTCAAGCTGGTTAAAGGCGATATCAATGTTGTTTTCACGGCACAGACGATCGATTGATCGGTTCAGTTCATCAACCGTGTGGCTACGATCGCGAAGTTCACGCACGTACAGACGCAGTTCATGATCCAGGGTACTGGCGCCGAAGGTAGTGAAGAACACCGCCGGCTCAGGATCGTGCATCACCTTCGGATGCTCCATCGCGGCCTGAAGCAGGACTTTCTTCACTTTATCCAGATCCGAACCGTACGCCACGCCAATGCGGATCACCAGACGGGTGGTGGTATCAGACAGCGACCAGTTGATCAGGCGCTCGGTTACAAACGCCTTGTTCGGGATGATCACCTCTTTGCGATCGAAATCGGTAATGGTGGTTGCGCGGATACGGATCTTGCTGACGGTACCGGAGAATGTGCCGATCGTCACCGTATCGCCAATCCGCACCGGGCGTTCGAACAAAATGATCAAACCCGAGACAAAGTTACCGAAAATCTCCTGCAAGCCGAAACCGAGACCGACCGATAAGGCCGCCGCCAGCCATTGCAGTTTATCCCACGACACGCCGAGCGAACCGAAGACCGTCATCGCCCCGACGGCAATGATGATGTAGTTCAGGATCGTGGTGATGGCGTACGAGGCGCCCTGGCGCATTTTAAGACGCGACAGCACCAGCACTTCCAGCAGACCCGGCAGGTTACGGATCAACGCCCAGGCGACCATCGACGCGATAATGGCAAACAGCAGGCTGCCCATCGTCACGCTTTTCACTACCGCTGCGCCCGCTTCGGTGCCGTTGTAGTGCCAGAGCGTAATGCTGTCGAGATAGCTGAACACGGTGATCAGATCGGACCAAATCGCCCAGAACACCACCGCAAACAGTGAAATCATCAGCAGCATCGTAATGCGTAACGTTTGCTGGTTCACCTGCTCCAGCGCGATGGTGGGTTCTTCCTGTGGTTCCGCTCCTTCGGCCCCCTCTTTCACCAGATTCTGCCGACGCGCCAGTGCACGACGCCAGGCGATACGCCGCGCCGCGACGCTTAAACCGCGCAGCACCGTCTGATAGAGCAGGTTCCAGATGATGACCAGATAAACGGTTTCAATCCAGCGGCCCGACAGGCGCAGCGTGGTGTAAAAGTAGCCAGTTGCCGTCAGCACCATCAGCGCAATCGGGATGATAGACAGGATGGTGATCGTCACCAGGCGCAGGCCATGTGACTCTTTATCACGCCAGCTTTCGCGGCACATCGGCCAGACCAGAAACGCGATCAGCAGCAGGTTGAGGAAAATCATCGCCTGCCCCAGCACATCGTCCATCAGATGCAAGGGAGAAAGCTCTGCCACGACTGACCAGAAATGCAGCGGCAGTAGCGCCAGGCTGATGCGCACAATCTGGCGACGCCAGTGGCTGGTCAGTTGCGCAGGCATACCAAAATGGCGAATCGCCACCCCGTCTTTTTCGAGCACTTTCCAGCACAGTCCGAAAACCAGCCAGAAGATTGCCAGTTTTTTACTGAATGCCCACAGCAGATCGCTGATGTTTAACTGCATGGTCAGCAAAATCAGGCCGACCGCCAGAATCAGCAGACATACTGGCAGCGCGCGAATCAGATCGATCAGAATCGCTTTCGGTGTGTTTAGCTGACTGTCATTGCGCAGCGATCCCACCGCGGCGGCGAGTTGCTGCTGCCAGGCTTTCAGCCACTTCAGACGCCAGCGAATCAACCCGGCAATGAGCAGTAGCGGCAACCCGGCCAGGAAGGCGATAAACACCGCTGGCCACGCTTTTTCCCAGTTCACCGTGATTTTCATCGACTTGAACTGATCTTTCAGCGACTGCGGGAAGGCTTTGATCCAGTCCCAGTCCATTGGCCGGTTGCTGTTTACCCAGAAGATTTGCTGGGTCAGGATCTCTTTCAGGCTTTTCGAGACGCTCATTAACTGCTGCTGATTAATTTGCAGATTAATGGCCATCATGAGCTGATTACCCAGTTGCTTGTTCAACTGGTCCAGCAGTTCACGGCGCATATCGACAACCTGTAGCAGCGCATCGTGGACTTCGTCATTCACTTCGTTGCTGTGGCCTTCTTCCAGCTTAGCCACGAACGCATCGTTCTGGAACAACGCGTCACGCTGCTGGTTAATTTCGAACTGCTCCAGACGCAGGTCCGCAATGCGGTTGGTCATGTCCGAGAGTTCATCCGCCGACGGCAGCGTTTGCTGCTGTTGATAGAGAATACGCGACAGCAGCAGACTGCCCTTCAGCACCGCGATTTGTTCTTTGATATTGCGTTCAGATTGCAGCGCGCGGTCCAGCCAGTTTTTGACCCTAATGTTTTGCTGCATCAGCGAGTTGCCATTTTCCGTCGCGGTGATCAGGCGCTGGCTGAGCTGATGGTTGATCTCCAGCTCCTGTTTCACCAGTGGGTTGGCCTGGATCCGCGCGGTTTCATCCGGGGAAATGGCCTCCTGCGCCGTTTTTTCCGTTAAGGTCAGACGCTTGCTGTTGACCGCTTCCTGCAGTAACTGTAACTGGTGCTCGAGCCGGTTGCTGTTTGCCGTAATATAGTCACGCTGCTTTTGCAGGGTGTCCTGCAACACCGTATTGCCTTCCAGGCTTTTACGTTGTTGATCGATCTGGGCGTTCAGTAACGTCTGCTGGGCCTGTAAAAGCACCTGCTGAGTCGGTCGTAACGCCGCTTCGCCCACGCTGGTGCCGTCCAGTCGGTTGCGAATCTGCTGAAGCTGCTGAGAAGCCGTATACATCGCATTTTGTACACGCTCGGGCTGTGTTTGCAGGGAAACGAGCTGGCTGTTATAGGTGGCGAGATCGTTTTGCGCGTTCTGCAAATCATCCAGAACCTGCGCCACGCGCAGTTCTAACTGGCGTAATGAAAGCGTACTGAGCGTCTTACGCGTTTCATCATCATTATCCACATCGCTGAGCGCACTCAGCGCCTCTGTCGCCTGACGCATTTTTTCTGGTGCCTGCGCCACGCGCTGACGGAGCTGGGTCGTCTCGTCTTTCACCCGCTCGATTTTCTCAAGCGTTGCAATGGTCTCGACGAGATCCTGCTGAACCAGTTTATCCTGCGCGGAGAGGTCTTTTTGCTTATTGAGCGTATCCAGTTGGCTTTGCACATCCGCCTTCGAGGGCAGATCGCTGTTTGACGATGCGCGAGCAAGCGCCAGAGACTGGCAGAACAGCATTAAGATGAAAACAGCCACCGTGATAAAAACTCGGTGCTGAGCACGTTTATAGAGCGGCAACATAGTCATGTGAATGAAGGTTTCTGAACCGAAAAGACGACCGAAAATAGTCAACGCGCAAGAATATCACGGCTCTGTCAGACAGAATAGCGGCAGCGAAACCGACCAGGATTATTCCTGGAGTAGCGTCAGGATACGGCGTCAGGCCCCGTCGACTGTAAGGTGGGACAAAATGTTAACATTTCCAGCAAAACGGCGACGTAATCCCGCGCTTCTTTTTTGAGATCAAACGATTGGGGGGCAAAAAGCCAGTTTTCCATCAGACCTGAAATCATGGCGCGCATCATCACCGCCGCCCGCCGCGTAATCAAATTTGCAGGCAACATTTTTGAATGAATACAATGATCTAAAGTTTGTTCAATCCGATCATAGCTTTCGAGACAGATGTTTCTTTGCGCCTGCTGAACTATAGTCATTTCTCCCACAAATTCACATTTGTGGAATATAATCTCCATCAATAAACGTCGCCGTTCTTCTGTCACGGTAGATTCAAGGAGATGAACGAGTATTTCTCTTAACACTGATAGTGGATCGTCGGGGAATTTTGCCTGATACTCAGTCTCAAGCTCACCAATACTGGATTCTGATAGTTCCCAGATTTCACTAAATAAATCCGACTTGTTTTTGAAATGCCAATAGATTGCACCGCGAGTTACGCCAGCGGCTTTTGCAATCTCCGCCAGCGAGGTGGAAGATACCCCTTGTTGCGAGAACAACCGTAGCGCTACATCCAGGATGTGTTGTCGTGTTTCCTGCGCTTGTTGTTTGGTTTTTCGTGCCATATGTCGGTGAATTTACAGGTGTTAGATTTACATACATTTATGGATGTATGTACCATAGCACGACGATAATATAAACGCAGCAATGGGTTTGTGGACTTTTGACCATTGATCAATTTGAAATCGGACACTCGAGGTTTACATATGAACAAAAACAGAGGGTTTACGCCTCTGGCGGTCGTTCTGATGCTCTCAGGCAGCTTAGCGCTTACAGGATGTGACGACAAACAGGCCCAACAAGGGGGCCAGCAGATGCCAGAAGTTGGGGTTGTGACGCTCAAAACCGAACCTCTACAGATCACAACTGAACTGCCGGGTCGCACCAGTGCTTTCCGTATTGCGGAAGTTCGTCCTCAGGTAAGCGGGATTATCCTGAAGCGTAATTTCGAGGAAGGTAGTGATATCGAAGCAGGAGTGTCTCTCTATCAGATTGATCCTGCGACGTATCAAGCCACTTATGAAAGCGCGAAAGGCGATCTGGCGAAAGCCCAGGCCGCTGCCAGCATCGCTCAGGTAACGGTTAACCGTTATAAAAAGCTGCTCGGCACGCAGTACATCAGTCAACAAGATTACGATCAGGCGCTGGCCGATGCGCAACAGGCGAATGCCGCTGTCGTTGCCGCGAAAGCCGCGGTTGAAACCGCGCGCATTAACCTGGCGTACACCAAAGTAACCTCTCCGATTAGCGGCCGTATTGGTAAATCTGCCGTGACGGAAGGCGCGCTGGTGCAAAACGGTCAGGCGACAGCGCTGGCAACCGTGCAGCAGCTCGATCCTATCTATGTTGACGTGACGCAGTCGAGCAACGACTTCCTGCGTCTGAAACAAGAACTGGCTAATGGAACGTTGAAGCAGGAAAACGGCAAGGCGAAAGTCGAGCTGGTGACCAGCGACGGCATCAAATTCCCGCAGACCGGTACACTTGAGTTTTCAGACGTGACCGTCGATCAGACTACCGGTTCTATCACCATCCGCGCCGTCTTCCCTAACCCGGATCACACCTTATTGCCGGGAATGTTTGTTCGCGCGCGTCTGGAAGAAGGAACCAACCCTACTGCGTTACTGGTGCCGCAACAAGGCGTGACCCGTACGCCGCGCGGCGATGCTACCGTGCTGGTTGTGGGTGCGGATGACAAAGTGGAAAACCGTCAAATCGTGGCCAGTCAGGCGATTGGCAACAAATGGCTGGTGACCAGTGGTCTGAAAGCAGGCGAACGCGTCATTATCAGTGGGCTGCAGAAAGTGCGTCCTGGTGCGCAGGTGAAAGCACAAGAGATTACCGCAGAGAACAACCAGCAAGCCGCTAGCGGTAGCCAGCCTGAGCAGTCTAAGTCTTAACTTAAACAGGAGCCGTTAAGACATGCCTAATTTCTTTATCGATCGCCCCATATTTGCATGGGTGATCGCCATCATCATCATGTTGGCAGGGGGGCTTGCGATCCTCAAGCTGCCGGTCGCGCAATATCCGACGATTGCGCCGCCCGCAGTGACGATCTCCGCAACCTACCCTGGCGCTGATGCCAAAACCGTGCAGGATACGGTCACGCAGGTTATCGAACAGAATATGAACGGTATCGATAACCTGATGTACATGTCCTCAAACAGTGACTCCACTGGTACCGTGCAGATCACCCTGACGTTTGAATCCGGTACGGATGCAGATATCGCGCAGGTTCAGGTGCAGAACAAACTGCAGCTGGCGATGCCGTTACTGCCGCAGGAAGTACAACAACAGGGTGTGAGCGTTGAGAAGTCGTCCAGTAGCTTCCTGATGGTTGTCGGGGTTATCAATACCGACGGCACCATGACGCAGGAAGATATTTCGGATTACGTCGCCGCCAACATGAAAGACACCATCAGCCGTACTTCCGGCGTGGGTGACGTTCAGCTGTTTGGTTCGCAGTATGCGATGCGTATCTGGATGGACCCGACCGAACTCAACAAGTATCAGTTGACCCCGGTCGATGTCATTGCGGCTATCAAAGCGCAGAACGCCCAGGTAGCTGCCGGTCAGTTAGGCGGTACGCCGCCGGTGAAAGGCCAGCAGCTTAACGCATCGATTATTGCCCAGACCCGTCTGACGTCAACCGACGAGTTCGGCAAAATCCTGCTGAAAGTGAACCAGGACGGCTCTCAGGTTCGCCTGCGTGACGTCGCGAAAATTGAACTGGGCGGCGAGAACTACGACATCATCGCGAAGTTCAACGGTAAACCGGCCTCCGGTCTGGGGATCAAACTGGCGACCGGCGCGAACGCGCTGGATACCGCCGCGGCGATCCGTGCCGAACTGGTGAAGATGGAACCTTTCTTCCCGTCAGGCCTGAAAATCGTTTACCCGTATGACACTACCCCATTCGTGAAAATCTCTATTCACGAAGTGGTGAAAACGCTGGCGGAAGCGATCATCCTCGTGTTCCTCGTGATGTATCTGTTCCTGCAGAACTTCCGCGCGACGCTGATCCCGACTATTGCAGTACCGGTCGTTCTGTTGGGGACCTTTGCGGTGCTTGCCGCTTTTGGCTTCTCGATAAACACCCTGACGATGTTCGGGATGGTGCTCGCCATCGGCCTGTTGGTAGATGACGCCATCGTGGTGGTCGAGAACGTCGAACGTGTCATGTCCGAAGAGGGGCTACCGCCGAAAGAAGCCACGCGTAAATCCATGGGCCAGATTCAGGGCGCACTGGTGGGTATTGCGATGGTGCTGTCTGCGGTATTTATCCCGATGGCTTTCTTTGGCGGATCTACCGGTGCGATTTATCGTCAGTTCTCCATCACCATTGTGTCCGCAATGGCGCTGTCCGTACTGGTTGCGTTGATCCTGACGCCGGCGCTGTGCGCCACCATGCTTAAACCGGTTGCTAAAGGCGACCACGGTGAAGGCAAGAAAGGCTTCTTCGGCTGGTTTAACCGCATGTTCGATAAGAGCACGCACCATTACACCGACAGCGTGGGTAATATTCTGCGCAGCACCGGTCGTTATCTGCTGCTGTATCTGATCATCGTCGTCGGCATGGCGTTCCTGTTCGTCCGTCTGCCAAGCTCCTTCCTGCCGGACGAAGACCAGGGCGTATTCCTGAGCATGGCCCAGTTGCCTGCTGGTGCGACCCAGGAACGGACGCAGAAAGTGCTTGATGAGATGACCGACTACTTCCTTACCAAAGAGAAGAACAACGTTGAATCGGTGTTTGCGGTTAACGGCTTCGGCTTTGCAGGTCGTGGTCAGAACACCGGTATCGCGTTCGTCTCATTGAAAGACTGGGCTGACCGTCCGGGTGAAGAGAACAAGGTTGAAGCCATTACCCAACGCGCTTCAGCCGCCTTCTCGCAGATTAAAGACGCCATGGTATTCGCCTTTAACCTGCCCGCGATTGTGGAACTGGGAACCGCGACTGGTTTTGACTTCCAGTTGATTGACCAGGCGGGACTCGGTCACGAAAAACTGACCCAGGCGCGTAACCAGTTGTTCGGTGAAGTGGCAAAACATCCGGATCTGCTGGTCGGCGTTCGTCCGAACGGTCTGGAAGATACGCCGCAGTTCAAGATTGATATCGACCAGGAAAAAGCACAGGCGCTAGGTGTTTCCATTAGCGACATTAATACCACGCTGGGTGCCGCATGGGGCGGAAGCTATGTGAACGACTTTATCGACCGCGGTCGTGTGAAGAAAGTTTACGTCATGTCCGAAGCCAAATACCGTATGTTGCCGGAAGATATCGGTAACTGGTATGTGCGCGGCAGCGATGGTCAAATGGTGCCGTTCTCAGCCTTCTCGTCTTCACGCTGGGAATACGGTTCACCGCGTCTGGAACGCTATAACGGTCTGCCTTCTATGGAGATCTTAGGTCAGGCGGCACCGGGTAAGAGTACCGGTGAAGCGATGGCAATGATGGAGCAGTTGGCCAGTAAGCTGCCATCCGGTATCGGCTACGACTGGACGGGGATGTCCTACCAGGAACGTCTGTCCGGTAACCAGGCCCCTGCCCTGTATGCCATCTCACTGATTGTCGTCTTCCTGTGTCTGGCGGCGTTGTATGAGAGCTGGTCGATTCCGTTCTCCGTTATGCTGGTGGTTCCGCTGGGGGTAATTGGTGCGCTGTTAGCGGCCACTTTCCGCGGTCTGACCAACGACGTTTACTTCCAGGTGGGCCTGCTCACCACCATTGGGTTGTCGGCGAAGAACGCGATACTGATCGTCGAATTCGCCAAAGATCTGATGGATAAAGAGGGCAAAGGCCTGATTGAAGCGACGCTGGATGCGGTTCGTATGCGTTTACGTCCGATCCTGATGACCTCTCTGGCGTTCATTCTGGGCGTTATGCCACTGGTTATCAGCTCCGGTGCCGGTTCCGGCGCGCAGAACGCCGTAGGTACCGGCGTTATGGGCGGGATGGTCACCGCAACGGTTCTGGCTATCTTCTTCGTCCCGGTCTTCTTTGTGGTGGTACGCCGCCGCTTCAGCCGGAAAAGTGAAGATATTGAACACAGCCATTCCGTAGAACATCGCTGATGCTCATCTGATAAAAGGCCGCGCAAGCGGCCTTTTTTTCGAATGAAATCAGCAAAAGGGCTTATTGATACCTTGTTGACTTTTGGTTGTAGATAATAAAGGTTATAATCCACAAGAGGATGAAGGCTATTTCTGGCCATTTGGCTTATGGCTTATTCCCTGCTTAACCACTCATTATTAAGACAATTCCTGGGGGGCATCCGTTTCTGGTTTCGTGCCGGAGGTAAGCGACGAGGATGGAAAGAGAGGATAATCTGATGAATTTCAAAATAATCACGTAATTATCTCATTTCGGTATGGGTTGGCGACATGCTATAATGAGAAAAATCCACAAACCTTCACTTTCTCTCATATTACATTAATTGTAATTTTTCGTAATATAACGATGAAATCTTTTTTAGAGTAGATTATAGTTAAATCATCAAGCGTAGAAGGCAAGTACCAGGTCAGTTAGTTGTACCCATCCCGAAAGGTGTTCGGTTAGTTCAAGCCACTAAGAAGGGGATGCGTTATGGATGAATACTCACCCAAAAGACATGATATAGCGCAGCTTAAATTTCTTTGTGAAACGCTTTATCACGACTGTCTTGCAAACCTTGAAGAAAGCAATCATGGCTGGGTAAACGACCCAACCTCGGCGATCAACCTTCAACTCAACGAACTGATAGAGCATATTGCAACCTTCGCACTTAATTATAAAATTAAGTATAATGAGGACAATAAGCTGATTGAGCAGATTGATGAATATCTGGACGACACATTTATGTTGTTCAGCAGTTATGGCATTAATGCGCAGGATCTGCAGAAATGGCGGAAATCAGGTAATCGCTTGTTCCGCTGCTTTGTGAATGCCACCAGAGCTAACCCTGTTAGTTTGTCTTGTTAAAAATTATTACAATCATAGGTAAGATTTATGTCTGATAAACCATTAACTAAAACTGATTATTTGATGCGCTTGCGACGCTGTCAGACAATTGACACACTTGAACGCGTGATTGAGAAAAATAAATATGAATTATCTGACAATGAATTGGCTGTATTTTACTCAGCCGCCGATCACCGTCTTGCAGAATTGACGATGAATAAACTTTACGACAAGATCCCCTCCTCCGTCTGGAAATTCATTCGTTAATTTGATTACTGAATATCAGGAAATACGGATGTTTTCCTGGAGAACATTTATCTTATTTGCAATAACAATAGCATGGCTATTGTGACTTCTGTCACGGTATAGTTCAGGGATCGTTCCCTGATTAACGCAGACCCTCTACTGTATTGCCTCACCAGTGAACAGGCAGAGAGCGCAGAATGAGTGAAGAGAAGCGTAAAATGATAGCGGGTGAACGGTATCACCCGGCAGATGAGACTCTGCGCCATGACCGATTGCAGGCGCGTCGGTTCGTTCACCGCTACAATCACACCGCCCCGGATGAAAAGGCCGAACGCCAGGCTATTCTCCACGCCCTGTTAGGTCAGTGCGACCGCCCCTACATCGAGCCTTCATTTCGCTGTGACTACGGTTACAATATCTTCCTGGGTAAAGACTTCTACGCCAACTTCGACTGCGTCATGCTCGACGTCTGCCCCATTATTATTGGTGATAACTGCATGCTGGCTCCCGGCGTTCATATCTATACCGCCACGCATCCGCTGGATGCGACAGAACGCAATAGCGGACTGGAGTTCGGCAAACCCGTCACGATTGGCAACAATGTCTGGATTGGTGGGCGTGCGGTCATTAATCCCGGCGTCAGCATTGGTGACAATGTGGTGGTTGCCTCCGGCGCCGTAGTGACCAAAAGCGTACCCGCCAACGTCGTGGTGGGGGGTAATCCAGCACGGATTATTAAAACACTGTAAATAGAATTGTAACTGTTATGCTAAATTGTGGTTAATCTGTTACTTTTTTCAGGCTAATCGCCCACTTAAAATAGGGCGTTCCCCTGTAAGTTGCGAAATCACGAAGGCAAAAAATGACAGAAATACAACGCCTGCTCACTGAAACCATCGACGATCTAAATGTGCGTGAGAAGCGCGATAATAAGCCCCGCTTTAGCATCAGCTTTATTCGTAAACATCCAGGCCTGTTTATCGGGATGTATGTTGCGTGGTTTGCCACGCTGGCGGTCATGCTGCAATCAGAAACGCTGGTTGACTCCGTCTGGCTGCTGGTGGTGCTGTTTGTCATCCTCAACGGTTTTTTCTTTTTTGATGTCGCCCCGCGCTATCGCTATGAAGATATCGACGTACTGGATTTCAGGGTGTGTTACAACGGCGAGTGGTACAACACCCGCTTTGTGCCTCCTACACTGATTAGCACCATCCTTCACTCCCCGGACGTTGACGATGAACGTAAGGCGCAATTACAGAAGATGCTGACGCGTAAAGGCGAACTGTCGTTTTACGATATCTTCACTCTTGCCCGCGCAGAAGCCACACCATAGCCAATTGGTATTGCCGGATAGACTTTCCCTCTATCCGGCCCTCTTCTCTCTAACGTCGTTTTTTCCTTCCCTGTACCGCTTTGAAACGCGGGTTGCTCTTACAAATCACATATAAACGCCCTTTCCGCTTTACGATCTGACAGTCGGGATGGCGCTGCTTTGCGCTACGTAATGAATTCAAGACCTGCATGATATCCTCATCATCGTTGATATTATGTTATAATATAACATTACTTTATCGCTGAACGCATGACAGTTCAATCCTTTCCGCATTAACGCGCGTTCTTTTGCATTGAAGACGGCGAAAAGTCGGACTCCCCACAAAAAATTCTGCAGATTAACGACATCATTTACAGGGCTTTTTTCCCGATCGGATATACTTTCTCTACAATGCGTTATTAAGGATATTTGCGTGAGAACACGACATCTGGTCAGTCTGGTAACAGGAGTGCTTATCCTCGCCGTATTGGTTCCGGTCGGTTTGAGTGTCTGGCTCGCTCATCGCCAGGTCGAAAAGAAATTCATCGAGGAGCTGGATACCTACTCATCGCGCGTCTCTGAACGTACTGAACGCGTGGTGGCCCAGGCAAAACAGGCATTACAGCAGATTAACGCCGTGAACAGCGCACCGTGCTCGCGTGAACACTTACTGGCGATGCGGAGACTTTCCTTCAGCTATCGCTATGTCCAGGAAGTACTGTATCTGCGAAACAACATACCACGCTGTTCCTCTCTGGAGCAGGAAAGTTATACCTCGGCCTTCCCGCCGCCCATGAAAATCACTAACGATGGCTACCGCGCCTGGTTTACCGCGCATAACGATCTGGGGATCGAGCGTTACATGGCAGCACTGGGCTATGGCGACTATATCGTGATGATTGATCCCGCCTCTTTTATCGACGTGGTTCCTTTTGGCGCCTGGCAGATCGATGTCGCGATTATTGGCGTAAAACGCAATACCGTCATTGCCAGCAGCAGCGCGCTCGCACCGAATATTCTGCAATTTACTCAGGAAACCACGCCTCGCCACATGGAAAGTCATGGCATTATTTATGAGATTCGCCCTTTCCCGGAGATGGGCATTACCATTGTCAGTTGGGCGTCGACCCTCCCACTACAAAAAATCTGGTACCGGCAGGCGCTGATCTGGGTTCCCGCCGGCACTCTGATCGGTCTGCTGGCCGCCGCCTTTATTTTGCGCATTCTGCGCCGTCTCCAGTCACCCCATCACCGATTGCAGGATGCCATCAATAACCGCGATATTAAGGTCCATTATCAGCCTATTGTGTCACTCAGCACCGGCAAAATCGTAGGGGCGGAAGCGCTGGCGCGCTGGCCGCAAACTGACGGCAGCGACCTGTCGCCCGACATTTTCATCACTCTGGCCGAAGAGACTGGTCTTACCGAACCTCTCACCCGCTTAATCATTGAAACGGTATTTGAGGATATGGGGAAATGGCTGAAGCAGCATCCCGAACAGCATATTTCCATAAATGTTGAAGCGGCGGATCTCGCCTCTGAAAAGCTCCCGACGTTGCTCAGTAAACGGCTTAACCGGTATCAGCTTGCCCCCTCACAGATTGCGCTGGAACTGACGGAACGGGGATTTGCCGATCCGAAAACCAGTTCACCCATTGTCGCCCGCTATCGTAAGGCGGGGCATGCTATCTATATTGATGATTTTGGCACCGGCTATTCCAGTCTTAGTTATTTGCAGAATCTGGACGTAGATATCCTGAAAATCGACAAATCGTTTGTCGATGCGCTCGAATATAAAAACGTGACGCCGCATATCATCGAAATGGCCAAAACGCTGAAGCTGAAAATGGTGGCGGAAGGAATTGAAACGGCTAATCAGGAAGACTGGTTGCGCCAGCACGGCGTCCATTATGGGCAGGGCTGGCTTTACAGCAAAGCACTGCCCAAAGAAGCATTTATTCTGTGGGCGGAAAAACGCTTATAACGCAAAGATGGCTGGCGGCACGCCGCACAGCCAGTCACGCTAATCGTCGATAATGGGGGAGAATCCGCCGTAAATCATACGTTTACCATCAAACGGCATCGACTCACTGAACGCTTTCATGCGCGGATCGTTCATCATCTTCTGATTCGCCGCATCCCGCACTTCTTTCGACGGGTATTCAATCCAACTGAATACCACTTCTTCGTGCTCCTCGGCTTTCACCGCCATACGAAAATCGGTGAGTTTGCCATCGGGCACATCCTCGGCCCAACATTCCACAATGCGGAGCGCGCCAAATTCCTTGAACAGCGGTGCTGCTTTTGCCGCCATCGCCTTATAAGCCTCCTTGTTTTCGGCAGGTACGGCAAGGACAAATCCATCCACGTACTTCATGAGAAAAACCTCCGAAGTCCACCGCGCGACAAGCCTATTCCAGCCGCGTCAGTCGTGAATAAGTTTAGTCGCCCTCTCCTGTCTACGCCGTATGAATCCGCGCCCTGGGTTTGTAGCGAAACCACGGCAGGCAGATCTGGATCAGCGGTCCAATCGCCAGCGCATACAGCACGGTTCCGACGCCAAGCGTACCGCCGAGCAGCCAACCGCTCAGTAAAACAGAAACTTCAATCGCCGTTCGGATCGTACGCACCGACCATCCCGTGCGGGCGTGAATACCGGTCATCAGACCGTCTCTCGGCCCGGCGCCAAACCCCGCGCCAATGTACATCCCCGTCGCCAGGGCGTTCACTACCACGGCCGCCACCAGCACAAGGCTACGCACCGCGAGAGAGGAAAACGTTGGTATCATCGCCAGCGCGGCATCGGCGGCAAGCCCGATCACAATCACGTTACTGAGCGTCCCCAATCCTGGGCGCTGACGCAGGGGGAGCCACAGCAGGAGTACCAGCGCGCCGACAATAATCATCACCACGCCAATCTTCATCGACAACAGATTCGCCAGCCCCAGATGGAACACGTTCCACGGATCGGCACCTAAATCCGCGCGCACAAACATCGCGGTTGATACCCCATACAAAGCCAGCCCAAAATAAAGTTGAACCAGACGACGTCCCATTTTCACCCTCCCCGTTCAGATAGTCTTCATCATCTCTGTAATTGGCACTATGATTAATGACCAGTTTTGAAAAAGTGGACTGCAATGTCATCACGTCGTTATGGAAGTCAATCTCTCCAGCGCCTGCTTGGGCACTGGCAGGACAGCGCCGCAAGAACTCCGCTCTGGCGGCAACTGGCAGAAGCGTTGCGTCTGCTGATCCTCGACGGGCGTCTGGCACTCGACAGCCGTTTGCCCGGAGAACGCGAACTGGCTGCGGTACTCGACGTCAGCCGGACCACCGTGGCCAGCGCGCTGGCGCAATTGCGGGAAGAGGGATATCTGGAGAGTCGGCACGGCAGTGGGTCGCGTGTGGTTCTGCCAGGTCATATCCGCGAAGTGCCGACGCGAACCGGTACCACGATGGCATTGGATCTCTCCACCGCTGCCCTCAGTGCGGGACCTGAAATCCATCAGGCTTATCAACAGGCGCTGATTGCGATGCCACCGCATTTGCTGACGTCGGGCTATCAACCACAGGGATTACTCGGCTTGCGTGAATCGCTCGCCCGTCATTACTGTGCGCGAGGCCTGCCGACAACGGCGGATGAAATCATGGTGGTCAACGGCGCGGTCAGTGGTCTGGCGCTGATCCTGCGCTTATTGACTGGCCCCGGCGATCGGGTAGTGGTCGATCATCCGACGTACCCGCTGGCAATTGCGGCCATTCAGGGCGCCTCCTGTCGACCGGTGGGCGTGTCATTACCCGAACAGGGTTGGGATACGGATGGACTGGCCGCAACCATCGCCCAGACCTCACCGAGAATGGCCTATCTGATGCCGGATTTTCATAATCCCACCGGGCGGTGTATGGATGATGAGACGCGGCACGTCATCGTGGATATCGCTGCCCGTACGCGTACAACGCTAGTGATTGACGAAACGATGGTGAACCTCTGGTACGACGCCCCACCGCCCCCGCCACTGGCGGCGTATCACTGCGACGCCCCGGTAATTATGCTGGGTTCAGCGGGCAAGAGTTTCTGGGGAGGACTGCGTCTGGGCTGGGTGCGGGCGCCATCACTTACCATCGCCGCGCTGGTGCAAACACGGGATACGGTCGATTTGGGCTCGCCGGTCATCGAACAACTTGCCACCACGTGGCTCCTTGATAATGCTGATTCATTTTTGCCGCAGCGCAGACAACAGCTCGCCGCGCGGCGCGCACTCTGCGACACCCTGATGCGCAAACACTTTCCCGAGTGGCGCTATCAGCAACCACAGGGCGGATTATCCTTCTGGGTAGAACTGCCGGATACGCTGGCGACGCTTTTCGCCACGCGGGCGGAAAGCGTCGGGATCCAACTCGG
Source organism: Citrobacter sp. CtB7.12 (assembly GCF_001297795.1). NCBI lineage: Bacteria > Pseudomonadati > Pseudomonadota > Gammaproteobacteria > Enterobacterales > Enterobacteriaceae > Citrobacter > Citrobacter sp. CtB7.12. The sequence goes on along the minus strand of NZ_LIFT01000002.1, from coordinate 144,288 downwards.
AACAGGCACCCGTTTTGGGCTCGCGGGCGCGTTTGATCGTTTCTTACGTATGCCGTTTGCCTTACCGGAAGAGCCTCTGCGCGCGGCGTTTAACACCCTGGAACCGATCTGGGAAACACTGCGTCTGCAGTCCGGCAACGCTAAGGTGCGTAAGATTATTTAATGCTGACGAGGAACCGGAAACCCCTTGAGGGAAATCACAAAATTATCGCCCTCTTTCTTTATTTTGGCACCGGCATCGCACCAGTCAGAGGCTATACGGAAAAATTCATCACTACCGACGTTCCAGCTCAGGCAAACATGCTTAACATAACCCGAGCGGAGCAGTTCACAGGCTTCGCCATAGTTACTGGCGATGGAGAGCGTTTGCTGTTTCATTTTTTCTTCTTCAGTAGTCTGCGCAATCCTTTGATTTCTTTAGGAGTCAGTGGCTCAACAAACGACTCTTCCGTGTGTTGGCTATCGATATCGCCAGCCGAGACCCCCGCCTCTGCCGCAACGTCGAAGGCAATCAGCAGCAGTTTTTCTGTCGTGACGCTTAAATTCTCATTATTCAGTTCAGCGTAATGACGAAGTTTTTCTTTTAACGTCTCATCAATTTTGACATTCAGTACTGCAGTAGCCATCGTAAGAATCCTTGTGGACAGGCAAAAGCACGGTTCCGGCGACGACAGGATCGCCATGGCGTGATAAGCGAATTGAGCGCCAGGATTTAACATCCCAAAAACACTTTGCCAGCATTTGATGACAAAAAAATGACAAAACTATGACAACAACAAGAAGAAAAACGAAGATGTGATGCCAGATGGCACAAATGGGTGGGGGCCCTGCCAGCTACATCCCGGCACACGCGTCATCTGCCTTGGCTGCTTCCTTCCGGACCTGACCTGGTAAACAGAGTAGCGTTGCGGGAGAACCAACAGAGCCCCCATTGAGAGCGTTGTTAACCAACGCGCAGGCGCATTATCACTGCTGCCCCCTGTAATTGCAAGCCATCGGCGGTCAGATGCTGGTTTCTTGCGCAATGGAACTTCCCGCGCCCGCCATTCCAGATTATGCTGAAGGATTACCGCAGGAAGAGACCATGGACAGACAAGACACTTTCCCTCAGCGCGTCTGGCAAATTGTTGCCTCCATTCCCGAAGGCTGTGTCACCACTTATGGCGACATCGCATTGCTAGCAGGTTCTCCGCGCGCGGCCAGACAGGTTGGCGGCGTACTCAAACGTTTACCCGAAGGCAGCACCCTGCCCTGGCATCGGGTGGTGAATCGGCACGGCGCGATTTCACTCACCGGTCCCGATCTACAGCGACAACGGCAGGCATTACTGGCGGAAGGTATTGTGGTATCAGGGAGCGGGCTGATTGATTTGCAACGGTATCGCTGGAATTATTGACCCTCTCCGGATGGAGAGGGTCAGACAGGCCTTAGTACTGTGTCGGAGCAGGCACCGCTGAAGACGGGTTGACCTGCGTTGGCGAAGTTGAAGGCACCGTTGTCGCTGCCCCACCGCTTGCCTGTACAGGCACTTCCGTTTGCTGGACCGGCACCAGAGTCAGATCGGCTTTCGTGCCGCCCTGGTTGATGACCGGCTGAACGGTATCGGTAATGAACACCAGTTTGTCATTCACCGTAATTGCCGCACTCAGCAAAATGCGGGCATTCGGCTGCACGTCAGCCGGGTTAAACGGCAGAACGAAGCTAAATGGCGCCTGTTTCCCTTCGGTACGAACCGCTTTCTGGGACAACACTTTCGACGGGGCGTCGGCGAGCGACGCATCCGACAGGGTCACGGTAAGCACGGCGTCAGGCGGCAATGCCACTTTCTGACGGATCCATACGGTACCCGAGACATTAGGTTGCTGAATAGCAGGCTGTGTGGCCGTTGCTGAAGTGTTTGGGTTTGGCGCTGGCGTCTGGATATCCGCGCTTTTATCCGCGCAGGCGGCCAGAGCAACCGCAACCGCTAAACCACTTACCATGTGCATGAGCTTCATTAAATTCTCCTTATCATCTCTGCACCAGCGGGTTTTCCTCCCGCCGGAAGAGTGGTTAACAAAAACGTAACGTAGCTAAGTGTGGCACATATCACTTATTTTTGCCTGGAATTGGCCAGTTTTTCAGACTATTGCACCCATCGGACCACTTCCAAAATTGCGTTATACTCTGCCTATCTCGCTTCGGCGTCGTTGTTACCTGGAGAGCATGTATGAGTCAGGCACTGAACAATTTGCTGACATTGTTGAATCTGGAAAAAATTGAGGAAGGACTCTTTCGGGGCCAAAGTGAAGACTTAGGGCTGCGCCAGGTATTTGGTGGACAGGTCGTCGGTCAGGCGCTGTATGCAGCGAAAGAAACGGTACCAGAAGAACGCCTGGTCCACTCGTTTCATAGCTATTTTTTACGCCCTGGTGATAGCCAGCGACCGATTATTTATGACGTGGAAGTTCTGCGCGACGGCAACAGCTTCAGCGCTCGCCGCGTTGCCGCTATTCAGAACGGAAAGCCTATTTTTTATATGACCGCTTCATTCCAGGCGCCAGAGCCCGGTTTCGAACATCAAAAAACCATGCCGCACGCCCCCGCGCCGGAAGGATTAACATCAGAAACCGACATTGCCCGGTCAGTCGCGCATCAGTTGCCGCCGATTTTAAAAGATAAATTTCTCTGCGATCGCCCGCTGGAAGTGCGTCCCGTTGAGTTTCATAACCCGTTAAAAGGCCATGTGGCAGAACCCACGCGCCAGGTGTGGATCCGCGCGAACGGTACGTTACCCAACGACATTCGCGTCCATCAGTATCTGTTGGGCTACGCCTCCGATCTCAATTTCCTGCCGGTTGCCCTGCAACCTCACGGCATTGGTTTCCTGGAAAAAGGGATTCAGATTGCCACGATCGACCATTCCATGTGGTTCCACCGTCCGTTTGATTTGAATGAATGGCTGCTGTACAGCGTGGAAAGCACGTCGGCCTCCAGCGCGCGCGGATTTGTTCGCGGCGAGTTCTACACGCAGGATGGCAAACTGGTGGCCTCGACCGTGCAGGAAGGGGTAATGCGTAATCACAACGAATAAAAAACCGGATGGCATTGCTGCGCATCCGGCGATATCCCGCGTTGCCCGGTTAAGTTCACCGGGCATTTTTCTGTTATGCGTTGTAGGCATTCTCGCCGTGACTGTTCACATCCAGCCCTTCGCGCTCTTGCTCTTCCGGGACGCGCAGACCAACGGTCATATCCGCCAGCTTGTAGCCGATGAAGGCCACGACGCCAGACCAGACGATCGTGATGGCGATGCTCTCAAGCTGAACCAGCAGCTGATGCCCCATCGTCACCCCTTCAGCAAAGCCCACACCGCCCAGTGCGCTTGAGGCAAAGACCCCGGTAAGAATACAACCGACAATCCCGCAGACACCGTGAACGCCAAACACATCACACGGGTCATCAACGCGCAGCAGACGTTTGAGCATTGTCACGCCCCACAGCCCGGCCACGCCAGCCACCACGCCAATGATTAACGCGCCACCGACACCGATGTAACCACAGGCAGGCGTCACGCCAACCAGACCGGCAATCGCCCCTGAGCATGCCCCCAGCAGAGACGGTTTACCGCGCAACGCCCACTCGCCGAAGATCCAGCCGAGGATCGCGGCGGCCGTGGCAACAACGGTGTTCACAAAGGCCAGCGCAGCAATTTCGTTCGCCGTCCCTGCGGAACCGGCGTTAAAGCCGAACCAACCGATATAGAGGATCGCCGTACCAGTAAAGACCATCGGCAGGTTATGCGGTTTGAACGCCTCTTTGCCGAAGCCCACACGTTTGCCAATCAGGTAGGCCCCCACCAGGCCAGCGATGGCGGCGTTGATATGCACGACGGTACCGCCGGCAAAGTCCAGCGCACCGTGCGATCCCAACAGGCCGCCGCCCCACACCATATGAGCAATCGGAATGTAGGAGAGGGTCAGCCAGACCACCACGAAGATCAGGACGGCCGAGAAACGGATGCGTTCCGCCAGCGAACCGACGATCAGGCCGACAGTAATACAGGCAAACGATCCCTGGAAAGCAACGTGAATATACTGGTAGATACTGCCCATTACGGCGGTCAGTTCAATGTTTTTCAGCATCACCCAGTTGAAGTTACCGAAGAAGCTGTTCCCTTCGCCGAATGCCAGTGAATAACCAAACACCACCCATATGATGCACACCAGCGCAAAGGTGACGGTGACCTGCGTCAGCATCGACAGGACGTTCTTCCCGCGGATCAAACCGCCGTAAAACAGGGCGATACCCGGTATGGTCATAAACAGCACCAGCGCGGTACAAATCATCATAAAGGCGTTATCGGCTTTATCCGCCACTGCCGGAGCAGCCATCGCGAGACCTGGCAGCAGCGCCAGCGAAGCAAGGCCCGTTTTCATCGTTGCTATCTTCATTTTGTCGTTTCCCGTTACTGTGTGCCAGGCTTTACAGCGCCGCTTCGTCAGCTTCGCCGGTGCGAATACGAATGACGCGTTGCAGCTCCGCGACGAAAATTTTGCCGTCGCCAATTTTTCCGGTGTAGGCCGCCTTGCTGATGACATCGATCACTTCATCCAGTTGGTCGTCGGCAATGGCCACATCAATCTTCACTTTAGGCAGGAAGTTGACGCTGTACTCTGCACCCCGATATAACTCGGCATGACCCTTCTGACGTCCGAACCCTTTCACTTCGGTGACGGTCAGCCCTTGAATACCAATAGAAGAGAGCGCTTCGCGAACGTCTTCCAGTTTGAACGGTTTGATTACCACGGTAACCAGCTTCATAGATCCCCTCCAGTCAGAATTCGGCATATGGTGCGACTACACGACTGAGGTATTGCAAGGGGTATGCCAGAATTGAAAAAGCGGGGCCGATGTCTGTTCTACAGGCCGTCTGACGGGCGATTCAGAATGGAAAACGGAACGGGAAAAGAAAAACGCACCATGGCAGTGCATGATGCGTTACATTTTTGCACCACCGCCGAAGCGACCCGGCAGTGGCGGTGCATCAGGCGGGAAGCGACTCCTCGCGAACGCTGGCGGCAAGCTCTTCGCCAGCGAGCTGGAGCTGATACATCTGCCAGTAGCGCCCTTGCGCCGCAAGCAGTTGCTGATGAGTACCACGCTCTACCGCCTGTCCACGATGAAGCACCAGAATGGTGTCCGCCTCAACAATGGTCGACAGTCGGTGCGCAATCACCACCAGCGTGGTGTGTTCGCGCACGGCGGCCAGCGCATGTTGAATGGCCTGCTCGGTACCGGAATCGATACTGGCAGTCGCTTCGTCGAGGATCAAAATTTGCGGCGTTGCCACCAGCACCCGCGCCAGCGCCAGCAGCTGTTTCTGCCCGACGGAGAGATTGTTCCCCTGCTCACCAAGTTGGGTATGAATGCCTTCGCTCATCCCGCGAGCCAGTTCCGCCAGTTGCACCGTCTCCAGGGCTTGCCACACTTGTTCTTCAGAGATATCCCGCCCCAGCGTCACGTTTGCCAGGAATGAATCCGCCATGACCACCGGATCCTGTTGCACCATCGCGACGCCCTGACGCAACGCGCTGTGACTCAGTGAACGTAATGGACGCCCGTCAAGGCGAATCTCCCCCTGACTCAGTGGGTAATAGCCCATCAGCAGACTGGCAAGCGTACTTTTACCGCTGCCGGTATGCCCAACCAGTGCAACAAAACTGCGGGACGGTACGGAAAGGCTGACATTTTGCAGCACCAGATTATCATCGCGGTAGGCGAACGACACATCCTCAACGTCAATCTGCCCGGACGCCAGCGGTCGCGGGTCCTGCCCGTAACGCTGGCGCGGCCCGTCCATCAGTTCAAACACGCGCTCCCCGGCCACCACGGCCTGTTGCAGCATCGACTGCTGAGTGGTCAGTTCGATCAGCGGTTCATTCAGGCGTCCCAGATAACTGATAAAGGCGTAGAGCACCCCGACTTCTATTGTCCCTGCCGACGTAAAACTGAACAACATCAACAGACCGCAGAGAATGAGCGCGGAAAACAGGCTCAGCAGAGGCCGTAATAAGAAGCCATCTAAACGCAACGTCTGCATACGCGCCAGATAATGCGAGCGGCTGGCTTCCCCCATCCTCTCGCCAAAGCGCGCCTGCTGGCGAAACTGCTGGATCACGCTCATGCCGTTGATCACTTCGTTGAAACCGTCATTAATATCGGCGAGATAAGCCCGCACGCGGCGGACTATCGGCGTGCTGTAACGCTGATAGATAATCATCACCACCAGCACCGCCGGGAAAATCAGGATCGCCACCAGCGCCATGCGCCAGTCGAGACTGAACATTGCCACCAGCATCGCGCCAATCAGGGCCGCGCTGCGCAGAACTGTCGCGACTACCGTGACATACAGATCGCGGATCACTTCGGTATCGTTGGTGACGCGCGAAATGAGCTGTCCGACGGGCTGCGTGTCAAATTCACTCAACGGCTGGCGCAGCGCGGCATCCATCACGTCGGTACGCAATTGCTGCACCACGCCGACCGCTGCGCGGTTAAACAACAGCGACTGAGCATAGTGCAGACTGGCGGCGAGAATCTGCAGCCCAAGATAGGCGGCAATGAGTCCGGTCACCCTCCCCAGCGGCAGATTATTTTTAGCCACCATGTTGTCGATGAAGTAGCTTATCAGTAGCGGCCCGCTGACTTCTGCGGCCGCCGCGACCCACAGCATAATCACTGCAACGCCTAATGGTTTTCGCCATGGCGATCCATAGGCCAGCAGGCGTTTGAGGGTCGGCCATAACTGCCCAAAACTACGCATTTGCCGCCTCCTCGTTATTTTCCGGTGCATCATCAAGCGCCGCTTCCAGTTGCTGATAACGGTACATATCGCGATACCACCCCGCCTGCTGCACCAGCGCCTCGTGATCGCCGCGCTGCGCGATATGCCCATGCTGCATCACGATGATTTCGCTCGCTTCAGTCAGCGCCGAGAGGCGGTGCGCGCTGATAATCACCGTTCGCCCTTCTCCCCACTGGCGCAGATTGTGCAAGATCTGATGCTCCGTTCGCCCGTCCACCGCCGACAGGGCGTCGTCCAGGACCAGGATTTCGGCATTCAGCAACAGCGCCCGCGCAATGGAGATACGCTGTTTCTGTCCGCCAGAAAGCATCACGCCGCGCTCGCCGACCTCGGTATCGTAGCCCTGCGGCAGACGAAGAATATCCTCATGTACGCTGGCTAAACGCGCCACATGTTCAATATCCTGTTGCGTGGCGCTGGGGCAGCCCAGCGCAATGTTATTCGCCACGGTATCTGAAAACAGGAATGGCGTCTGACTGACCACCGCCAGCCGACTGCGCCAGCTATCCAGTTGCAGGCGTGGCAGAGGGATGTCATGAAAGCGGATATCCCCCTCGGTGATATCGAAATGGCGCTGAATCAGCGACAACACAGTACTTTTACCCGCGCCTGTCGGCCCGCAGATGCCGAGCATCTGCCCAGGCTTAAGCTGAAAATTGACGTTTTCCAGCGTCGGGTGCGTGGTTTGCGGATAGCAGAACGCACGGATCGCCACCGCCAGTTCGCCCCGCCCTTCCGGCACCGGTTCGCTGCCATCATTCACCACCGGCGCTTCGGCCAGCATCGCGCGAATACGACCGTAAGCGGCGCTACCGCGTTCCACGATGTTAAACATCCACGCCAGCGCCAGCATCGGCCAAATCATCAGCCCGAGGTACATCATGAAGCTGGTCAGTTGTCCCAGCGTCAGCGAACCTTGTACGACCATCCAACTGCCGCCACCGATAGCCAGCAGGTTCGCCGTGCCGATGGCGATATAAATCGTCGGATCAAAACGGGCATCAATACGCGCCACGCGCATGTTTTTCTTCCCGGTATCTTCCGCATCAGCCGCAAACAGTGCGGACTGCCGATCCTCCAGACCAAAGGCTTTGATCATACGAATACTGGTCAGGCTCTCCTGGGTACGGTCATTGAGACTGGAGAACGCCGCCTGTGCCAGTCTGAAACGATCATGCAGACGATCGCCGTAGCGTTTGATCATCAGCGCCATTACCGGCATCGGCAGTAGAGCAAACAGCGTAAGCTGCCAGCTGATCTGCGTGGACATCACAATCAGCACCGCACAGCCCATCACCAGCGAATCCACCAGCGTCAGAACCCCTTCCCCGGCGGCAAAGACCACGCGGTCGACATCATTGGTGGCGCGCGCCATGAGATCACCAGTGCGGTGGCGCAGATAAAATTCAGGATGCTGGCGGCTGAGTTGGCGGTAATAATCTTCGCGTAGCTCCACCGCCAGTTGGTAAGACGCACCAAACAGCAGCACGCGCCAGACATAGCGCAACAGATAGACCACCACGGCAATCAGGGCGATGGTGCCAATCCACAGCATGATCTGTTGCGGCGTAAAGCGTTGTGTAGATACGCCATCCACCACAATACCGACCACTTTTGGTGGAATGAGTTGCAGAATAGCGATGAGGATAAGCAAGGCAACCGCCCCGAGGTAGCGACGCCACTCCCGGCGAAAATACCAGCTTAATTGAGCAAATAATCGCACGTATTATGTCCTGACCTGATTTTCCGGCAAATCGTGCCGGGAGAGTTATTCGATTGGCAGCGCAGTGGTGTATTTAATCTGTTCCATGGCAAAGCTCGACGTGACGTCCGACAGACCGGGAACGCTATTGACCAGACGTTTATAGAAGTCGTCATAGCGCTTCATGTCGGCCACCTGAACCCGCATCAGGTAGTCGTACTCCCCGGCCATGCGCCAGAAGCCCAACACCTCCGGCATCTCACTGACCACCGTCACGAAGCGGCAATACCAGTCACTGCTGTGATGCTGGGTTTTAATGAGCACAAAGGCAGTTAATCCCAGCCCCAGTTTTTCCGGATCCAGCAGTGCGACTTTACCGACCAGAATTCCCTCATCTTCCAGTCGTTTGAGGCGTTTCCAGCAGGGTGTGGTGGTCAGATTAACGGCATCCGCCAGCGCCTGCAAAGAGAGGGTGCAGTCCTGTTGCAACAATGCAAGCAGCTTACGGTCAATTTTATCTAACATACCGGCACCTCAGAGAAGAATTTTCTCCTTACATTCTATTTTAAAGGCTAAATGGCAACAATTTTTTCCGTGCTTTTCGCTACTCTTGGCACAAAATGACAAATGGATATTAATGATGAACAGCACCTGGGTTAAAAATGCCATCAATGAGATTAACGCGGATTATCAGCGCTCGGCGGATACTCATCTTATCCGCCTGCCATTACCGGTATTTCCGGATATCCAGCTCTATCTGAAAGATGAAAGCACCCACCCGACCGGTAGCCTGAAGCACCGGCTGGCGCGTTCGCTGTTCCTCTATGGGTTGTGCAATGGCTGGATTAAGGAAGGCACAACTATTATCGAATCCTCTTCCGGTTCAACGGCAGTCTCCGAAGCCTATTTCGCGCGCCTGCTGGGGCTGCCGTTTATCGCCGTCATGCCCGCCTGCACGGCCAAACGGAAAATCGAACAGATTGAATTTTACGGTGGTCGCTGTCATTTCGTGGACAGCGCCTGCGAGATTTATGCGGCGTCAGAACAACTGGCGCATGAGTTGAACGGCCATTATATGGATCAGTTCACCTATGCCGAACGCGCCACCGACTGGCGCGGTAACAACAATATCGCCGACAGCATCTTCCGCCAGATGCAGTGTGAACCGCATCCCGTACCGAAACACATTGTGATGAGCGCCGGAACCGGCGGGACCTCCGCGACCATTGGCCGCTACATCCGCTGCCAGGGTTACGATACAAAATTGATGGTGGTGGACCCGGAAAACTCCGTCTTCCTGCCTTTCTGGCAGTCGCGTGATGCTACGCTGCGTAGCCCTGTCGGCAGCAAAATTGAAGGAATTGGACGCCCGCGCGTCGAACCGTCATTCATTGCCGACGTGGTCGATGAGATGCTGCGCGTACCGGATGCCGCCAGCGTGGCGACCGCGCACTGGCTGGAAACACAACTGGGCCGCAAAGTCGGCGCCTCTACGGGCACCAATATGTGGGGAATGTTGCAACTGGCCGCCCGCATGCGCGAAGCCGGAGAAACCGGTTCGCTGGTGACGCTACTGTGCGACAGCGGCGAACGCTATCTGGACACCTACTACCATGCTGAATGGGTGAGCGCCCATATTGGCGATCTTCGCGCGGCGAAAGCAGAGCTGGTGCGGTTGCTGAATACGCATTAAATCAAAAAAAACCGGGCTGAACGCCCGGTGCTGGTAGGGTCTCTCATTCGGGGGAATAAGGAAGATTTGGATAGTCCAGCCAATGTGTCAAAAAGTGTGATACCGCCTGGTTGCGACAATGACCAATCACCGGTAAATGGGGAAGTTCGGCAATAAGCTGCGGCATGGCATTGCCCATGATCAGGCCACGGCCGACGCTGCCAAGCATTTCGCGATCGTTCATCGCGTCACCAAACGCCATACATTCCGCCAGCGACAGCCCCAGATGTCCGCTCAGGACCTCCAGTGCAGAACCTTTGTTACAGCCTACCGGCAGTACTTCCAGGCAATCGATCGCCGAGTAACAAAGATGGGCTCGTGCGCCCAGTACCTCTTCAAGCTGAATTTTCAGCCGCGTCAAATCGTCATGATCGCCACAGAAGCAAACTTTAGTCACCCGATCTGCCGGAATACGCGCGACATCCACAATCTGATAGCGAAAACCGCTATAGACGTGGGCGTGCAGCATCTCGGGGATCTCTTGTCCGGTAAACCAGCCGTTATCGTTGAAGACATGCATACTCGCCTGTGTGTCCCAGTGCTGATGCAGGACGATCTCAGCAACAGCCGGATCCAGATCCTGACGGTGCAGCACCTCGCCTTCCAGCGAGTGAATGCGTGTCCCGTTACCGGTGATCAGAAAAGCATCGAGAGAAAAAGTGCCGAGAATATGGCGCATTTCCAGTACATGGCGTCCGGTGGCAAACGTCAGGGTAATGTCACGTTCGCGCAGACGCGCCAGAGTAGAGAGCGTTTCATCACCCAAAAGGTGATTTGGCATCAACAGGGTGCCATCCATATCAAATGCAGCCAGGCGTGCCATCTCTTTCTCCACTCGGTGACGGATTAACTTGTGATTCAGTATTACCTGAGATATACGGAAGTAATAGTGAATAGATAAAAGAAATTGTTCCGGGTTTATATGCGACTTCTCAATCGGCTTAATCAGTACCAGCGACTCTGGCAGCCTTCTAACGGCGAACCGCAGCACGTGACCGTCGGGGAACTGGCTGAACGCTGCTTCTGTAGTGAGCGGCACGTCCGCACGTTGTTGCGCCAGGCGCAGGAATCAGGTTGGCTGGTCTGGGAGGCGCAGTCCGGACGCGGTAAGCGCGGGCAACTGCGTTTTCTGGTGGCCCCGGAATCATTGCGCACGGCGATGATGGAACAGGCGCTGGAGAAGGGCCAACAGCTTAGCGTACTGGAGCTGGCGCAACTGGCACCCGGTGAACTGCGGGCCATGCTGCAGCCCTTTATGGGGGGTCAATGGCAAAACGACACGCCCACGCTGCGTATTCCCTATTACCGTCAGCTTGAACCGCTGCATTCTGGTTTTCTTCCCGGTCGCGCCGAGCAACATCTCGCAGGGCAGATTTTCTCCGGACTGACCCGTTTTGACAGCCAGACGCAGCGGCCCTGCGGGGATTTAGCCCACCACTGGGATATTTCCGCCGACGGGTTGCGCTGGGACTTCTATATCCGCTCGACGCTGTTCTGGCACAACGGTGACGCGGTAGAAACCACACAGCTTCATCAGCGACTGCTGATGTTGCGCAAACTCCCGGCACTGAACCGGCTGTTTATCAGCGTAAAGCACATTGAGGTGACGCATCCGCAGTGCCTGACGTTTATCCTGCACCGCCCGGATTTCTGGCTGGCGCACCGGCTGGCAAGCTACGGCAGCCTGCTGGCACATCCGGAACACCCCGTCATCGGAACGGGACCTTTTCGTCTGACGCTGTTTACGCCCGAACTGGTACGTCTGGAAAGCCATGACCATTACCATCTCGTACATCCACTGCTCAAAGCCATTGAATACTGGATCACCCCTCAGCTTTTTGAGCAAGATCTCGGCACCAGTTGTCGCCATCCGGTGCAGATAACCATTGGCAAACCCGAAGAGCTCGCCACGGTGAGCCCGGTAAGTACCGGCATCAGTCTCGGCTTTTGCTATCTCGCGCTGAAAAAAAGCGCCCACCTGACGCCACTGCAGGCTCGTCGGCTGGTCAGCCTTATTCATCGTTCTTCACTGCTGCAAACGCTGGATGTGAGAGAAAACCTGATTACGCCCTGCAACGAATTGTTGCCTGGCTGGGCCATTCCGCAGTGGGAGGGGCTGGAATCAGTTGAACTACCGAAAAAAATGACGCTGGTTTATCACCTGCCGGTGGAACTGCATACTATGGCAGAACACCTGCGCCACACGCTGGCCGCCCTCGGCTGCGAACTGACGCTGATTTTTCATAACGCGAAAACCTGGGACGGCTGCCAACGGCTTGCCGAAGCGGATCTGCTGATGGGAGACCGCCTGATTGGCGAAGCGCCCGAATATACACTCGAACAGTGGCTACGCTGTGATTCACTTTGGCCGCACGTGCTTGATGCACCAACATTCTCACATCTTCAGGCCACGCTGGATGCGCTGCAAATCAGACCGGAAGAGGATCATCGCTATGCCGCGCTGCGGCAAGTTTTCGCCAGCCTGATGGATGACGCGACGCTGACGCCGCTGTTTAACTATCACTATCGCATCAGCGCACCGCCTGGTGTGAACGGGGTGCGGTTGAATCCGCGCGGCTGGTTTGAGTTCACCGAAGCCTGGCTACCACCACCCGCGTCGTGAAGAAGCTGGTCGCCAGGCAACTCTGGCGCTACCATAGCGGCTTTATACACGTCATTCTTCAAACTGCCTCTTTGTCGGCTACGTCTGTTCACCCCTGTCATTTACTTATGTAAACTCCAGGAGATTCTCAGACTTTTCGTCTCGATGCAATTTGAATGGCTTTGTGTACAGTAACTTATCAGGATTAACCATGAAACGTGCCGTCGTAGTATTCAGTGGAGGCCAGGACTCCACCACCTGTCTGGTGCAGGCGCTGCATCAGTATGATGAAGTGCATTGCGTGACCTTTGATTATGGTCAGCGCCATCGCGCGGAGATTGATGTTGCACGTGATCTGGCCCTGAAACTGGGTGCACGTGCACACAAAGTACTGGACGTGACGCTGCTGAGTGAACTGGCAGTCAGCAGCCTGACCCGTGACAACATCCCGGTTCCGGATTATGAACCGGATGCCGATGGGATCCCGAATACCTTTGTCCCTGGACGTAATATTCTGTTTCTGACCCTGGCGGCGATTTATGCTTATCAGGTAAAAGCAGAAGCGGTGATTACCGGCGTCTGCGAGACCGATTTCTCTGGTTACCCTGACTGCCGCAATGATTTTGTCGAGGCGCTGAATCACGCCATTAAACTGGGGATGGCGAAAGATATCCGCTTTGAAACGCCACTGATGTGGATTGATAAAGCCGAAACCTGGGCGCTGGCAGATTATTGGGGCAAGCTGGATCTGGTACGTGAAGAAACGCTGACCTGCTATAACGGCATCAAGGGCGACGGTTGCGGCCACTGCGCGGCCTGTAATCTACGCGCAAATGGCCTGAATCATTACCTGGCAGATAAACCGGTCATAATGGCGGCAATGAAGCAGAAGACCGGCTTGAAATAATTGCGGGTTTCGCCGGATGGCGGTGCCTGGCACCTTATCCGGCCAACAGTTGGATCATCCACCCCTACTTCACCATCTGCTCCAGCTTTTCGCGTAACTCCCCTTCCAGCGGCAGCGCTTTTTGCGATTTCAGATCAATACAGACGAACGTAATAAGCGCATCAGCCACCACCTGTCCTTCCGGTTCCAGCGTAATCACCTGGCTTAGAATACCGCTTTTCCCGTTTAGCTGTTGCACCTGACTGGTGACGGTTAGCAGATCACTCAGAACCGCCGGACGGCGATAGTTAATATTGATGTTGACCACCACGAAAGCGATATTGTGGGCAGTCATCCATTGAAAGCTATCGCTGCTCTCCAGGCCATCCCAGCGGGCTTCCTCCAGAAACTCAAGATAGCGGGCATTATTCACGTGCTGGTAGACATCAAGATGATAACCACGAACCTTAATCTGTGTTTGCATAGCGCAGAGACCTTACGTTTTTGTTATAGAGAGACAGGAGTAGAGAGGTCATAACTGGTATGACCTCTCTCAGTCTGGCAAATATTTGCCAGTGCGCAAGTGATTAAAGTGTTAAAGCAGACAGATTGCGCTCCACTAACGCGTTGCCCATCCCCGGTACTTGTTTGAGATCTTCCACCGTTTTAAACGGACCGTACTCATCACGATAGCTGACGATCGCCTGTGCTTTCTTCAGGCCAACACCGTTCATCGCGCGCGCCAGCTCTTCTGCCGATGCGGTATTGATGCTGACCCTGGTGCCCTCTTCGGTGCTGGCTTTCGCCGGAACCGCGGATTTGTTTTGCCCTGCAACCGGTGCTTGTGCGCTGGTCTCCACCGCCGGGCTTTTCACTGCCGCTGTCGATGACGCCGCCAGCGCGCTTTGCGTCATACCCGCGCAGGCGAAGGAAAGGGTGATAAGTAACGCTTTGATTCCATGTTTCATACTGTTTTCTCCTTGTTAGTGAACAGTGGAATCACGATAACGAGGTTAAAACCAACGAACAAATGGCAAATGTCAGAAATGGAAAAGGCCGCGAAAGCGGCCTTCAGGTGTTACAACGGTTGTGCAATGATTTGCGAGACGTCTCGACGATTACGGCTGTTGATCCATCGCATCGCCGATTTTGATTTTCGCCGATTTACGCAGGTTACTCATCAATGCCTCAAAGACAATCTGCGCATTGTTCTGGGTGATCCCCTGAACCATCGCTTTCTTCTGATCTTCCGGCATGGAGCCCGCTTTCACGTCGTCCAGAGCCAGCAAAACCACATTGCCCTGCATATCGTTGGCAATGCCATAGCTCGGCTTATCTTTCGCCGGCAGGCTCAGACCAAACGCCGCCTGGCTAACCGGATCCTGGCCCGTACGGCTCAGCGTTTTAGACTCTCCAAAGCTCAGACCAGCGGCTTTCATCGCTTCTGCGCCTTTACCCGCCTTCAGCTCAACCAGCAGTTTTTCCGCATCCAGTTTAGCCTGCTGCTCTGCCTTGTTGTGCTTAACCAGCGCCGTAACCTGATCTTTCACCTCAGACAGCGGCTTCACGGCCTCTGCCTTGTGATCGCTGATACGCAGAACAAACGCGCGATCGCCATCGACGGTGATGATATCGGAGTTTCTGCCCGGCGCGCCGTTTTCACCCATCAGAGCACCATCAAAAATGGCGTCTGATACCGGTTTGAAATTCAGCTCTTCCGGCAGGTTCTCGTGACTGAACCAGCCCGTCTGTACCGCTTTCGCGCCAGCTGCCTGTTCGGCACCCGCCAGAGATTCCGTATCATTGTTCGCCGCATCGCTCACTTTCTGCTGTAAAGCAAAGTAAGCATCCAGCGCTTTTTCCTGTTTCACTTTCGCTGCGATGTCATCACGGACTTCGTTCAGCGGCTTCACAACCGCCGGCTGAATGTCGTCCAGACGCACAACCAGAAAGCCAACAGAGGATTTAATCACGCCAGAAAGCTGGCCCTTCTCTTTCAGCCCGGCATTTTTCAGCTCTTCCGGCGTGGTGGCGTCTTCCAGCCAACCCATATCGCCGCCGTTGCGGGCAGAGATGATGTCGGCCGATTTCTCTTTCGCCAGCGCAGCAAAATCACCACCTTTGTTCAGCGCGTCGAGTACCGCTTTCGCTTCATCTTCCGTTTTAGTCTGGATGATGCTGTAACGGCTACGCTGTGCCTGGGTGAACTGATCCTGATGCTGATCGTAATAAGACTGGATATCTTCATCGCTAACCGGCTTTTGCATCGAGGCGGCGTCCAGCTTGATGTAGCTGACGCGGAACTGTTCCGGAGTCATGAAGCTGTTTTTGTGCTGCTCGTAGTAGCTGGCCACTTCCTGATCCGTCACCGACTGCTTCGCTGCAAGAGCATTGACGTCAATCGTGGCTTCACGGACGACACGTTGCTGTGCAACCAGCGCCGCCAGCTCATCAGTCTCACCCTTGAGCATAAAATCGGTGCCCGCGACGCCGCTGATAAGCTGCTGTGTAGTCAGTTGGTTACGCAAGGCTTGCGCATACTGGTCAGCGGTCATCCCCATCTGATTAACAATCGCGTTATAACGGTTGTTATCAAATTTGCCATCGACCTGGAATGCCGGCGTGGAGAAAATCGCCTGCTTCACCTGCTCGTCGCTGATGCCCAGTTTGAGTTCGCGGGCATACTGATCAAGCAGCGCTTCATCAATCAGACGATTAAGCGTCTGCTGGCGCAGGGTTTTCATGTAACCTTCGTTTGCCGCAAGCTCAGAGTACTGATCGCCCAACTGTTGCTGCATGCGATTACGTTCGCTGTTGAACGCATTCTCAAACTGCCCACGGCTGATTTCCTGGTCATTCACTTTAGCGGCGTAGTTGTTGCCTCCGCCAATCAGGTAACCACTCACGCCGGTCAGAATGAACGACACGATAATGATTCCGAAAATAATCTTGAGCACGAGACTGTTAGCAGCCGTGCGTAAGCTGTCCATCATGGTGTAACCACACTCCGCTGTAGGTGACTATACACGGCATCTTTCACGCGGCCTCGTCGTTAACTGCCCCGATGAAACGTGAATGCCTTGTGTATATACGCGTTACGCAGCATAGCGTTTCCTGAACGCTGCGCATAAAGGCCTATTGTGACAAGAAACAGGGGCGATTGTCAGCCCACAACATGTAGAAAATCGCTGCAAAAACAAAAAAGGCACATCAATTGATGCGCCCTTGTACTGAGTCCTGTCCCCGGAAGGGGATCACGCTTAGTTTACTGCGTCTTTCAGTGCTTTACCTGCACGGAAACCAGGTACTTTGGCGGCAGCAATGGCGATCTCTTTACCTGTTTGCGGGTTGCGGCCAGTACGGGCAGCACGCTCTTTAACAGCAAAAGTACCAAAACCTACCAGCGCAACGTCATCCCCTTCTTTCAGAGATTCGGTAACAGAAGCAATAATTGCGTCTAACGCACGCCCTGCCGCAGCTTTGGAGATATCAGCCCCTGCAGCAATTTTGTCGATCAGTTGAGATTTATTCACTCTTCTCTTCCTCATTATAATTTATATCGCACCAGAATCCTTCAAAGTGCGACCGCGCAGCAGTTATATCAGGCCTGCCATGCCCTTACAACACCCGATAATGATGGCAAGCCCAATCCGTCATCTAAATTAGCTATACAAAAAAAGGCTGGCAAGTACGAAATGGCCTGCCAGCCCTGTTTTTATTAGTGCTCTTTGCGCGAGGTCACTATTTTGCCGTCACAACCTGCATTCCAGAGGGTTCATTTTGCAATGCGAGCGTCAGAACCTCTTCAATGCGTTTCACCGGATGGATGTCCAAATCGGCAATAACATTGTCCGGAATCTCTTCCAGGTCGCGTTTGTTTTCATCCGGAATTAAGACCGTTTTAATACCACCACGGTGCGCAGCCAGAAGTTTTTCTTTTAACCCACCGATCGGCAGCACCTGACCACGCAGGGTGATCTCACCGGTCATCGCCACATCGGCACGCACCGGGTTACCGGTCAGGCAGGAAACCAGTGCGGTACACATCGCAATACCGGCGCTCGGACCGTCTTTCGGCGTCGCCCCTTCAGGAACGTGAACGTGAATGTCGCGTTTTTCGTAAAAGTCCGGATTAATACCCAGTTTTTCCGCACGCGCACGCACCACGGTCAATGCAGCCTGAATGGACTCCTGCATCACTTCACCCAGCGAACCGGTGTAGGTCAGCTTGCCTTTGCCAGGCACGCAGGCGGTTTCGATGGTCAGCAGATCGCCGCCCACTTCCGTCCACGCCAGACCTGTCACCTGGCCTACGCGGTTTTCATTGTCCGCGCGACCATAGTCAAAGCGCTGTACACCCAGGTAGTCGTGCAGGTTATCGCCATTGATCACAATGTGTTTCAGTGACTTATCCAGCAGCAACTGCTTAACCGCTTTCCGGCACAGTTTGGAAATTTCACGTTCCAGACTACGCACGCCAGCCTCACGAGTGTAGTAACGAATAATGCCGATAATGGCGCTGTCGTCGACCGTCAGCTCGCCTTTCTTCAGCGCGTTACGCTCAATCTGCTTCGGCAACAGGTGCTGTTTGGCAATGTTCAGCTTCTCGTCTTCGGTATACCCGGACAGACGGATCACTTCCATACGATCCAGCAGCGGCGCTGGAATGTTCATGGAGTTGGAGGTCGCGACAAACATCACGTCGCTGAGATCGTAGTCCACTTCCAGGTAGTGATCGCTGAAGGCCACGTTCTGCTCGGGATCCAGCACCTCAAGCAGTGCAGATGCCGGATCGCCACGCATGTCGGAAGACATTTTGTCGATCTCATCGAGCAGGAACAGCGGGTTTTTCACGCCCACTTTCGCCATTTTCTGGATCAGTTTACCCGGCATTGAACCGATGTATGTCCGACGGTGGCCACGAATTTCCGCTTCATCACGCACGCCGCCCAGCGCCATACGGATGTATTTACGCCCGGTCGCTTTGGCGATGGACTGACCCAGAGAGGTTTTACCTACCCCCGGCGGTCCCACCAGGCACAGGATCGGCCCCTTGATTTTGTTCACACGGCTTTGTACCGCGAGATACTCAAGGATGCGGTCTTTCACACGCTCCAGACCATAATGGTCGGTATCAAGGATTTCCTGCGCTTGACGCAGGTCTTTTTTAACCTTGCTACGCGCATTCCACGGCACCTGAACCATCCAGTCGATGTAACCACGCACGACGGTCGCTTCCGCTGACATCGGCGACATCATTTTCAGCTTCTGCAGTTCAGCTTCGGCTTTCTCTTTCGCCTCTTTCGGCATTTTTGCCGCGTCGATCTTCCGCTTCAGCGCTTCGTTTTCGTCCGGCGCATCGTCCATTTCGCCGAGTTCTTTCTGAATCGCCTTCATCTGCTCATTCAGATAGTACTCACGCTGAGATTTCTCCATCTGCTTTTTCACGCGGTTGCGAATGCGCTTCTCAACCTGCAGCAGATCGATTTCAGACTCCATCATCGCCATCAGATACTCCAGACGCTCGTTCACGTCTGACATCTCCAGTACGGACTGCTTATCCGCCAGCTTCAGCGGCATATGGGCAGCGATGGTGTCCGCCAGACGCGCCGGATCGTCAATGCTATTGAGCGACGTCAGTACTTCTGGTGGGATTTTCTTGTTCAGCTTGATGTAGCCTTCGAACTGGCTGATCGCCGTGCGTACCAGCACTTCCTGTTCGCGCTCGTCAATAGCAGGCGAATCAAGGTATTCCGCTTTCGCAGAGAAGTGCTCGCCGTTATCAGACAGCGCAGAAATACGCGCACGCTGTAACCCTTCGACCAGCACTTTGACGGTGCCGTCAGGCAGTTTCAGCATCTGCAAAATAGAGGCCACGGTCCCGACGGTGAAAAGATCGTTTACACCCGGCTCATCCGTTGATGCTTCCTTCTGGGCGACCAGCATGATTTTTTTATCATGGTCCATAGCCGCTTCCAGACAACGGATAGATTTTTCCCGCCCTACAAACAAGGGTATGACCATGTGCGGATAAACCACCACATCGCGCAACGGCAATACGGGGATTTCAATGCGTTCAGAACGCTCAGGATTCATAGAGCTCTCTCTTAGTTTAGTGTCCGCCAGGTAATCAGATGGCATAGCTGTGCTTCATGCCACCTTTAACATGTATGTCAGTATATGGGGATGTTTCCCACACATTCAACGCCATGATTACGGAAAAAGTAAAGGGGAGATAAAATCCCCCCTTTTTGATTAACTGATTGTATGGATTGGCTAATTATTCACCAGATGCCTGCTGGGCTTCCGGCTTGCCGTAAATCAGTAATGGCTTGCTCTGACCGCCGATCACCGACTCATCAATCACCACTTTTTCGACGTCTTCCATCGAAGGCAGATCATACATGGTATCCAGCAGCGCGGCTTCTACGATGGAACGCAGACCACGGGCACCGGTTTTACGCGCCATGGCTTTGCGGGCAATCGCATCCAGCGCTTCGTCGCGGAACTCCAGGTCAACGCCTTCCAGATTGAACAGCGCCTGATACTGCTTGGTCAGCGCGTTTTTCGGCTCTTTCAGGATCTGGATCAGCGCTTCTTCGCTCAGTTCGCTCAGCGTTGCCACAACCGGCAGACGACCAATAAACTCAGGAATCAGACCAAACTTGATCAAATCTTCCGGCTCAACCTGCGAGAGCAGTTCGCCTTCGCTGGCCTTGTCGGATTTCGCTTTCACCGTTGCACCAAAACCAATGCCGGAGCCGGTTTCAACGCGGTTGGCGATCACTTTATCCAGGCCGGCAAACGCACCGCCACAGATGAACAGGATCTTAGAGGTATCCACCTGCAAGAATTCCTGCTGCGGATGTTTACGTCCACCCTGCGGCGGAACGGCAGCAACCGTCCCTTCGATCAGTTTCAGCAGCGCCTGCTGTACGCCTTCACCGGAAACGTCACGGGTGATCGACGGGTTGTCAGACTTACGGGAAATCTTGTCAATTTCATCGATATAGACAATACCACGCTGCGCTTTCTGCACATCGTAGTCGCACTTCTGCAACAGTTTCTGGATGATGTTCTCAACGTCCTCACCCACGTAACCCGCTTCGGTCAGCGTGGTGGCATCCGCCATCGTGAACGGAACATCCAGCAGGCGCGCCAGCGTTTCCGCCAACAGCGTTTTACCGGAGCCGGTCGGACCGATCAGCAGAATATTACTTTTGCCCAACTCGACGCCATTACTGGTGTCGCCGTTGCGCAGACGTTTGTAGTGGTTGTATACCGCGACCGCCAGCACTTTCTTGGCCTGTTCCTGACCGATGACGTAATCGTCAAGATGGTTACGAATTTCGTGTGGCGTCGGCAGCGCACTGCGTTCACGATGCGGTGCTACTTCCTTAATCTCTTCGCGAATGATGTCGTTACACAGATCGACACATTCATCGCAGATATACACGGATGGACCGGCGATGAGCTTACGCACTTCATGCTGGCTTTTGCCGCAAAAAGAGCAGTACAACAATTTGCCCGAGCCATCTTTGCGTTTATCTGTCATGAGTCAAAACCTCTTCTTTGTTCTTTGTGCCGCACACGACGACGCAAAATGCCATTCTCAGGCGCAACTCGCTTTGTCGCGTTGTGCCGCCCCTGGTAAGTATAGCGGCACAGTTGCGCCCCGGGCATCAATTACGATGGGTCAAAATCGAGTCGACTAAGCCATACTCAACTGCCTCAGCGGCAGAGAGGAAGCGATCGCGCTCAGTATCACGCTCAATCTGCTCAAGAGATTGACCCGTATGGTGTGCCATAAGTTCGTTCATGCGCCCTTTAACTTTCAGGATTTCACGGGCGTGAATTTCAATATCCGTTGCCTGGCCCTGGTAACCGCCCAACGGCTGATGAATCATTACGCGGGAGTTCGGCAGGCAGAAACGTTTACCTTTCGCCCCGGCCGTCAGCAAGAACGCGCCCATTGAGGCCGCCTGGCCCATACAAATGGTGCTGACGTCTGGCTTAATAAACTGCATGGTGTCATAAATCGACATGCCTGCGGTAATTACGCCGCCCGGAGAGTTAATGTACAGGTAGATATCTTTTTCCGGGTTTTCGGCTTCCAGGAACAGCATCTGCGCCACAATCAGGTTAGCCATATGATCTTCGACCTGGCCGGTCAGAAAAATGACACGTTCCTTAAGTAGACGAGAGTAGATATCAAAAGAGCGCTCACCACGTGAGGTCTGTTCAATGACCATCGGCACCAGCGCCATATGGGGTGCAAAGTTATCTCGTTCGCCGCTGTATGACATTTCCGTCTCCTGGATAAAAAATGAAAAAACCTGCTGTACCGATTGTAACCTTATGGACGGATTATCAGCTAGTCCCTCTGTTATGGGTACGGCATCGCCATAATTCAAGCATAACAATCTTTTGCCTGAACGCTAACACCGAAAAGGGCTTTTTCGCACGCTTCCATGCAAAAGTCATGACAAAAAAAAGACCCGCCACCTGACGGTGACGGGCCTTTGAGCGAAATTCGCGCGTTTAAGCGGAATTACGCCTGCTGGTTCATCAGCTCATTGAAGGTCGTGGCTTTTTCAGTCACTTTGGCTTTCGCCAGAACCGCTTCAACCGCCTGCTCTTCCAGAGCGACGTTACGCATGTTGTCCATCAGCTCTTTATTTTTGCTGTAGAACTCGATCACTTCTTTCGGATCTTCGTAAGCAGAAGCCATCTCTTCGATCAGGCCCTTCACGCGATCTTCATCCGCTTTCAGTTCATTGGTACGAATCACTTCGCCCAGCAGCAGACCCACAACTACGCGACGCTTAGCCTGTTCTTCGAACAGTTCACGCGGCAGTTCCAGCGCTTGTTTCTCGTTACCACCGAAACGCTGAGCAGCCTGACGACGCAGAACGTCGATTTCGCTGTCAATCAGTGCAGCAGGAACGTCGATGTCGTTCGCTTTCACCAGACCGTCGATTGCCTGAGATTTAACACGGTTACGCACCGCGCCTTTCAGCTCGCGTTCCATGTTTTTACGGACTTCAGTACGCAGACCGGCAACGGAACCATCTTCAACGCCAAAACGTTTGATGAATTCTTCAGTCAGTTCCGGCAGCTCACGCTCTTCCACTTTCTTCAGGTTGATGGCGAATTTCGCCGCTTTACCTTTCAGGTTTTCAGCGTGGTAGTCTTCCGGGAAAGTCACGTCGATGGTGAACTCTTCGCCCGCTTTGTGACCTTTGATACCGTCTTCAAAGCCCGGGATCATACGACCCTGGCCCATCGCCAGTACGAAATCAGACGCTTTACCGCCTTCGAACTCTTCGCCGTCTACAGAACCGGTGAAGTCGAGGGTAACGCGGTCTTCTGCATCCGCGGCGCCGTCTTTATCTTTCCAGGTCGCCTGCTGTTTGCGCAGGGTATCCAGCATCACGTCAACATCCGCATCGGTGACTTCAACAACCGGTTTTTCAACTTCGATTGTGTCCAGGCCGGTCAGTTCAACTTCCGGATAGACTTCGAATTCTACCGCGTAGGTGAAATCTTCACCCAGTTTGTATTCGCCCGGAACGTAGTTCGGTGCGCCAGCCGGATTGATTTTTTCTTTGATGATGGCATCAACGAAGTTGCGGCTCATCAGGTCACCCAGAACGTCCTGGCGAACGGACGCGCCATAACGCTGAGCAACAACATTCATCGGTACTTTGCCTTTACGGAAGCCGTCAATACGCACTTTCTTCGCTACGTTGACCAGCTCGCTTTTAACAGCGGTCTCGATGCTGTCAGCAGCGATAGTAATCGTTACACGGCGGCCAAGGCCTTGAGTGGTTTCAACTGAAACTTGCATCTTGTTACCTCAAAAAATCACAGTGCTCGGTCAACTCTACTCCGCAAGCACAGATTATTAGCTTCGCGGAACCGGGATGTTCTCTTAATCAATCACATTCCCTGTCGTCAGAATCATCCCGAAGACATTCAAATAAGACGCGGCATTATAGCGGCATCACTTTTATGAGTCGAGAACGGTTATTACGCGTTGCTGCGGCATTTTTCACAATTCCCGGCTATTCTTGCCCTGAAAAGGGTTTGACTCGTGCAAAATTCAGACAAAACAAAACGGCCCGCAGGCCGTTTTCACATAATCTTTAGCAACATACTGGAAAAACGCCAGCAGTTGCAAATGCGTTTTTACGCGATGCTTCCCGCACCACGACAGGGAGGTGACGCAAAGATCGTATCCTGCAACCCTTCCCACTCTTTAATGGTATAAGTATGCAGAGCCAGCGCGTGAACCGTCGTAGACAGTTCTGCGGTTAATGTACCGTAGATCATCCGATGACGATTCAAAAAACGCTCGCCGGTAAAGCGATCGCTAACCAGAACGACCTTAAAGTGGCTTTCTGAGCCAGCCGGGACATTATGACGATAGCTTTCATCCACGACCTCGAGGAACACGGGTTGGAACGCTGCCCTTAATTTTTCTTCTATTTGCTCACGTATCATCATGATATATCTCCTCAAACGGCGCTGAGATGTCACCCATCCCTTTAAATATTAGCCGCTTTTACCGGTTCCATTGCACCATTACAACAAAAATTTAGCCTTCGTCTGATTTTCGCCATCAACGCGATGAAGTTTACTGATTCAACCCGTTGGGGGATGGCATAAATGCCCAATTTGGTCTCTATAACTTCATTATTCCGACAACATGATGAATTTACATGCGTTACCCACTTCCCCTCGCCGTTGGCGATGTTATGATGGCGGGAATTTTTCTCTATCCATATGATTAAGAGTTACTGAGAGCACGAACATGTTAAAAAAAATCCTCTTCCCGTTAATCGCGCTTTTCATGCTGGCGGGCTGTGCGACACCACCAACCACGATTGACGTTTCGCCTAAAATCACGCTCCCACAACAGGATCCTAGCCTGATGGGCGTGACCGTTAGCATCAACGGCGCCGATCAGCGTCCGGACCAGGCGCTGGCAAAAGTGACCCGCGACAATCAGTTGGTGACACTGACGGCCTCCCGCGATCTGCGCTTCCTGTTACAAGAAGTACTGGAAAAACAGATGACCTCGCGCGGTTATATGGTTGGCCCGAACGGTGCGGTGAACCTGCAGATCATTGTTAACCAGCTATACGCGGATGTGTCTCAGGGCAACGTGCGTTATAACATCGCCACCAAGGCCGATATCGCGATCATCGCGACGGCGGCCAACGGCAACAAGATGACCAAAAACTACCGCGCCAGCTACTCCGTTGAAGGCGCGTTCCAGGCGACCAACAAGAATATCGCCAACGCGGTTAACAGCGTGCTGACCGATACGATTACTGATATGTCTCAGGACACTAGCGTCCACGACTTCATCAAACAGAACGCTCGTTAATTTCTGCCCCCTGACCCGGCTCCGCGCCGGGTCAGCTTTATATGCCCATGCCTAGTCACTACTTACGCATTTTTCAACAACCGAAATCAGCCATTTTGCTGATGTTAGGTTTTGCCTCCGGCCTGCCGCTCGCGTTGACCTCCGGTACGCTTCAGGCATGGATGACCGTCGAGAATATCGACCTGAAAACCATCGGTTTCTTTTCGCTGGTCGGTCAGGCTTACGTCTTTAAATTTCTCTGGTCTCCGGTCATGGACCGCTACACACCGCCCTTTTTAGGTCGTCGTCGTGGCTGGTTGCTGACGACGCAATGTTTGTTGCTGGTCTCCATCGCTGCGATGGGTTTTCTGGAGCCCGGTAGCCAGTTGCGATGGATGGCGGCGCTGGCGGTAGTGATCGCCTTTTGTTCAGCGTCGCAAGATATTGTGTTTGACGCCTGGAAAACGGACGTCTTAGCCGCAGAAGAGCGCGGAACCGGTGCGGCAATCAGCGTGCTCGGCTATCGCCTCGGCATGCTGGTGTCCGGTGGACTGGCGCTGTGGATGGCCGACCGCTGGCTCGGCTGGCAAGGCATGTACTGGCTGATGGCAGCATTACTGATCCCTTGTATTATTTCCACTCTGCTCGCCCCCGAACCGACCGACAGCATTCCGGTGCCAAAAACGCTGGAGCAGGCAGTCGCAGCCCCGCTACGCGATTTCTTCGGACGTAACAACGCCTGGCTGATTTTGCTGCTCATCATCCTTTATAAGCTGGGTGATGCCTTCGCCATGAGCCTGACCACCACCTTTTTGATTCGTGGTGTGGGCTTTGACGCCGGAGAAGTGGGCGTCGTCAATAAAACGCTGGGGCTTATCGCCACGATTATTGGCGCGCTGTACGGCGGGGTGTTGATGCAACGGCTGACGCTGTTTCGCGCTTTACTGATTTTCGGCATTCTGCAGGGCGTCTCTAACGCCGGATACTGGCTCCTGTCGGTGACCGACAAGCACATGTTCAGCATGGCTGCGGCGGTGTTTTTCGAGAACCTGTGCGGGGGAATGGGGACGTCAGCGTTCGTCGCGCTACTGATGACGCTGTGTAATAAGTCATTTTCCGCCACCCAGTTTGCCCTGCTGTCAGCGCTTTCTGCCGTGGGGCGCGTCTATGTTGGCCCGGTTGCCGGTTGGTTTGTCGAGGCGCATGGCTGGTCGACGTTTTATCTTTTCTCCGTCGTGGCCGCCGTTCCGGGCCTGATATTGCTGCTGGTGTGTCGGCAAACGCTGGAGTACACGCGACAGAGCGAAAGTTTCCTGCCGCGAACAGAATTCCGTTCGGCCTACCGTCTGGCGTTATGGATTTTGATGGCGGGATGCGTGTTGCTTGCCGTCTGGCTGCTGTTGCTGTCGCTGAACGCGCTGGCGTTCACTAACTTCTCCTTCCTCGCCGGACTGCTGGAAGTCGCAGTGACTATCGCCATTTTCGGCATCGTGTTTGGCGGCTTGCTCGACTATCTGGCGCTACGCAAAACGCGGCTGGTGTAAGCGCCCCTTTATTTAGCCGTTGTAATCACCTTGCGTAATTATATCGGCTAAATAAACAACAACTGAAAAAATTAATATTTGTTGTTTTGTGCGCAATAGAATCTGGAAATTATTGACGCCTTTTATAGGTTTTATTTTCCTTACTCGATTCAGCCGAAACACATTTATTTTTTGTATTTTATTTGTCTCTTTATTGATAACCACTTGTTAACCAATTGTTTTATTTTTACATTGGTTATACCAATTACCCTCGCGTCGCCTCCCTGAAGTCCCCTTTCGTTATAACGTGATGTTGCAACAGGTTCTTAATGCTGAAACGACATATCTTGCAACATATGTGACACGTGCGGCAGAACCCGGTAACACAGATCCAATGATGTTTACAGTAATGTAACCTTCCCGTAAAATGCCCACACACTTTAAACGCCACCCGGTCCCGTGGAATTGAGGTCGTTAAATGAGACTCAGGAAATACAATAAAAGTTTGGGATGGTTGTCATTAATTGCAGGCACTGCATTACTCAGTGGCTGTAATTCTGCGCTGTTAGATCCCAAAGGACAGATTGGACTGGAGCAACGTTCGCTGATACTGACGGCATTTGGCCTGATGTTGATCGTCGTTATTCCTGCAATCTTGATGGCTGTAGGTTTTGCCTGGAAGTACCGTGCAAGCAATAAAGATGCGAAGTATAGCCCGAACTGGTCACACTCCAATAAAGTGGAAGCGGTGGTCTGGACGGTTCCTATCTTAATCATCATTTTCCTTGCCGTGCTGACCTGGAAAACCACTCACGCTCTTGAGCCAAGCAAGCCGCTGGCGCATGACGAGAAGCCCATTACCATCGAAGTGGTTTCCATGGACTGGAAATGGTTCTTCATCTACCCGGAACAGGGCATTGCTACCGTGAATGAAATCGCCTTCCCGGCGAACACTCCGGTGTACTTCAAAGTGACCTCTAACTCCGTGATGAACTCCTTCTTCATCCCACGTCTGGGCAGCCAGATTTATGCCATGGCCGGTATGCAGACTCGCCTGCATCTGATCGCCAATGAAGCCGGTACCTATGACGGTATCTCCGCAAGCTATAGCGGACCTGGCTTCTCCGGTATGAAGTTCAAGGCTATCGCAACAGAGGACCGCGCCGCATTCGACCAATGGGTTGCTAAAGCGAAACAGTCACCGAACACCATGAGCGACATGGCTGCGTTCGAGAAAGTGGCTGTGCCAAGCGAATACAACCAGGTGGAATACTTCTCCAACGTGAAACCCGATTTGTTTAAAGACGTGATTAACAAATTTATGGCTCACGGTCAGAGCATGGACATGACCCAACCGGAAGGTGAGCACAGCTCGCACGAAGGAATGGAAGGCATGGACATGAGCCACGCGGAAGCCGCCAACTCAAGGGGCTGAGGAAGAATACGATGTTCGGAAAATTGACACTGGATGCAGTTCCGTTCCATGAACCCATCGTCATGGTTACGATCGCTGCAATTATCATCGGTGGTGCGGCTTTACTTGGCCTGATTACTTACTTTGGTAAGTGGACCTACCTGTGGAAAGAGTGGCTAACTTCGGTTGACCACAAACGCCTTGGCATCATGTATGTCATCGTCGCTATCGTCATGTTGGTTCGTGGCTTTGCTGACGCCATCATGATGCGTAGTCAGCAAGCGCTGGCGTCTGCAGGTGAAGCGGGCTTCCTGCCGCCTCACCACTACGATCAGATATTCACGGCTCACGGCGTGATCATGATCTTCTTCGTGGCAATGCCATTTGTTATCGGTCTGATGAACCTGGTGGTTCCACTGCAGATTGGTGCGCGTGACGTTGCGTTCCCATTCCTGAACAACCTGAGCTTCTGGTTCACCGTTGTCGGCGTTATCCTGGTTAACCTGTCTCTGGGTGTGGGTGAATTCGCGCAGACCGGTTGGCTGGCGTACCCGCCGCTCTCGGGAATTGAGTACAGTCCAAGCGTCGGGGTCGACTATTGGATATGGGCAGTCCAGTTGTCCGGTATTGGTACAACCCTGACCGGTATCAACTTCTTTGTGACTATCATTAAGATGCGCGCGCCAGGCATGACCATGTTCAAGATGCCGGTCTTTACCTGGGCATCGCTATGCGCAAACATCCTGATTATCGCCTCCTTCCCGATTCTGACGGTTACCGTCGCGTTGCTTACCCTGGATCGTTATCTGGGCACCCATTTCTTTACCAACGATATGGGCGGCAACATGATGATGTACATCAACCTGATTTGGGCCTGGGGCCATCCGGAAGTGTACATTCTGATTCTGCCGGTATTCGGGGTGTTCTCGGAAATCGCCGCGACCTTCTCACGTAAACGTCTGTTTGGTTACACCTCGCTGGTGTGGGCAACCGTGTGTATTACCGTATTGTCGTTCATCGTCTGGCTGCACCACTTCTTTACCATGGGTGCCGGTGCGAACGTTAACGCCTTCTTCGGTATTACCACCATGATTATCGCCATCCCGACCGGGGTGAAGATCTTCAACTGGCTGTTCACCATGTATCAGGGCCGTATCGTATTCCACTCAGCAATGCTGTGGACGATCGGCTTTATCGTGACCTTCTCAGTCGGCGGGATGACCGGCGTACTGCTGGCGGTCCCGGGCGCGGACTTTGTACTGCACAACAGTCTGTTCCTGATTGCGCACTTCCATAACGTTATTATCGGCGGCGTCGTATTTGGTTGCTTCGCGGGTATGACCTACTGGTGGCCAAAAGCGTTTGGCTTCACGCTGAACGAAACCTGGGGTAAACGCGCATTCTGGTTCTGGATCATCGGCTTCTTCGTTGCTTTCATGCCGCTGTATGTGCTGGGCTTTATGGGGATGACTCGTCGTCTCAGCCAGCAGATTGACCCTCAGTTCCATCCGATGCTGGTTGTTGCTGCCTGTGGCGCCGCGCTGATTGCGGTCGGTATCCTGTGCCAGTTCATTCAGATGTATGTTTCTATTCGCGACCGCGAACAGAACCGTGATCTGACCGGTGACCCATGGGGTGGCCGTACGCTGGAATGGGCAACGTCTTCTCCGCCTCCGTTCTATAACTTTGCCGTTGTGCCACACGTTCATGAGCGTGATGCCTTCTGGGAAATGAAAGAAAAAGGTGAAGCGTACAAGCAGCCTGCGCACTATGAAGAGATTCATATGCCGAAGAATAGCGGTGCCGGTATCGTCATTACCGCCTTCGCGACGCTGTTTGGTTTCGCCATGATCTGGCATATCTGGTGGCTGGCTATTGCAAGCTTCGCAGGCATGATCATCAGCTGGATTGTGAAAAGCTTTGATGAAGATGTGGACTACTACGTGCCGGTCCCGGAAATCGAAAAACTGGAAAACCAGCATTTCGATGAGATTACTAAGGCAGGGCTGAAAAATGGCAACTGATACTTTAGCGCACGCGACTGCCCACGCGCACGAACACGGGCACCACGATGCAGGCCAGAACAAAATCTTCGGATTTTGGATCTACCTGATGAGCGACTGCATTCTGTTCTCTATTCTGTTTGCTACCTATGCCGTTCTGGTGAACGGCACCGCAGGTGGCCCGACAGGTAAGGACATTTTCGAACTGCCGTTCGTTCTGGTTGAAACTTTCTTGCTGTTGTTCAGCTCCATTACCTATGGCATGGCGGCGATCGCCATGCACAAGAACAACAAGAGCCAGGTGGTTTCCTGGCTGGCGTTGACCTTCTTGTTTGGTGCCGGCTTCATCGGGATGGAAATCTATGAATTCCATCATCTGATTGTTAACGGTATGGGCCCGGATCGCAGCGGCTTCCTCTCTGCGTTCTTCGCGCTGGTCGGCACCCACGGTCTGCACGTGACGTCCGGTCTTATCTGGATGGCCGTGCTGATGGTACAGATCGCCCGTCGCGGCCTGACCAGCACCAACCGCACCCGCATCATGTGCCTGAGCCTGTTCTGGCACTTCCTGGACGTGGTGTGGATCTGTGTGTTCACTGTTGTTTATCTGATGGGGGCGATGTAATGAGTCATTCTAACGTGAACAGCGGCGCGTCCCATGGCAGCGTAAAAACCTACATGACAGGATTTATCCTGTCGGTCATCCTGACGGTCATTCCGTTCTGGATGGTAATGACAGGTGCTGCCTCTCCGGCCGTAATTCTGGGGACTATCCTGGCAATGGCAGTGGTGCAGATTCTGGTGCATCTGGTGTGCTTCCTGCACATGAACACCAAATCTGATGAAGGCTGGAACATGACGGCTTTTGTCTTTACCGTGCTGATCATCGCCATCCTGGTTGTCGGTTCCATCTGGATCATGTGGAACCTCAACTACAATATGATGATGCACTAAGAGCGGCGGTTATGATGTTTAAGCAATACCTGCAAGTAACGAAACCAGGCATCATCTTTGGCAACCTGATCTCGGTGATCGGGGGGTTCCTGCTGGCCTCCAAGGGCAGCATCGACTATCCCCTGTTCATCTACACGTTGGTCGGAGTGTCACTGGTTGTGGCGTCGGGTTGTGTATTTAACAACTACATCGACAGGGATATCGACAGAAAGATGGAAAGGACCAAGAATCGGGTGCTGGTAAGAGGCCTGATCTCTCCTAAAGTCTCGCTGGTGTACGCCACCCTGCTGGGTATTGCTGGCTTCATGCTGCTGTGGTTTGGCGCGAACCCTCTGGCCTGCTGGCTGGGGGTGATGGGCTTTGTGGTTTATGTGGGCGTTTACAGCCTGTATATGAAACGCCACTCGGTCTACGGGACGCTGATCGGCTCTCTCTCCGGCGCGGCGCCGCCGGTGATCGGCTACTGCGCAGTCACCGGAGAGTTCGACAGCGGCGCGCTGATTCTGCTGGCGATTTTCAGCCTGTGGCAGATGCCGCACTCCTATGCCATCGCGATTTTCCGCTTTAAGGATTATCAGGCGGCTAACATCCCGGTTCTGCCGGTGGTGAAAGGCATTTCCGTCGCCAAGAACCACATTACGCTGTACATCATCGCATTTGCCATCGCGACGCTGATGCTCTCTCTGGGCGGCTATGCCGGATATAAATATCTGGTGGTGGCGGCAGCGGTGAGCGTCTGGTGGTTAGGCATGGCGCTGCGCGGTTACAAAGTGGAAGATGACAGAGTCTGGGCGCGCAAGCTGTTCGGTTTCTCCATCATCGCCATTACCGCGCTCTCCGTAATGATGTCCGTCGACTTTATGGTGCCGGATTCACACAATCTGCTGACCTACGTCTGGTAAGCCAGATAACGGTATTAAAAGGGTGCTTCGGCACCCTTTTCTATTTCTGTCACAAATCTCTCTTCCGGTAATATTTACTCAATAACCTCATGTTTACCCCGCCTGCTTAGCGCTTTACACTAGGCGCGAAATTGAGACAGAGGTGGGAATGAACGATTATAAAATGACGCCGGGTGAGTTGCGCGCCACCTGGGGTTTAGGGACCGTATTTTCGCTGCGCATGCTTGGCATGTTTATGGTCCTGCCGGTTCTGACCACATACGGTATGGCGCTACAGGGCGCCAGTGAAGCCTTGATTGGACTCGCCATCGGCATCTATGGTCTGGCGCAGGCTATTTTTCAGATCCCCTTCGGACTGCTTTCCGACCGTATCGGTCGTAAGCCGCTGATTGTCGGCGGGTTAGCGGTGTTTATTCTCGGCAGTATTATCGCCGCGCTGTCAGACTCCATCTGGGGCATTATTCTTGGCCGCGCGTTACAAGGTTCGGGCGCGATTGCCGCCGCGGTGATGGCGCTGCTGTCAGATTTAACCCGCGAGCAAAACCGCACGAAAGCGATGGCGTTTATTGGCGTAAGCTTTGGCATCACCTTCGCGATCGCCATGGTGCTTGGGCCAATCATCACCCACGCCCTGGGTCTCAACGCCCTCTTCTGGATGATCGCCGTCCTGGCGACGCTTGGGATCATCCTGACGCTGTGGGTGGTGCCAGACAGTGACAACCACGTGCTCAATCGCGAATCAGGAATGGTGAAAGGCAGCTTCAGCAAAGTGCTGGCGGAACCGAAACTGCTGAAACTCAACTTTGGCATCATGTGTCTGCACATTCTGCTGATGTCCACCTTCGTTGCTCTACCCGGCCAGTTGGCTGATGCCGGGCTACCCGCAGCGGAACACTGGAAAGTGTATCTGGTGACGATGCTGATTTCGTTTGGCTCGGTCGTCCCGTTTATTATCTACGCCGAAGTGAAGCGGCGGATGAAACGGGTGTTCCTGTTTTGCGTCGCGCTGATTGTGATTGCCGAGATTGTTCTCTGGGGCGCGGGCAGCCATTTCTGGGAACTGATTATCGGTGTGCAATTGTTCTTCCTCGCCTTCAATCTGATGGAAGCCCTCCTCCCTTCGCTCATCAGCAAAGAGTCTCCGGCGGGCTATAAAGGCACGGCGATGGGCGTGTATTCCACCAGCCAGTTCCTCGGCGTCGCGCTGGGCGGGTCACTGGGCGGTTGGGTCGATGGGATGTTTGACGGTCAGACGGTTTTCATTGCCGGAGCGTTTTTAGCCGTTGTCTGGCTTGCCGTCGCCAGCACCATGAAAGAGCCGCCGTATGTCAGCAGCCTGCGGGTGGTCATTCCACCGGAGATTGCAGCCGATGACGTGCTGAAGCAGCGTTTACTGGCAACAGAAGGCGTCAGTGAAGTGTTGATTGCACAGCAGGAACATTCCGCCTATGTGAAGATCGACAGCAAAGTGACCAACCGCTTTGAGGTTGAACAGGCCATCAGCCAGGCGTAAAAAAGAAAACGGTCCGGAAAGCCGGACCGTTAAAGATTAATCGCGGAAGTTTTTAAACTGGAACGGCTGTCCCAAATCGCCGCCGCGCACCAGCGCCATCACGGACTGGAGGTCATCGCGGGATTTCCCGGTCACGCGAATCTCTTCGCCCTGAATCTGCGCCTGCACCTTCAGCTTGCTGTCTTTAATCAGCTTAACGATCTTCTTCTGCACGGCGCTCTCGATGCCCTGCTTCAGCTTCGCTTCGACAAACCAGGTTTTCCCGCTGTGTACGAACTCTTCCGGTACATCAAGCGATGCCCCTTCAATGCCGCGCTTAAGCAACTTGGCACGCAGAATATCCAGCAACTGGTTGACCTGGAAATCGGATTCGCTCAGCACCTTGATGGTTTTATTGGCATCATTGAGCTCAATGGTCGCTTCAACGCCGCGAAAATCAAAACGTGACTCAACTTCCCGAATGGCGTTATCTACGCCGTTACGAGCTTCCTGAAGATCAACTTCAGACACAATATCGAAAGATGGCATCTTTTCCTCTCCCTTCATTTTTGATGCGAAGCATAATACCTGCAAAGTGACTCAACAGACAGCGCTATACTATGTTAGCAAACACCTGGTGCTGTTGCGGGTGAGGAGGAAGAATGAAAATTACCGTACTGGGATGCGGAGCCTTAGGACAGTTATGGCTTTCGGCGCTGTGCAAACAGGGACATGAAGTACAAGGTTGGCTGCGCGTTCCGCAGCCCTATTGCAGCGTGAATGTGATTGAGACGGACGGGTCGATATTTAACGAATCCCTGACGGCAAACGATCCGGAGTTTTTAGCCACCAGCGATTTGCTATTGGTGACGCTCAAAGCGTGGCAGGTCTCCGACGCGGTCAAAGCGCTGGCGTCAACGCTGTCGGAAATGACGCCCATTCTGTTGATCCATAACGGCATGGGAACGATTGAAGAATTGCACGCTATCCACCAACCCTTGCTGATGGGAACGACCACCCACGCTGCACGTCGCGATGGCAACGTCATTATCCACGTCGCGAACGGCACCACGCGTATCGGTCCGGCGCGCGAGCAGGATGGCGATTTCAGCTATCTTGCCGATTTGCTGCAATGTGTGCTGCCTGACGTCGCCTGGCATAATAATATTCGCGCCGAGATGTGGCGCAAGCTGGCGGTGAACTGTGTGATCAATCCCCTGACCGCGCTGTGGAACTGCCCGAATGGCGAACTGCGCAACCATCCTGAAGAGGTCAATCTGATCTGCCAGGAAGTCGCGGCGGTCATTGAGCGCGAAGGTCACCATACCTCGGTGGACGATTTACGCTATTATGTCGAGCAAGTTATTGACAGCACAGCAGAAAACATCTCGTCTATGCTGCAGGATATCCGGGCCATGCGTCATACCGAGATAGACTACATTACCGGCTATCTGTTGAAACGCGCCCGTGCCCACGGGATTGC
This sequence comes from Citrobacter sp. CtB7.12, assembly GCF_001297795.1. Classification (NCBI taxonomy): domain Bacteria; kingdom Pseudomonadati; phylum Pseudomonadota; class Gammaproteobacteria; order Enterobacterales; family Enterobacteriaceae; genus Citrobacter; species Citrobacter sp. CtB7.12. The sequence goes on along the minus strand of NZ_LIFT01000002.1, from coordinate 109,374 downwards.
GGTGCCGGAAAACAGCCGCCTGTTTGAGTTAGTAAAACGTAAGGAGAGTGAGTATGAGCGCATCGGCACTGGTATGCCTCGCCCCTGGTAGTGAAGAAACCGAAGCGGTTACCACTATCGACCTGCTGGTTCGGGGTGGAATCAACGTCACCACCGCGAGCGTCGCCAGCGACGGCAGTCTGACCATTGTCTGTTCACGCGGCGTAAAACTGCTGGCGGATGCGCCGCTGGTTGAAGTCGCCGACGGCGACTACGACATCATCGTCCTGCCGGGCGGCATTAAGGGCGCCGAGTGTTTTCGCGACAGCACGCTGCTGGTTGAAACCGTTAAACAGTTTCACCGTTCCGGACGGATTGTCGCCGCCATTTGCGCGGCAGCCGCTACCGTACTCGTTCCGCATGACATTTTTCCCATCGGCAATATGACCGGTTTCCCGGCGCTGAAAGATAAAATACCCGCAGAACAATGGCAGGATAAACGCGTGGTGTGGGATCCGCGGGTGAAATTACTGACCAGCCAGGCGCCGGGCACCTCTATCGATTTTGGCTTAAAGATTATCGACCTGCTGGTTGGGCGTGAGAAAGCCCACGAAGTGGCGTCACAACTGGTGATGGCGGCAGGCATTTATAATTACTACGAGTAAGATGACGCCACACATGTCAGTCTCCAGGCCGGATAAGACGCTTTAGCGTCGCCATCCGGCCTGGAGACCAATCATTCAAAACCAGGGCGCGGAACTCATGACATTGCTGTAAAACAGCATTCTACCGGCCAGTTCTCCCGTGATGATGAGTGCCACCCATAGCCAACTGCGCATCCCGCTGTTCAGACGTGATATTCCCCACACCGCGACGCACACGCTGGCGAACAGCTGCCACCAGAGCAGAGGGCTGGATGCATCGGCACCCGGAACCTGATAACGAAGGCCCAGTGCGCCTGCACTCAGTACAATGCCAGTCACAATCCCCGCATTACAGACCGTAGAAGGTGAAAGGTGCCAGTACGCTCTGGCAATGGCGACACTCATAAACCCCGTCAGCAACGCCGTTCCCAGGAAAGCGGCAGGCGTCGCAGCGTTGTGCCAGAGCGGGTGTAACGGCATCTGGTAATAGACCTGCGACGTCACCAGAATAGTGCCCAATCCCACCAGTGCCGTCACACCGCCCAGCAGCGTCACTCCGCGCGGCGCAGGCCTGAACCAGCACAGCAGTAGCCAGCAAAACATCACGCCATTGAGCACAATAAACGCGGCCACTTCCCGGCTGAGCCAGGAGCTCCCCAGTCCAGTCAGAGATCGGTAAGCACCTTCAGGCGCTCCCAGATGCGCCAGCGACGCACAGGACCCCAGCACGGTAATGATCCAGAACCGAAGCGCCAGCGTACGACACTGCATTGCGCTGAATTTCTGTGCGCTGAAAGCCTGGCATAGCGTCAGCGCCAGTACCCCGCCAGCCCCCCACTGAGCAAAGACGGTGAAGAAGACCAACGGCAATTCATACTGTTCCATGTTGTTCTCCTTAATCCCGCGGTGGAATAATGACAATATTAGGCTGGCTAATCGTGTGATCGGGCAGGTTGTAGCGTTTTTCCAGCACCGTCCATGGCGTCGTATGCTCCTTACGCAGCTCAGCGATCTCGCCAAAACGTAATACGCCTGCCGGACAGGATTCTACGCAGCGCGGCTGCAATCCTTCATCGAGACGTTCAGCACACAGATTGCACTTACTGGTTTTCCCTTCTGCGGGATCGTACACCGGCGCACTCCACGGACAGGCCATGATGCACATCCGGCAGCCAATGCAGCGATCGTGATCCTGCACGACAATGCCGTCGGCGCGTTTGCTGTACGTCCCCGCCGGGCAGACTTTCATGCATTGCGGGTCATCGCAGTGGTTGCACGACATACTGATGAAGGCTTGCGTATTGGGTTCATCCGTATGGCGTTCACGAACCCGACGCCAGAGAACGCCCATCGGCGTCATGTTTTCTGATTTGCAGGCCATGCTACAGGTTTTACAACCGTAGCAATTTTGCATATCAATAAGAAATCCATACTGTTTCATGCAATTAAGCCTCCCTTCTCACATCGACGAGCGTACTGTTGCAACAGTGTCCATTGCCCAACACTTCCACCTGATCGTTAGTCACATGGCTACTGCTTCCGCCCTGCTGCTCCCACCAGCCGTTATCCAGACTCACCACTCCGCGTTTGATATGGGTGGTCACGTCGGCAATCGCCCGATGCTGACCGCGGTGATTGAACACCACGACCCACTCTCCGGACTGAATCTTTCGCTGACGGGCATCTTCCGGGTGGATCATCACATTCGGGCGGTTACGCTGAACCTCCAGGATCCACTCATTCATCCCGTGGCTGGAGTGCACGCTGCGCGCCAGTTTGCGCTGCACCGCCATTAGCGGGTAGGTTTGAGCCAGTTCAGGCGATCCTTTAACCGATTCTTTCACCTGCTTCCAGGTCACCACCGGCAGGAAATCTTTCTTCGCCCACTCCTCAATGTACAGATGCGCTTTGCCGGTCGAGGTGAGGAACTGGCCGTCTTTAAACGGGATCCAGTCATCTTCGACGGGACATACCGGCCCCTTTTTCAGCATGTCGCGGGTAATGCCCGAGCCTTTCAGGCAGGTGTCGATATAGTGCTCAATAGGCTGGTTAAAAACCTCGCCAAAACCAAAGCGTTCAGCCAGCCGGGCAAAAATCCAGTAATCGGGTTTGGCTTCTCCCGGCGGCTCCACGGCCTTCTCCATCAGTTGCACATAGTGACTGCGCACGCCCGCCATAAGGCTGACATCCTCAAAAATGGTCGTGACGGGGAGCACCAGATCGGCGTACAGCGCAGACGAACTCATCAGATTGTCGGCTACTACCACAAACGGTACCTTTTTAAAGGCCTCTCTGACCTGGTTGGTGTTGGGTAACTGGGTCATCGCACCCAGCGTCATATTCCACCAGAACTTAATCGCATGCGGTTTTTCATTAACGACCCAGTCACCAATTTTAGGAATAGGAATGGCGGGAATTTTGGCCGCATTTGGCGCCGGAGGAACGATGGGCGAGAATTTTGCCATCTGTCTGACGCCACCCGCATCGCAGACCCCCGCCCCGGCTTTGCCGATATTGCCGGTGATCAACGCCAGATAGAACTGGCTGGCAGCGACGTAAGTCCCAAACTCGGTTCTCTGTGCCCCCGACATGTTCTGAACAATCATCGCCGGTTGCGTTGCAGCGTAATCTCGTGCCAGACGGAGCACCGTCTGCGCGGGCACGTCAGTCTCCACCTCCACTCTCTGTGCTGTCCAGGGTTTTGCCTGCGCCCAGACGTTATCCAGCACGGTGGTGAATTCACTGTTGGCAGGTAATTCCTCGCTGAGCAATGCGGGTATTACGCCGGGCGCATCATGGCGTTTCAGGGTCTGACTCTGGGTATCAAACACCAGATAGCTGTCCGCGTCATTTGGGTCGGCACGCATCAGTTGCTGCTGCGGATCCACCAGATAAACCGCACCGGTATGCGCGCGCAGGAAATCCGCGTCATAGCGTTTCTCCTGCATGATGATGTTAATCATCCCTAATGCCAGGGCGATATCCGTACCCGGCACGATCGGCACCCATTCGTCGGCTTTGGCCGCCGTTTCGTTAAATCGCGGATCGATCACCACCAACCGTGCGCCGTTTCTCTGCGCCTGTGAGTAGTTTTTAAAATAGGCATGCATGGTGACCGCCGTGTTATTCCCCCAACACAAAATGTAGCGGCTGTCTGCAATGGTATCGCGGGTATCGGCATAGCGCAGGCCAACCATCGGCATCATCGCCGCAGTGACCGCCGCGCAACAGAGCGACCCCGCGGTTTTGGTACTGCCACCAAGATAATCGAAAAAGGCTTTGGCCATATCGTTCTTGATGGAGTCCATGTTCCCGGAAGCGGCAGTGAGCAGTAACCCTTTATTGCCCTCAGTGGCAATGGTCTCCCGGATGTTCTTTTCAATGAGATCCAGCGCGGCGTCCCAGGTGATCGGTTTAAATTTCCCCTCGCCTTTTTCTCCTGTCCGCAACAATGGCTGCGTCAGCCGTAATGGGTGATAGACCCATTTGGTACGGCTAATTCCCCGTAAACAGCACTTCACATTGAAGCCTTTCGTCGCTTCAATTTTCATTAACCGGTCTTTCCAGACGTACGCCGTCAGGTTGCAGTGCAAACATTCCATCGCACAGGTCGAGCGGAACGCCTGGTATTCCGATTGCTTAAGACGAAATCGGGGTAAAGGCGCACCGTTAGCCTGACGTAGCGTCAGAAACGTCGGTGCTAATGAAGATAACCCCACCACACCGAACCCTTTTAACAGGGTTCTTCTTTTTAAGCGGATATTGCTCAATGCGTCCATGTTCTTGCCTCTAAAATAGTTCATTATTAGTTAACCCAGGTTCACCAGTGATTAACCTGACCCAGGTCAACATCTAACCATTTAGGCGTAGTACGTTTTTTAAATTGCGAAGGCAGTACTGATTTCAGCCGCGATGGTATACTCGCGAAGAATCAAAAAAGAGAACGCATATGGCTGAAACATCGCAAGGGGTCAATTCGGTTGATATCGCCGTCAATATTCTGGCGTTTGTTGCCAGTCAAAACGGCCAGACACGGGCCATCGATATCGCCACGGGATGCAATCTGTCGAAAAGTCGTTTACACAAGTATCTGGTCTCACTCTGTCGAACCGGTATGCTGGGGCAAAACGAAAAAGGACTTTACTGCCTGGGGTCAACCCTTCTTCAGATGGCGGGGAATCCAACAGCAGCACGCGATCCGGTGAGTGAACTCAATACGGCGCTGATCGCGTTTCGCGATACCTTTAACCACTCTACCGGCGTGGTGGTTGAGACGGACGGCGGATTAGTGCTGAAGCACTACAATCGCAGCTTCCGTAATGTAGATATCGATTTTCTACCCAACACGCCCGTTCCGCTTCACGCCAGTTCAGCGGGTCAGGTATTCATGAGTTATTCCACTTATCAGCCGCAAAACCAGGCGCAGGCACAACTGATTGAGCAGATACGCTCTCGGGGCTACGCGGTGCGTCACCATCCGACACAGGGGATCCCTGGCGCACAGTCGATTGCCTGTCCGCTACGGAATGAAAAGGGAGAGCTGGTGGCGATTGCCGTGACGATGGGGTTCTTCAGTGCAGACGACATGCCGCAGATTGCCGGACAATTAGTGAGAAGCGTCGAAGCGCTTCATCTGCAGGAGTAAGATTCCCCCGGCGCGGATGGCCGGGGAAAATCGCGATTACGGGCGATACACCTTCACATTCTCAAAGCCCTGTTCGCGCAGATACAGCGCCTGCAGACGACTCATCACGCCGCGCTCGCACCACAACAGCCAGGTTTTATTCTGGTCGAGATCGCCGAATTGAGTGCTCAGCTTGTAGAACGGCAGTGAAACCACATCGACACCTTCTACCTTCAGCGGCTTATCGTCCTGCTCGTCGATGGAGCGGATATCCAGAATCACGTCGTTCGGGCCAAAACCGCTGACGGTTTCAACTTCCACCACGTCCTGCTGGGTCTGCTGCGCGATGTCGCGAATATCGATATTACTGGCTTCTTCGACCACTTTGTCGAGGATGCTGAAGTCAAAGTTCTGTTCTTCCGCTTCAATCTTCGCCTTGATGGCTTTCACCGTTGGGCTTTTTGAAATCACGCCGCAGTATTCCGGCATGGTGCGGGCAAAATCTTCAGTCCCAATCTGGCGCGCCAGATTGATGATGTGCTCTTTATCGTAAGAGATCAGCGGACGCAGAATCAGCGTATCGGAGACGTTATCGATCAGACGCAGGTTGGTCAGCGTCTGGCTGGAGACCTGTCCCAGCGCTTCGCCAGTGACCAGTGCCTGCACGCCATAGCGCTCCGCCACTTTCGACGCCGCACGAACCATCATACGTTTCAGTACCACGCCCATCTGGCCGTCATCCACTTTCTCGAGGATCTCGCCGACCACCGGTTCAAAGTTGATGGCGACAAAACGCACGCGATGCGAACTGCCGAAGCGGTTCCACAGATAGTGCGCCACCTGACGAACGCCGATTTCATGGGCCGCGCCGCCGAGGTTAAAGAAACAGTAGTGAACGCGGCAGCCACGACGCATCAGCATATAGCTGGAAACGCCGGAGTCGAAGCCGCCGGAGATCAGCGACAGCACGTCTTCCTGGGTCCCGATCGGGAAACCGCCGATCCCTTCGTAACGGCCTTTGATCAGCAACAGACGATCATCTTCCACTTCCAGATGCACAGTAACGTCTGGATTGGTCAGCTTCACGCGCGCCGATTCAATATGCTGATTTAAACCGCCGCCTACGTAACGTTCCACGTCAATAGAGCTAAACTCGTGTTTACCGCGACGTTTAACGCGCACGCAGAAGGTTTTGCCTTCCAGTTGATCGCGGTACTGCACCAGCGCCTTCTCGAAAATATCGTGCATATCGGTAAACGGCACGTCTTCAACTTCGAGAATGTGGTGAATCCCCGGGATACGGGTCAGCGCGTCGCGGATCGCCAGACGCTGGTTTTCATCTTTCGCGCGAACTTCGATGTTATCCCAGTGACGGACCACGGCGAGGGTCTCATCATAGTGCTTTAAAACGTTACGAATGTTCCCGGTCAGCATTTTTATAAAGCGCAAACGCACAGATTGGCTTTTGATGGTGATTTCCGGGAACAATTTAATGATAAACTTCATGGCGGCAATGGTTCTTTAGCAAGCCAGTTACGGCTTGTCGTGGAGAAATAGTACAGCAACCCCGTTAAGCGGCTGCATCCAGGCGCGGAAGTATACCACTATCACGCGATTCCTGTGCACATTGCGCGTTATACCCTCAATAATTCAAGTTGCAGGCGGGCGGCAAAGGGGAATATCCCCTGGCGCTAAACACGTAAGCGGCTGGAGTGAGCGAATGCGGCCAACGTACATGCAGCCTGAAGTTGGGTGGGTAAATTTGATAATTGCTCTGAGTCCGTTACCATATCAGGGCTGAAAATACTGAGAGTCCGACATTTATTATGGCGAAGAAAAATGAGGCGCCGGTCAGCTTTGAAACGTCGCTGAACGAGCTGGAGCAAATTGTAACGCGTCTGGAAAGTGGCGATCTGCCGCTGGAAGAGGCGCTGAACGAATTCGAACGTGGCGTGCAGCTGGCACGTCAGGGTCAGGTGAAATTGCAACAGGCTGAACAGCGTGTGCAAATTCTGCTGTCTGACAATGAAGACGCATCCCCTACGCCTTTTACAGCGGATAACGAGTAAATGGATTTTTCGCAGCAGCTTCAGGCCTGCGTCGAGCAGGCCAACCAGGCGCTGAGCCGTTTTATTGCCCCACTGCCCTTTCAGAACACTCCCGTGGTCGAAACCATGCAGTATGGCGCATTATTAGGCGGTAAACGTCTGCGTCCGTTTCTGGTGTATGCCACCGGTCAGATGTTTGGTATCAGCCTGAACACGCTGGATGCCCCGGCAGCCGCCGTTGAGTGCATTCATGCTTACTCGCTGATCCATGACGATCTGCCCGCAATGGACGATGACGATCTGCGTCGCGGCCTGCCGACCTGTCACGTCAAGTTTGGCGAGGCCAATGCGATTCTGGCGGGTGATGCCCTGCAAACGCTGGCATTCTCGATTATCAGCGACGCCCCGATGCCGGAAGTTGCTGACCGCGATCGAATCGCAATGATTTCCGAGCTGGCGAGCGCCAGTGGCATCGCCGGAATGTGCGGTGGTCAGGCGCTGGATCTCGACGCCGAAGGTAAACAGGTGCCGCTGGAGGCGCTGGAGAAAATCCATCGTCATAAGACGGGCGCGTTGATTCGCGCCGCGGTTCGCCTGGGGGCGTTAAGTGCCGGAGAAAAAGGCAGAAATGCACTGCCAATACTCGACAAATACGCAGAAAGTATCGGTCTGGCGTTCCAGGTTCAGGATGACATTCTGGATGTGGTGGGCGATACTGCAACGTTGGGTAAACGTCAGGGCGCCGATCAGCAGCTTGGCAAAAGTACCTATCCTGCACTTCTGGGCCTTGAGCAAGCCCGGAATAAAGCCCGGGATTTAATCGCAGAGGCTCGCCAGTCGCTAAACCAACTGGCCGCACAGTCACTCGATACCTCGGCACTGGAAGCGCTAGCGGACTACATAATCCAGCGTAATAAATAAACACTCTGTCTTACTTAAAGGCCTCTGATGAGTTTTGATATCGCCAAATACCCTACCCTGGCACTGGTCGACTCCACCCAGGAGTTACGACTGCTACCAAAAGAGAGTCTGCCGAAACTCTGCGACGAACTGCGCCGCTATTTACTCGACAGCGTCAGCCGTTCCAGCGGACACTTCGCCTCCGGGCTGGGCACGGTCGAGCTGACTGTGGCGCTACACTATGTCTATAACACCCCGTTTGACCAGCTCATCTGGGACGTGGGTCATCAGGCTTATCCGCACAAGATTTTGACCGGTCGTCGCGATAAAATTGGCACTATCCGCCAGAAAGGTGGCCTGCACCCGTTCCCGTGGCGCGGTGAAAGTGAATACGACGTCCTGAGCGTGGGTCACTCCTCCACCTCGATCAGCGCAGGCATCGGTGTGGCGGTTGCTGCGGAAAAAGAGGGTAAAGATCGTCGTACCGTCTGCGTGATTGGCGACGGGGCGATTACCGCCGGGATGGCATTCGAGGCGATGAACCATGCGGGCGATATCAAACCCGACATGCTGGTCATCCTCAACGACAACGAAATGTCGATATCTGAGAACGTCGGCGCGCTGAACAATCACCTCGCGCAGTTGCTCTCCGGTAAACTTTACTCTTCCCTGCGCGAAGGCGGAAAAAAAGTATTCTCTGGCGTACCGCCGATTAAAGAACTGCTCAAACGCACCGAAGAACATATCAAAGGCATGGTCGTGCCCGGCACGCTGTTTGAAGAACTGGGCTTTAACTACATCGGCCCGGTCGACGGTCACGATGTCCTGGGACTTATCACCACGCTGAAAAACATGCGCGACCTGAAAGGTCCGCAGTTCCTGCATATCATGACCAAGAAAGGTCGGGGTTATGAGCCGGCGGAAAAAGACCCCATTACTTTCCACGCCGTACCGAAATTCGATCCGTCCAGCGGTTGTCTGCCGAAAAGCAGCGGCGGTCTGCCGAGCTATTCGAAAATCTTCGGCGACTGGTTGTGCGAAACGGCGGCCAAAGACAGTAAGCTGATGGCGATCACCCCAGCCATGCGCGAAGGATCCGGCATGGTCGAATTCTCGCGTAAATTCCCGGACCGCTACTTTGACGTGGCGATTGCCGAGCAGCACGCGGTGACCTTCGCTGCCGGACTGGCGATTGGCGGTTACAAGCCGGTTGTCGCTATCTACTCAACGTTCCTGCAACGCGCATACGATCAGGTGATTCATGATGTGGCGATCCAAAAGCTACCGGTCATGTTTGCGATTGATCGTGCGGGGATTGTCGGGGCTGACGGACAAACGCACCAGGGGGCGTTCGATCTCTCCTATCTGCGCTGCATCCCGGACATGGTCATCATGACCCCGAGCAATGAGAATGAATGCCGCCAGATGCTGTTTACCGGTTATCACTACAGCGATGGCCCAACGGCGGTGCGCTATCCACGCGGAAATGCCGTCGGCGTTGAGCTGACACCGCTGGAAAAACTACCGATCGGAAAAGGCGTGGTGAAGCGTCGCGGCGAAAAGCTGGCGATCCTCAACTTCGGTACGCTGATGCCAGATGCGGCGAAAGTCGCGGAATCCCTCAACGCCACACTGGTCGACATGCGCTTTGTGAAACCGCTGGATGATGCCCTGATCCTTGAAATGGCGGCGTGTCATGAGGTGCTGGTGACGCTGGAAGAAAACGCCATTATGGGCGGGGCCGGTAGCGGCGTGAACGAAGTGCTGATGGCGCACCGCAAACCGGTTCCTGTCCTGAATATTGGCCTGCCGGACTTCTTCATTCCGCAAGGAACTCAGGATGAAGCCCGTGCCGGGTTGGGTCTGGATGCCGCAGGCATTGAGGCGAAAATCAAGGCCTGGTTGGCATAATCGCCACTTCGCTCCTGCTATGCTTACTGAATAACGAGCATAACAGGAGCGAAATAATGCAATACAACATCTTAGGAAAAACGGACCTCCGGGTTTCCCGCCTTTGTCTGGGCTGCATGACGTTCGGCGAGCCGAATCGTGGAAACCACGCCTGGACGCTTCCCGAAGAGAGCAGTCGCCCTATCATCCAGCGCGCCCTTGAGGGCGGCATCAACTTTTTCGATACCTCGAACAACTATTCAGCCGGCAGCAGTGAAGAGATTGTCGGTCGCGCACTGCGCGATTTCGCCCGTCGTGATGAGGTGGTGGTCGCCACCAAAGTGTTTAATCGGGTGGATGACCTGCCGGAAGGATTATCCCGCGCGCAAATCCTGCGTTCTATTGATGACAGTCTGAGACGGCTGGGGATGGACTACGTCGATATCCTGCAAATTCACCGCTGGGATTACAACACGCCGATTGAAGAGACGCTGGAAGCGTTAAACGATGTGGTCAAGGCCGGCAAAGCGCGTTATATCGGCGCGTCATCAATGCATGCGTCGCAGTTTGCCCAGGCGCTGGCGCTGCAAAGACAGCACGGCTGGGCGCAGTTTGTCAGTATGCAGGACCACTACAACCTCATCTACCGCGAGGAAGAACGCGAAATGCTGCCGCTGTGCTATCAGGAAGGTGTGGCGGTGATCCCGTGGAGCCCGCTGGCCCGCGGGCGTCTGACGCGTCCGTGGGGAGAAACCACGGCGCGCCTGGTTTCTGACGAAGTGGGGAAAAAGCTGTATAGCGAAAGCGACGAAAATGATGCGCAAATTGCCGCCCGGCTGGCCGGCGTGAGCGAAGAGCTTGGCGCAACGCGTGCCCAGGTGGCGCTGGCGTGGCTGTTAAGCAAACCAGGGATTGCCGCGCCGATTATCGGCTCATCGCGGGAAGAACAGCTTGATGAGTTGTTGAACGCCGTGGATCTCACGCTGAAACCCGAGCACATCGCCGAGCTGGAAACACCGTATAAACCGCATCCGATCGCCGGATTTAAATAGCCTCACATTGCCCGATGGCGATTCGCTTATCGGGCTCAGGCACACGATCCCTGGCCGGATAAGGCGTTAACGCCGTCATCCGGCACCGACATCACCCGTCAAATAATCCCGATCGGCCAGTGATGTCCGATGAAATAGAGGATCCCCGCGGAAATCACTCCGGCGACAATATCGTCCACCATGATCCCCATCCCGCCATGTACATTGCGATCGAACCAACGGATCGGCCACGGCTTCCACATATCCAGAATACGGAAAATCACAAACCCGGCGGCGACCCACCGCCAGTCGAGGGTCGGCAGCGCCATCAGCGTGATCCACATTCCGATGAATTCATCCCAGACGATACTGCCATGATCGTGCACGCCCATGTCTTTTGCCGTCTGATGGCAAAGATAGACGCCGATACAGATGCCCAGCATCACCACCAGTGAATAGAGTTGCCACGGCAGAAATGTCATCAGATACCAGAAGGGAATCGCCGCCAGCGATCCCATCGTACCTGGAACAATCGGACTGAGGCCGCTACCAAACCCGGTCGCCAGTAAATGCCACGGGTTAAGCAGATTCAGGCGGCTTTTGGCGACATCTTTATGGCGTGGCAAAATGGTCATATCCTTTCCAGTCAAAAGTGACAGACGTTCCGTCACGCATGAAATGAATCCCTTCCACATCCGCGCTCATCTGCCCAATGCAGGTAAAGGCAACGCCAAGCTGTCCCATAGCCACCTCCAGCGCGCCGCGGTTCAGTTCAGGTACCGTAAAGCATAACTCATAGTCTTCACCACCGGACAACGCCCAGCGCAGCGCCTGTTCGGGCTCGACGTGACGCGTCATCGCGCCTGACCACGGCAGCGCATCGAGATCGACGCGCGCGCCACAGGCGCTGGCTTTAACAATATGCCCAAGATCGGAAATCAGTCCGTCAGAGAGATCAATCGCTGAACTGGCCAGATCGCGCAGCGCCTGGCCCTGCAAAATACGCGGCGTCGGACGCAGGTGACGTTTGAGCAGATATTCGCGGTCACCCTCATCGGCAACCTGCAAACGGTTCTGCAAAATCGCCAGACCTGCGGCGCTATCACCCGGCGTGCCGGTCACGTAAATCCAGTCACCCGGTTTCGCCCCAGAGCGTTTCAGTGCGCGCCCGGCAGGAACAAAGCCGTGGATACCCAATGTCATCGACAGCGGCCCCCGCGTGGTGTCGCCGCCAATCAGTTGCATATCGTAGTAATTCAGGAGATCAAACAGACTGTCGCTGAAGGTTTCCAGCCAGCGTTCGTCCACCTCAGGCAGGGTGATTGCCAGCGTCAGCCACGCCGGATCGGCCCCCATTGCCGCCAGATCGCTTAAGTTCACCGCCAGCGCTTTGTACGCCAGATCGGCTGGATCAATGTCGTTCAGGAAGTGGTTGCCCGCCACCAGCGTATCGGTGCTGATTGCCAGCGTCTGTTTATCAGGGATGTTCAGAAGTGCACAGTCGTCGCCAATACCGGTTTCGACGTCAAGACGAGAGCTTCTGACACGGTCAAAATAACGGGCAATCAGGGAAAATTCGCCGCATGCCATACGTTATGCCTCAGCAGAAAAAAAGAAAAAGCCGCCAGGGGAGAGGAATCGCTTCCACTTCACTGACGGCCTGGAGATTACTTTTTGTTGGGGCGAATCGCAGGCGCTGCTTTATCCAGAACGCCATTGACGAACTTGTGGCTGTCTTCCGCGCCGAACGTTTTTGCCAGTTCAATCGCTTCGTTGATGGCCACTTTATATGGCACATCACTGCGTTTAGACAGCTCGAACAGCGCAATACGCAGTACGGCTTTTTCCACCTGACCCAGCTCTTCCAGCAGACGAGACAGGTAAGGCTTCATCAGGCCATCCAGGTACGCGCTGTTAGTCGCCACCCCGGACAGCAGTTCACGGAAGTACATGACGTCAACATCTTTCACGTCCTGTTCTGCCAGGAACTGGTATTCAACATCAGCGATGTCGTTCTGGGACAACTGCCAGGAGTAGAGCGCCTGAACGGCACACTCACGAGCGCGGCGACGAGCAGCAGGTTTCACGGATTTCCCCTTACAAAAATCAGGCCTTGATGGCTTTCAATACATTAATCATTTCAAGCGCGGTCAGTGCAGCTTCCGCGCCCTTGTTGCCAGCTTTGGTGCCAGCACGTTCGATAGCTTGTTCAATGCTTTCGGTGGTCAGGACGCCAAAGGCGACCGGAATTTCGCTGTCCTGAGCGACATGCGCCAGGCCGTTGCTTGCACCGCCAGCGACATATTCGAAGTGAGCTGTGCCGCCACGAATAACCGTACCCAGTGCAATCACCGCGTCATATTTACCGGTTTTCGCCAGCGCGCCTGCTGCCAGCGGCAGTTCGTAGGCACCTGGAACCCAAACGACGGTAATGTTTTCATCTTTGACCTGACCAATACGTTTCAGGGCGTCAATCGCACCTTCCAGCAGGCTGTCATTGATAAAGTTGTTGAAACGCGCAATGGTGATGGCGACGCGAGCGTCCGGAGTAGCAACGTTAGCTTCAATAATGTTCATATTCTTCCTTCGGGTTCGATATGGCCCCGTAAGGGGGGCGGATTTTATCATAATATTCTGTGCGCTGCTTCCAATAATTCGATAATTCGAAAGCCTCACGCAGGGGTTAAATGCAGGCAAACGTCCGGGCCCACCTGGCGTATCTCATTGAATTTGAAATGGGGGGCGTCAGCCAGTTTCTCAAGCCCTGGCAACACACATAATCCCCTGGCGTCACTGCCTAACAGTTTAGGCGCAAGATAGACGATAAGCTCGTCAACCACTCCGGCCTGCAAGAGCGCACCGGCGAGCGTCGGCCCGGCCTCCACCCACAGACTGTTAATTTGCTGTTTGCCGAGCAACATCATCAGCACCACCAGATCCAGATGCCCGTTATGCTCCGGCACCAAAATCGTGCGAACCGAGTCGGGCCAGACGCGTGCGTCTTCTTTGGTGCGCGCAATCCAGGTTTCTCCTGGCTGCTGTACCAGGCGCTGCTCCGGCGCTACGCGGTTCTGACTGTCTATCACAATTCGCACCGGCTGACGCACGGCATCCTGCGGATAAAGAGCTTGTGTCGCCTCGCCGAGTTCTGGCCAGCGCACGGTGAGCTGCGGATCGTCCGCCAGCACCGTCGCGCTGCTGGTTAAAATGGCATGGCTTTGCGCGCGTAGACGCTGAACATCACGTCGCGCCTCGGGAGAGGTAATCCACTGACTTTCGCCGCTGGCCATCGCTGTACGGCCGTCCAGCGAAGCGCCGAGTTTCAGTTGCACATACGGAAACCCGGTGCGCATCCGTTTGAGAAAACCTTTATTTAACGCTTCGACTTCACTCATCATCAGCCCGTGGCTGACGTCAATGCCCGCCTGCTGCAAACGGTATAATCCGCGTCCCGCCACTTGTGGATTCGGGTCCTGCATCGCCGCCACCACGCGAGAAACGCCCGCGGCGATCAGCGCGTCGCAGCACGGCGGCGTGCGGCCATGATGACTACAGGGCTCAAGCGTGACGTACGCAGTGGCCCCTTTGGCCTTTTCGCCCGCCATGCGCAAGGCATGCACTTCCGCATGCGGTTCGCCCGCACGATGGTGATAACCTTCACCGACAATCTCGCCGTTATTGACGATCACGCAGCCGACGTTAGGGTTGGGATGGGTGGTAAACCGCCCGCGCTGCGCCAGCTTCAGCGCTCGCGCCATGTATAACTCATCCTGCATGGCTTAATCCTGTAGGCGAGCGATCTCTTCGCCAAATTCTTTAATATCTTCGAAGCTGCGGTAAACCGAGGCAAAGCGGATATAGGCGACTTTATCGAGTTTTTTCAATTGTTCCATCACCAGATTGCCAATCATCTTACTGGGGACTTCACGTTCGCCGGTGGCGCGCAGTTGCGACTTAATATGATTCAACGCCATTTCGACGTCATCGGAACTCACCGGACGCTTTTCCAGCGCGCGTTGCATTCCACTGCGCAGCTTTTCTTCATTAAACGGTTCGCGCACGTCGTTGCTTTTCACAACGCGTGGCATTACCAGTTCTGCCACTTCAAAGGTAGTGAAACGTTCATTACAAACCAGACACTGCCGACGGCGGCGTACAGAAGAGCCCTCGCCCACAAGACGAGAGTCAATTACCTTAGTGTCTACGGCGAAACAGAATGGGCAATGCATACGGCGTCCTGACCAGGTGGTTAACAGAAATCTATTTTAACCTGAACTGACGTGACAACAAAGGCGCAACGCTTTTGAGACAATGGATCGATGTCTTTGATCATATTACGAACTACCATTATGGTATCGCGACTATTCAGGAAATAAGAGAGATGACAAGACGTTACCTAAGAATTCTCCTGGTGGGAAGTCTCTTTAGTCTGAGCGCCTGCGCGCAACAAAGCGAAGTGCGCCAGATGCATCAAAGCGTTTCAACGCTGAATAAAGAGATGAATCAGCTTAATCAGGAAACCGTGAAGATTACTCAGCAAAACAGTCTGAACGTTAAATCCACCCGTGGTGTTTACCTGCTCCCAGGCTCCAATACGCCCGCACGGCTGAACAGTCAGATAGGCACACTGCGCATGTCGCTTATCAACATTGCGCCGAATGCCGCTGGCACCCGGGTGACGCTGCGCATTCAGGGGGAATCCAACGATCCGCTGCCGGCCTTTAGCGGCACCGTTGAATATGGGCAAATTCAGGGAACGACTGACAATTATCAGGAAGTGAATGTGCAGAATCAGTTGATCAATGCCCCGGCCAGCGTGCTGGCACCGAGCGATGTGGACATCCCGCTGCAACTGAATAACCTCACCCCAGACCAGTTAGGATTTGTGCGTATCCACGACATCCAGCCTGTTACGCAATAAACCTCCTTGCGGAACGTTTTGTGCGTTCCGCAACATCCCTCCGCCTCTTTTTGTGACTCCACTGACATCCACGTCAGTTTTTGTCAACGTTGGCAATCAGCATGAAAGTCAGTACAATCGCCGCGCTAAAATACGCAAACGTGAACGCAATCGATTACGTGAATGATAGAACTGTGAAACAAGACATATTTTTGTGAGCAATGATTTCTATAATAGGCTCCCAGAAACATGAATTATTCAGAAACGCTATTTGCGCCTTTTTCACTCCCGTCAGGGATTTCAAACAGTGGCATACAATATGAAAAAAACATTACTTGCAGCCGGTGCCGTGCTCGCGCTCTCCTCGACATTCACCGCAAATGCTGCGGAAAATGACAAACCGCAGTATCTTTCAGACTGGTGGCACCAGAGCGTCAACGTCGTCGGTAGCTATCACACCCGTTTCGGACCGCAGCTCCGTAACGATACCTATCTGGAATATGAAGCTTTCGCGAAGAAAGACTGGTTTGACTTCTATGGCTACATGGATGCGCCGGTTTTCTTCGGTGGTAACACCGACGCGAAAGGGATCTGGAACCACGGTTCTCCGCTGTTTATGGAAATCGAACCGCGTTTCTCCATCGACAAACTGACTGGCACTGACCTGAGCTTCGGTCCGTTTAAAGAGTGGTACTTCGCCAATAACTACATCTACGACATGGGTCGTAACAAAGATGGCCGTCAGAGCACCTGGTACATGGGTCTGGGTACCGATATTGATACTGGCCTGCCGATGAGTTTGTCTCTGAACGTATATGCGAAATATCAGTGGCAGAACTATGGCGCCGCTAACGAAAACGAGTGGGACGGCTACCGTTTCAAAGTGAAATACTTTGTTCCGATTACCGAACTGTGGGGCGGTAACCTGAGCTATATCGGTTTCACCAACTTTGACTGGGGTTCCGATCTGGGCGACAACGACTTCTCCGATCTGAACGGCAACAAAGCGCGTACCAACGACTCCATCGCCTCCAGCCATATTCTGGCGCTGAACTACGACCACTGGCACTATTCGGTCGTAGCGCGTTACTGGCACAACGGGGGTCAGTGGAACGACGACGCAGAGCTGAACTTCGGCAAAGGTAACTTCAACGTGAAATCTACCGGCTGGGGTGGCTATCTGGTTGTCGGCTACAACTTCTGATAACATTCCTTTCCTGCAAAAGCCAGCCAGAGCGCTGGCTTTTTTATGCGTGCGTTTCGTCGCGGATCTTACGTAAAAAATCACTCAGCGATCGATCGGCGCACTCGCTAAATCGCCTGTCGAGCGGCGTGATGCTTAAACAGCGATCGACACGAAAACAGCGATAGTCCTCGCGCCGTTCGCACCAGGCTACCAGCAGCCAGAACTCTCCCTGGAAAAAAATCCCTAACGGCTGCACGTCCCGCCAGGTGAGCTGCCCCGCCTCATCACGATAATGTAACGCCAGCACCTGTTGCGTGCTCACCGCCCGGTGGATCATATCGAACGCGCTGCGTGAATGCTGTTGCCTGCCAAAATCCGGCGCGAAGATACGTGCCTGCTCGGCTTTACGTCGGCTTTCTTCCGGTAATATCGCCAGCACCTTTTCCTGCGCCGACTCCAGTTCTCTGGAGAGCAGATCACCGCCCCAGGTGTGCAGCAGACGAATGGCGGCAATCAGCGCTTCCGATTCCCGGTGCGTTAGCATCAGCGGCGGGAGATCAAACCCCGCCATCAGCCGATAGCCGCTTCCCGCCTCCCCTTCGACCGGCACGCCGGAGAGCGAAAGGTCACGGATATCACGATAGATCGTCCGCTCTGACACCTCAAGCCGCTCCGCCAGCAGCGCTGCCGTTGTCAGCCGCCTGCCACGCAGGATCTGGACTATCTGAAATAAACGGTCAGCGCGACGGGTCATAGTTGCTCTCTGTGATTAAGCCGGTTGATGTAACCCCACACGATTGCCTTCGCTGTCAGTAAACAGCGCGATGGTACCAATCTCTTTACCGAGATCGAGCGGACCAAAAACGCAGTTGCCACCGGCACTGGCGACGCGATCCAGCGTGGCGCTGAGATCGTCCGTATGCAGATAAATAATGGCGCCCTGTAAGGAAGGCGCGATGCCATCAAACTTCGCCAACGCCCCACCGGCGGCCGGTTCGTCATACGGGAAAACCGCCAGATCGGCAAAATCCATTTTTTCACGACGCAGCGACAGCCTCATGACCGGCTCATAAAACGCAATCGCGCGTTCCATATCCGTTACGGGAATTTCAAACCAGTTAATAATGCTTTTCATCATTCCTCCTGCCTGTGTGGGTAAGTTCAGGAAGAGGATAAAACAGGGCTCCTGACAGCATAGTGTCAGGAGTGATTGCAGGACAAGAGAAAGGAAGAAAAGAAAAATCCCGATCGAATGACCGGGATTTCTGAGCGTGAACTGAAAATCGGGTTACGGCAGAATTGACGGCTGATCCGCCCCTTCTTTCTCGACTTTCTGTTGCAGCATATGCTCGCGCTTCATACCAAGTTTCAACGCCAGCGCCGATGCCACGTAAATGGACGATGCCGTACCGATGGACACCCCGATAAGCATAGTCAGCGAGAAGCCTTCCAGCACCGGACCACCAAACAGGAACAGCATCAGGATAACCATTAACGTCGTACCGGAGGTAATCAACGTACGGTGCAGCGTCTGGGTCAGTGACACGTTAAAGATTTCGTAAGGCGTCCCGCGACGAATTTTGCGGAAGTTTTCACGAATACGGTCAGACACCACGATGCTGTCGTTAAGCGAGTAACCGATAACGGACATCAGCGATGCCACGATAGTCAGGTCGATCTCGATATGGAATAACGACAGGATCCCCAGCGTAATGATGACGTCGTGCGCCAGCGCGATAACCACGCCCGCCGCCAGTCGCCATTCGAAACGGATACCAACGTAAACCAGGATGGAGATCAGCGCTGCCAGCAGCGCCATCGCACCGGTTTGCGCCAGATCGGCACCTACGCTCGGTCCGACGAATTCAATACGCTTCACCGCTGCGTTCTGGTTGGTGGATTCATTAATCACACTCAACACTTTGCTGCCCAGCACCTGGCCGCCGTTGGCCCCTTCGGTCGGCGGCATACGGACCATGATGTCGTGACTGCTGCCGAAGTTCTGTAAAAGCGGATCAACAAAGCCCGCTTTTTCCAGCGCGTCGCGCATCACGTCCATCTCAGCCGGTTTTTCCAGCGTGATTTCAATCACCGTACCACCGGTGAAATCGAGACCCCAGTTAAAGCCTCGCACGCCCATCACGATGATGGCCAATACCAGCAACAGGCCTGAGATGCCGAAAGCCCAGTAGTCCCAGCGCATAAAGTCCCAGACTTTACGGCCGTGGTTCAATTGTTCAACAGTATATTCCTGTGCCACTTCGCACTCCTCAGATTGACAGCTTTTTGACGCGCTTGCCGCCATACAACAGGTTTACGATGGCACGCGTACCGACGATCGCGGTAAACATCGACGTCGCCACACCGATACCGGTAGTAATCGCGAACCCTTTAATTGCCCCGGTGCCGACAGCGTACAGGATAATGACCTTAATCAGCGTCGTAATGTTCGCATCAAAGATGGAACTGAAGGCGCCCGCATACCCTTCGTTGATCGCCTGCTGCACCGAACGTCCGTTACTCAACTCTTCTTTGATACGTTCGTTGATCAGGACGTTCGCATCGACGGCGACGGCAAGGGTTAAGACGATCCCCGCAATCCCCGGCATACTCAGCGTTGCCCCCGGCAGCAGCGACATAATGCCAACAATCAGTACCAGGTTAGCAATCAACGCGCTGGTCGCAATCAGACCAAACTTCTTGTAGAACAGAATCATGAACAGGATGGACACCGCCAGACCGGCCAGACACGCTTCCAGACCCTGCTTGATGTTCTGCATCCCCAGCGTTGGACCGATGGTCCGCTCTTCAACAATCTGAATCGGCGCAATCAGCGCACCGGCACGTAGCAGCAGAGAAAGCTGACGCGCTTCGTTCGGGTTGTTGATCCCGGTAATACGGAAGCTGTTACCCAGACGAGACTGGATGTTGGCGATGTTAATCACCTCTTCCTGTTTCACCAGCACCGCGCGACCGTTAGCGTCTTTTTTACCGCTGTCTTTGTACTCCACAAACAGGGTCGCCATCGGTTTACCGATATTGTCCTTGGTGAAGTTAGACATGATGTTGCCACCTGCGCTATCCAGCGAGATGTTTACCTGCGGTTGGTTATATTCGTCCTGGCTTGAAGTGGAGTCAGTGATATGGTCACCAGTCAGGATAACGCGTTTGTACAGCACAACCGGCTGACCTTCACGCGTCTGTTTCACTTCGGAATCACCTGGAACACGCCCGGATGCCGCCGCAGACTGATCAACGTTAGTGTTGACCAGACGGAATTCCAGCGTCGCTGTCGCGCCAAGAATCTCTTTCGCACGCGCCGTGTCCTGAATACCCGGCAGCTCGACCACGATACGATCCGCGCCCTGGCGCTGTACCACCGGTTCGGCGACGCCCAACTGGTTCACACGGTTACGCAGGATATTGATGTTCTGTTGTACCGCGTATTCACGCGCTTCGCTCAGACGTGCATCGGTCATCACCGCGCGCAGCGCATTGCTGCCCTGACTTGAGATAACCAAATCCGGGTGACGCTTGCTGAGATAAGCAATCGCTTTATCACGTGCGTCAGCATCACGGAAGTTGATGCTCAGGCCGTAATTGTCTTCTTTACGAACGGTAGTATACGGGATGCCTTCTGTACGCAGATCGCTGCGCAGGCTATCGATATTTTGTTCCTGCAGTTTACCCAGCGCGGTATCCATATCCACTTCCATCAGGAAGTGAACGCCGCCGCGCAGGTCAAGACCGAGTTTCATCGGTTCTGCTTTGATGGCCGCCAACCAGCGCGGAGTTGCCGGAGCAAGGTTAAGCGCCACGACGTATTTATCACCCAGCACGTCCACCAGCGCTTCACGTGCACGCAGTTGGGTGTCGGTGGTGTCGAAGCGCGCAAGAATCGCGCCCTCTTCCAGTGCCACAGACTTAGCGGTAATTTTTTCTTTTTGTAACGTATTCTGGACCTGGATCAGCGTTTGCTCACTGGCGGCGACACCGCGCGCGCCAGTGATTTGAACGGCCGGATCCTCACCATACAGGTTGGGAAGCGCATACAGCAGGCCGACGACAATGACGACGATCAGCATGATGTACTTCCACAAAGGATAACGGTTTAACACGGCAGTTCCCTTAGGGAAAAGTTACTATTACAGCGCCTTCATGGTGCCTTTCGGCAGAACGGCAGCTACGAAATCACGTTTGATAACCACTTCAGTGGTATCGTTCAGTGCGATAGCGATGTAACCAGATTCTGCAACTTTGGTCACTCGGCCTACCAGGCCACCGTTAGTCAGGACTTCATCACCTTTCGCGATGGAGGCCATCAGGTTTTTATGCTCTTTAGTGCGCTTCTGCTGTGGACGCAGGATCATGAAATAGAAAATCAGACCAAACACCACCAGCATCAGAATCAGAGACATCGGGCTGCCCTGCGCCGGAGCACCTGTTGCCGCTACCGCATCAGAAATAAAAAAGCTCATTCAAATTCCCTCATTATTAAAATTAATCAACGTTCAAAGGTGGAACCGGTCGACCCTGACGTTGGTAAAAATCGGTCACGAAGCTCTCTAATTTACCCTCTTCAATAGCCTTGCGTAAACCCGCCATCAAACGCTGGTAGTAACGCAGGTTATGAATCGTATTGAGTCGCGCGCCCAATATTTCGTTGCAACGATCAAGATGATGCAAGTAGGCACGTGAATAATTGCGACAGGTGTAGCAATCACACTCAGCATCGAGTGGGCTGGTATCGCTCTTATGCTTCGCATTGCGAATTTTCACCACGCCATCGGTCACG
Organism: Citrobacter sp. CtB7.12; assembly: GCF_001297795.1. Lineage (NCBI taxonomy): Bacteria > Pseudomonadati > Pseudomonadota > Gammaproteobacteria > Enterobacterales > Enterobacteriaceae > Citrobacter > Citrobacter sp. CtB7.12. Next base: position 87,377 of record NZ_LIFT01000002.1, on the reverse strand, counting down.
AACAGGTGACCATTACGCGCATTGCGTGTTGGCATCACGCAGTCAAACATATCGATACCGCGACGCACGCCTTCAACCAGATCTTCAGGTTTACCGACGCCCATCAGGTACCGCGGTTTATCTGCCGGAATTTGCGGGCAAACATGCTCAAGGATGCGATGCATATCTTCCTTCGGCTCACCCACAGCCAGACCGCCGACAGCGTAGCCATCAAAGCCAATCTCTACCAGACCTTTCACAGAGATATCACGTAAATCTTCGTAAACACTGCCCTGAATGATGCCAAAAAGCGCATTTTTGTTGCCCAGACCATCAAAACGGTCGCGGCTACGCTTCGCCCAACGCAGTGACATCTCCATCGATCGTTTAGCATAGTCCCAGTCCGCCGGGTACGGCGTGCATTCGTCAAAAATCATGACAATATCGGAACCGAGATCGTACTGAATCTCCATCGACTTTTCTGGATCAAGGAAAATCGGATCGCCGTTGATCGGATTGCGGAAGTGTACGCCCTGTTCGGTGATCTTACGGATATCACCCAGGCTGAAAACCTGGAAACCGCCGGAGTCCGTCAGAATCGGGCCTTTCCACTGCATGAAATCATGCAGGTCGCCATGCAGCTTCATGATCTCCTGGCCTGGACGCAGCCAGAGATGGAAGGTATTACCAAGGATAATCTGCGCGCCAGTGGCTTCAACTTCTTCCGGCGTCATGCCTTTAACAGTGCCGTAGGTCCCCACCGGCATAAAAGCAGGCGTTTCCACAACGCCACGATCAAACACCAGGCGGCCACGGCGGGCGCGTCCGTCGGTGGTATCCAGTTCGAATTTCATTTTTTCTCCAGTACGTCAGAAAAACAGTCCAACGTGTCAACCTGCGCCGCGGATTTACTCCCCGACGCGCTCAGAAATAGCCTGCGGATTGTACGTGATAAACATCGCGTCCCCGTAGCTAAAAAAGCGATAATGTTGTTCTACCGCAGCCTTGTATGCATTCATCGTGTGCTGATAACCGGCAAATGCCGAGACCAGCATAATCAATGTCGATTCAGGCAGATGGAAGTTAGTCACCAGCGCATCAATCACTTTGTATTGATAACCTGGATAGATGAAAATTTGTGTGTCGCCAAAGAACGGTTCAATAAGCGCGTTCTTCGCCGCCTGCGCCGCGCTCTCCAGAGAACGCACTGAGGTCGTGCCAACCGCAATCACCCGGTTGCCGCGCGTTTTCGCCGCCAGCACCGCGTCCACCACCTCTTGCGGCACTTCCGCATATTCGGAGTGCATGATGTGATCTTCAATGGTGTCCACACGCACCGGCTGGAATGTCCCCGCGCCGACGTGCAGCGTTACAAACGCCATCTCGACACCTTTCTCGCGCAGTTTTTCCAGCAGCGGTTCGTCAAAGTGCAGCCCCGCGGTCGGCGCGGCAACGGCACCGGGCTTTTCGCTGTATACCGTCTGGTAAAGCTCGCGATCGGCTTCTTCATCCGGGCGCTCAATGTACGGCGGCAGCGGCATATGGCCGATGGCGTTCAGGATATCGAGCACCGTGCGCGCGTCATCAAACTCCACCTCGAACAGCGCGTCGTGGCGCGCGGTCATGGTCGCTTTGATGCTCTCATCATCGCCCAGCAGCAGCTCCGCACCCGGTTTCGGCGCCTTAGAAGCGCGAATATGTGCCAGAATACGTTTATCATCGAGCATACGTTCGACCAGCACTTCAATCTTACCGCCGCTGGCTTTACGGCCAAACAGACGCGCCGGGATCACGCGGGTATTATTAAACACCAGCAGATCGCCTGGGTTGAGCTTGTCGAGCAAATCGGTGAACGTGCCGTGCGTCAGCTCGCCCGTTGGCCCATCCAGTGACAGTAAGCGACAGCTGCTGCGCTCAGGCATGGGATAGTGAGCAATCAGGGATTCAGGTAGTTCAAAGGAGAAATCGGCGACGCGCATGACGTATACTCGTGACTTAAAAACAGGCGGCATAGTCTAGTGCTCACACCCTCTTGCTGCAACAACTAGCCGCTTCTGGAAAAATAAAACGCATGAATTTTCTCGCTCATCTGCATCTCGCTCATCTCGCTGACAGCTCTCTTTCCGGCAATTTGCTGGCCGATTTTGTGCGCGGCAACCCCGCAGAGGACTATTGCCCCGAGGTTGTCGACGGTATTTTTATGCATCGCCGCATCGATGTGCTAACCGATAACCTGCCCGAGGTAACGGAGGCCAAAACGTGGTTTCGCCCAGAAACGCGCCGTGTTGCGCCGATCACGCTCGACGTGATGTGGGATCATTTCCTGTCGCGCCACTGGTCACAGCTGTCCCCGGACATGACGCTACCGGCGTTCGTGCGCTATGCCCATCAGCAGGTGTCGGTTATTCTGCCCGATTCGCCGCCACGTTTTGTCAATCTGAACAACTATCTGTGGTCGGAAAAGTGGCTGGAGCGTTATCGCGATATGGATTTTATTCAGAATGTGTTGAACGGAATGGCGAGTCGCCGACCGCGTCTGGATGCGCTTCGCGATTCCTGGTATGACCTGGACAACCATTATGATGCCCTGGAAGCGCGCTTCTGGCGGTTTTATCCGCGCATGATGGAACAAGCCAGGCAGAAAACGCTCTGATACCCGTAGTTCAGTCGACCGGATAAAGCAAAGCCGCCTCCCGGCGATTTGCCCGGTGGCGCTTTCGCTTACCGGATCCCCTGAGAATATTGATAGGTAAAAGCTCACTGAACGATTGCCAGTGCCTCTTTGTCTTATTCGCCTTCACCTTCTATACTGGCCCGCGTTGCGTTCCAAAAACCCTTAACTTTGCAGGAGAATAATATGGTACTGGTGACTCGTCAGGCTCCGGATTTCACAGCAGCTGCGGTACTCGGTAGCGGTGAGATTGTTGAGAACTTCAATTTCAAACAGCACACCAACGGCAAAACGACCGTTCTGTTCTTCTGGCCAATGGATTTCACCTTCGTTTGCCCGTCTGAACTGATCGCGTTCGACAAACGTTATGAAGAATTCCAGAAGCGCGGCGTTGAAGTGGTTGGCGTTTCTTTTGACTCTGAATTCGTCCACAACGCATGGCGTAACACCCCTGTCGACAAAGGCGGCATCGGTGCAGTGAAATACGCAATGGTTGCTGACGTTAAGCGTGAAATCCAGAAAGCCTATGGCATCGAACATCCGGAAGCGGGCGTTGCGCTGCGTGGTTCTTTCCTGATCGACGCAAATGGCGTGGTTCGCCACCAGGTGGTTAACGACCTGCCGCTGGGTCGTAACATCGACGAAATGCTGCGTATGGTTGACGCGCTGCAGTTCCACGAAGAGCACGGTGAAGTTTGCCCGGCACAGTGGGAAAAAGGCAAAGAAGGTATGAACGCCTCTCCGGACGGTGTTGCAAAATACCTGACCGAAAACGTCTCCAGCCTGTAATCGGCATGAATTAACGAAAAGGCTCGCCACGGCGAGCCTTTTTTGTTTCTGACCGCCTGACCCTACCATCACGCAACACCTTTTTAACGCATCGCCATACAAATATTGATGTCATCAATGAGTAGGATCGCCCTCGAGCCTGATTTTTGCCAACTCGTTCAAACTTTGTGAAAAAAACGCCCCATTATTTGTGATAAAAATCGCATTTCTTCATTTTAAATTCAGACATTTGACTGCTTATCTTTCCTTTCCATTTCTTCCACGCCAAAAAGGTAAACTCTAACGCATTGATATAAAACAAAATAAAAAATAAAACGTTTGTCGACAAAATAACGCCAACATTCCCCTGATGTGATCGGCTTCAACATTTAAAAATCCATATGTGATCTGTCCCATAATTTTTGTTGCTATATTTGGCCATGATCATGTTCAGGAATATGAACGCATTAAGGATCGGATGATGGACATTATTTTTAACCCTGGACTGATTACGCTTAAGCAGAATATTTCCAGCCCCGAGCAGGCTATCGAACTGGCTGGCTCGTTACTGGTCCGACAAAATATTTGTCGCCCGGAATATGTCAGTGAAATGGTTAAGGTCTACCGGGATTTCGGCTCCGCTATTGTTATCGACTATGGCCTGGCGATGCCCCATGCCCGGCCAGAAAAAGGCGCATTGCTGACCGGATTTTCTTTAGTCACCAGTCAACAACCAATTGCCTTTGGCCATGAGGAATTTGATCCGGTTAACGTCATCATCGCCATTGCAGGCGCGGATGCCGATAGCCATATCAAAATGATCCAGCTGATCGCCTCATTGATTGAGTCCGATATCGTGACCTTTCTTCAGCAGGAAAATGACATTCATTCAGTATTACATTTCATCCAAAAACAAATGGAGTAGTCATTATGTTAGTTATCAGAACGGTTTGTGGTAACGGTATTGGCAGTTCATTAATGGCTGCGAATAATGTCAAAAAAATATGTGATGAATTAGGCATCAAAGCCGACGTTGCTTCCGTTGATTTCGCTAACGCTGTAGGAGAAAAAGCCGATCTTTATGTCACGATTAAAGAGCTGGCAAACCAGTTTCCTGCGCATTGTAACGTCGCCATTATTCGCAGCTACGTGCATAAAGCGAAAATTGCTGAAGATATTACCGAAGCACTTACCAAAATTGCTGCAACTCACTCTTAATCATTATTGAGGGAACGATCATGCAGGCTATTCTTAGTTTCTTATCAGAAATATTTAGCCAACCCGCATTCCTGATGGGGATTATCGCCTTTGTCGGCTTAGTGGCGCTACGCTCTCCTGGGAATAAATTGCTCACCGGTACCTTAAAACCTATTTTAGGGTATTTAATGTTAAGCGCAGGTGCTGGCGTTATCGTTGCCAACCTGAACCCGCTTGGTGGAATTATCGAAGCCGGATTTAATATTCGCGGCGTAATCCCTAACAACGAGGCCATTGTTTCCGTCGCACAGAAGGTGCTGGGTGTGGAAACCATGAGTATTTTGCTGTTAGGTTTTATTTTTAACCTCATTATTGCTCGCTGTACCAAGTACAAATATATCTTTCTAACCGGCCACCACTCGTTCTTTCTGGCGTGCCTGTTTTCGGCGGTTCTCCAGGCCGCGGAATTCCGCGGCTGGATGTTGGTTTTAATTGGCGGATTCTTGCTCGGCTCATGGTCGGCCATTTCTCCGGCAATCGGCCAGCGTTATACCAAACAGGTGACCGAAGACGGCGGTATCGCGATGGGACACTTTGGCTCCCTGGGCTATTACATCTCAGCCTGGATCGCCACCAAAACCGGTAACCCGGCAAACTCATTCGCCGATACTGAAATCTCAGAAAAGTGGGGTTTTCTGCGCGATACCACGGTCACAACCGGGATTGTGATGTTCATTATCTACTTTGTATGCAGCGCCGTCGCTGGCACTGAATATCTCCGTACGATAACGGATCAGAACATGTTGATCTTCTCTATTCTTACCGGTCTGCAGTTTGCGGTTGGCGTCGCCATCGTCTACAACGGCGTGCGGCTGATCCTCGGCGATCTGGTTCCGGCATTCCAGGGGATTAGCCAGAAGCTGATTCCTGACTCGATCCCTGCTGTTGACTGCGCGGTCTTCTTCACCTTCAGCCCAACGGCAGTCGTCGTAGGCTTTATCAGCTCATTTGTTGGCGGTCTGGTCGGTATGCTCATGTTGGGCGGACTGGGAATGGCGCTGATTATTCCGGGCATGGTACCGCACTTCTTCTGTGGCGGGACTTCCGGGGTATTCGCCGACAAGCTTGGCGGTAAACGCGGCTGCATCATCGCCTCCTTTATCGGCGGCATATTCCTTGCTTTCCTGCCAGCCATGCTGCTTCCGGCATTGGGGAACCTGGGCTTTGAAAACAGCACCTTCGCTGACTTTGATTTCGCAGTGTGGGGAATTATTATCGGTAACGCCTTCACCCAGTTTGGTCAGATCACTATCTACCTGATTTGTCTGGCGCTTATCGTCGCGCTGCTGGTGCCATTCTGCTTCCGTTCGGTTCGCGTAGTCGGTGACACGCTCAGCTATGAGGAGCTCACTGCGGATAAGAAAAATGAATAAGCCGTTTCATTTTTCCCTGCGGGAAGGGATGTCTTCCCGCAGCTGACAAAATAATCAGGAGTTGTTATGGCTATCTTGTCCATCGGGTTTTCATGTTTTGATCAGTTTTTCTTTTTGAACGAATGGCCGCAGGAAAATACCAAAAATTTCTGCCATGACTTTATTGAAAGTGGCGGCGGCCCGGCAGCAAATGCGGCGTGGTTGCTGGGATTATGGGGTGAAGATGTTTATTACATTGGCCATCTGAACCAGGACCTTTACGGTCAGCGTATTATTGATGAGTTTGCCCAGGCGGGCGTCGATACCAGTCAGGTCGTGTTCTCTGATGAAATGATCACACCGCTGGCATCGGTGCTGGTAAACCGCTTAACGGGGTCGCGGACGATAATTACCCGTAAAATGCAAACGCCACCTTCGCTGACTTATGACCAGAAGCTCAAGCTTGATGATTTGGCTGAACGGTTGATTGCGTCAGACGAGCCCGTAACGCTATTAATTGATGGTCATGAAGCCGAAATCAGTGAATATTTAATTAAGAAACTGCCATCGGCACGGGTGGTCATGGACGGCGGTTCATTACGTGACAGTAATATTAAACTAGCGGCCTGGACCGATTATTTTGTGGTCAGCGAGCATTTTGCCCGTGACTATATGGGATATCGTGCCCTGAGTACCGAAGCGGAAATTAAAGCAGCGCTAATTGAGTTAAATAAAATTTGCCGTGGGGAAGCCTTTATTACCCTCGGGGAAAAAGGCTGCGCGCTATTAAAAAATGGTATGCTGCAAATTGTGCCTGCCTGGCTGTGCAATGCCGTTGATACCACTGGCGCAGGAGATGTATTCCACGGTGCCTTTACTTACGGCGTTCATTATTCATGGCATATTGATAATATCATTTTATTTGCCAGCCTGACTGCCGCCATTTCCATAGAGAAAAAAGGTGTCCGCGAATCTATGCCGGACCTTGCCGTTGTCCACAACTCGTTAAATAGCTACGAAAGAAACTTAAAGCAATATTTTGGCGAGTAATTGCTTTTAATGAATATCAAGAGGTGATTATGTTAGTTTCTATGAAGGACATGCTTCGGCATGCCCTACGGGACGGTTATGCCGTAGGACAATTCAATATCAATAATCTGGAATGGGTCGGTGCGGTATTAAGCACCGGACAACAGCTACGCTCTCCGGTTATTTTAGGCGTTTCCGGCGGTACAGTTAAACATATGCTGGGATTAAAATGTATTCATGACATCGTGGTGAATGCGATGGATTATTTAAACATTGATATTCCGGTCGCACTGCACCTGGATCATGGGACCACCCGTGAAGCCTGCGAAGCGGCTATCGACGCCGGATTCAGTTCTATTATGTTTGATGGTTCGCACCTGCCGTTTAACGAGAACCTGGCCATTACCCGTCATCTGGTTGAACTGGCCCACAGCAAAGGCATTTCGGTTGAAGCTGAACTGGGCACCATCGCCGGCAGTGAAGATGGCATTGTCAATTCCGAGGTTATCTACGCCGACCCACAGGAGTGCTATACCCTGGTCAAAGAAACCCAGGTCGATTGCCTGGCGGCAGCGCTGGGTTCAACCCATGGACTGTATAAAGGCAAAGCTAAACTAGGGTTTACGGAGATGAAAACCATTTCCGAGTTGGTAAAAGTCCCCCTGGTATTGCACGGCGGCACCGGTATTGCAGACGATGACATGCGTAAAGCCATTGCCTGCGGGACGGCAAAAATTAACGTCAATACCGAAAACATGTACGCCTGGTGCCAGGAAGTGAAAGCGATATTTGCTGCCGATACCGGTCACGACGTCAATGACCCGCGGAAAGTGATCAATCAGGGGCTAAAACCGGTACGCGAGATGATTGCGCGGCGCATCGAACTGTTTGGCTCGCAAAACCGCTATTAGAAACGTTTGGCCTCATCGTGTGACGCCATCTCAGGGAAAACCCGCCGCCGGTCAACGCCGGGGCGGGCGATATCGTGCTGACGGCGAGCCTTTTTATCGCTTACTGCGTCCCATCCTTTTTGACTTCCCGCCAGATACGCCAGGCCATTAACGCCAGAATGGCAACACCCAGTATCAGCGCCACCCACACCAGCACCGTTTTCCACTGGCTTTGTTGCTCGGCAGCCGATGTTGCCGTCAGTCGCGCCTCGCCGCCGAGGGCGACCTCATTCTGCGGCGTGGCCCGTGGCAGAGCGTCTATCTCCTGTGTTTTACGTAGCGACACTGGAATCAACAGATCAAGACCGATATCCGCTTTTTGCGCCGCCCGGTTGCCCCAGGCCAGCATGTAAGGCCCTTTTCCCTGAGTATTAAACACCAGTTGATAGCTGTCGCGCGCGCCGCTCAGCGCAGGCAGTCTCTCCGGCAAGCGAGCGTTAATGGTCGTCATCCGAACGGCGTCAACCAGCCCACCGGAAAGACGAATATCCTCCGAACGCTTGCCGTTCAGGCGATAAAGCACGGTTTTCGTCAGTGGCTGCCAGGGCGCTTTTTCTGCGCTACGCCACGCCAGCTCTACCGGTAAAACGCCTTCATCATCCAGAACGATGCTGAGCGAAGTCAGAGGCTGCGGCTGTGTCCAGCGCCAGATCGCTTCGTCATTGGACACCTTTTCCTCTTGCGCGCCGATCTCGATTCGTGCAGATTCCGGCGCGCTGTTTTCGGCAATGGCGGTGACGCTGTTTAACGTCAGCGCCGGGCTTTGCGAATCGAGGATCACCAGCAGATAACGATTCCCATCGGCAGAAAGTCTCAGACTGGCGCTGATGGTATCCATTTTCAGCCGATCGTTATCACGCGTCAGCGCCAGCAGCGGCGCCTCTTCCTGTACGGACCGCCAGTAGCGTAAATCACGACTGGCATAGACCGACGCTTTCCCCTGCCAGTTGCCCGTCGGGGTCTCCCAGTTCAGACGCAGTTGCTCCAGGAAAAAGTCGTCTTTCATCTCCTCCGGCAGCATCAGTAAATAGCTCTGTCCAACCGTTTTAACGTCATCACTTTCCAGATGAATTTCAATGCCGGTCTTCGAGCGTAAGACAAAAGATTCCCCGCTACGTCTCCCCTCCTCACGCGGCGGGACGGGCGACATATCCAGCGGGAAGAGTCTCAGCGTGACCGTTTGCGGTGTAACGGGTTGGGTTTTCTGCGCCACCAGCGTAAACGGCACCGTCTCCCCCGCATGATTAAAAACGCGGACGTCGCGCAAATCTGGCCAGGCGGTCCCCAGGTACACCGCCTGCGGGAGCGACACGCGATACCACGGCGATGTGCCGAGCGTTTCCAGCATAACGCCCGTCGCGTAATCCCTCGGTGACTCCTTCACGTCATCACTGCCGATGGCGGTGCCTGCCACGCCCAGTAGCACACTACATAATACCGCTTTCATCCATTTCATTTTTCTTCTCCAGTTTTGGGCGGTAACGGTGAAAAATACCCGACAATGAGCACCAGTATAGCCACACCGATAAACGCAACCGCACGCGCCAGGCCGCCGCCACGCGCGCTGTCCACCAACATCAGTTTCACAATCACAATCCCTAACAATGCCGCCCCGCACAGCCATTCCCGGCGTGAACGATAGCGAGTCGCGCGCAGCATCACCACCAGCGCCACCAGCATCCAGAACAGCGCAAAACAGGTCTGAATCAGCCGCGAATGCCACAGCGCTTCCATGTTCCACGCCACGTCGCTATACCAGGCCAACGCGCGCAACAGCATACCGTTCAGCCACCAGAAGCCAAGTGCGACCAGGGCAACCACTGGCCACGGACGACATACCGACACCTGCACCGGGAAAAAGCGCAGGCAGGCGCGATAAAACACGATCAATCCCAGTAATGCAAAAGCCGCCCCTTCTTCCAGCGGATTGAGCAGCGGTAGCCAGGTCTGACGGTAGACTACGCCGTCCTGCAAATTGGTCAGCACTAACAGCCCGACCAATGCCGCCGCGACGGGAATCAGCGCCTGACAGGCATACAGCGCGGGCCAGACCCGGAACGGCCAGAACTGACGACGAACGGCCATTGCGACGAGGAAAATCAGCGCACCGCCTGCCGCCATTGCCACACCGCTGCCCCAGGCCGCCATGCCCCACGGCAGGTCGCGGGCAAACCAGAACAGTTCCGCCGCCAGCGCCAACAGAATCATCCAGAAGAATGAGAGATGCGCCAGCCTGGAAAGACGCGGCGGCAACGCCTCAGCATCACGCCAGAGCAACGCCACCGCCGCCGGCAATGCCAGACACCAGGCCAGATTCTGCCAGCCTGCGGCAAAAATCTGCTGCTGAGAAATCTGAAACAGCAGCGCCACCAGCATCATCGGCCACAGCAACCATTTGCAGGCATCCAGCGCCTGCCACGTCAGGCGTGCGGCGGCAAATCGCCAGCCCCAGACCGACACGGCCATCAGCGCCAGCACGCCCGCCATCACCTGCGAATCGGAGGTCAACTGCCACTGCGCCGCGCCCGCGAGCGCCACAATCCAGAATATCACCCCGCCCGCCAGCAGTCCCATGCTGCCGCGCAGATGAATCTTGCGCCACAGCCACGCCCCTGCCAGCCAGCAAACGCTAAGGACGGCAAAGATCAGCATCAGCGAAAGCGCAGTGGTGCCGTTCGCCTGCGCCCACAGCGCGCTGCCGAGCGCCAGCACCAGCAGTGCGGTACCGCTGTAACTCATGCGTCGCTGCTGCTGTTGTACTCCCAGCCACAGGATCCCCACCCCTTCCAGCGCCCAGGCCATGGCCGTCCACTGCGCCGACAGCGCCAGCGGTATCGCCAGCGTGGTAAACGCGCCGCCCAGCGCCAGTGCCGCCAGCACCAGCGGTCGGCCCAACGACGGGTAGCGACGTAATGCCAGCCAGGCCAGCACCAGATAAAAACCGCCGTAGCCCAACGCGCTGAGCGCCGGACCATATTCCCAGTGGCGGATAATGGCGTACTGCATGCCAAAACCGATCAGCGGCGGCGCAAACAACAAAACGCCATCAATAATCTGCTTGCCCTTCGTCTGCGCTCGCAGCGACAGCGCCACGCTCAGCACGCCAAAAAGCAGAATGTTGGCTATCAGGAACAATTGGCAGTTCAGGTAATACGCTGGCTGATAGTCATCCAGCCCCCAGAGGCCGCCAACGCCAAAGGTAAAAAGCAGGCCGAGCAGATTAAGCTCGCGCCAGTGTTGCCAGGCGCTGATCGCCAGAATGCCGACAGAAAGCAGCAAATAGAAAGAGAACAGCGCGACATAGTTACCGCTTCCCGTCGAAAGCAGCAGTGGGGCAAGATAGCCACCGAGGCTTGCCAGCATCGCCAGACTGAGCGCTTTTTGCAGAATCGCCAGTCCTACGCTTGCTGCGCAGATAACCACCAGCAGCACAAAGGCCAGCGTCATCGGCAGCATTTGCCAGAGGCGAAACGCGCCAAAGACGGTGAGATAGAGCGCACCTGTCGCCCCACCCTGCAAAATGAGAGCATAGATCGGCTGTTTATGCCGCAGACGCCAGCCTATCGCCAGCAGGACAATCGCAAACAGCGCCGCCGCAACCAGACGCAGCTCAAGCGGGAACAGGGAGTGCTCGACCGTATAGCGCAACAGGAAAGAGAGACCGAGGAAGAGAAGCAGGATCCCCAGCTTAGCCAGCGGATTGCCCTGCATAAACCAGCGCACCAGCGATGACACCACGCCGCCAAAGGCGGAGGGTTGCGCGGCGGCAACAGGGACGTCTCTTTCGACGATTTTCTCGGCGCTTGCCGTGTTCTGCGGCGTATGCGAGCGCCAGGGGTTGACGTGAGCCGGTTTGGGTTCAGGTTCAGGTTCTGGCGCCGCCACCGAAATCGGGTCTGGGTCGCTCTCCATAACCGTCTCCGCAGGCTGAACCGGTGCCGCTGCCGCTGCCGCTGGTGTTATCGCAGGGGCAACAACGCCACGTTGTTCAAGCTCCTCTACCCGACGGCGTAAGCGGGCAAGCTCATCACGCGTTGTTGAACTTCGGCTGATGGCGACAATCGCCAGAACAGGCACCACGACCAGTGCGAAGAACAAAATGATGCAGCCGAGGATTAAAAGGTCGTCCATGTATTCACCTTCACTGTACGGGATCAACTAAGATTGACACAAATTGTTGCATTCGCGCTATCTCTGAAGGTGAAAATGCCGGATATGCCGTTAACAACACATCCGGCTGGCGCGTTAAAATGCGAAGCACGAACAGCCGAGCGCGCCCCAGAAGGCCCGATCGTCAGACACCGGGATCCCCGACTGGCGGGCAATATCATGCTGATGACCGTGTACGCCGCAGCTCCCGCAGCACTGGTGCATCTGCACCACGGCGCCTGCTTTCGCGGCGGCTGGCGGCGCCGCGCGATAGTGCCCCGGCACTTTCACCACCGGAGACCAGTCCGGGACGACCGGGATCGCTGGCGGCGCGAGCGGAGTAAACGGTCCGGCGGCATACACCACTTTGCCATCGACAATCGTCATCACCGACTCAATACCTTTGATCTCCTCTTCCGTGACGCTGAAGTAGTCTTTTGACAGCACCACCAGATCGGCCAGTTGATCTTTGACAATGCGCCCTTTTTTGCCTTGCTCGCTGGAAAACCACGCGCTCCCTGCCGTCCACAGTTCCAGCGCCACGTCGCGCGGTAAACGGTTGTTGTCGTCATACATCGCCGTACCGCCGACCGTGCGCCCGGAAACCAGCCAGTACAGCGCCGTCCATGGGTTATAGCTGGCGACGCGGGTGGCATCCGTTCCGAGCCCCACCGGCACCTCGGCGGCCAGCATTTTCGCCACTGGCGGCGTCTGTTTCACCGCTTCTTTCCCGTAGCGGTCGATAAAGTATTCGCCCTGGAAGGCCATACGATGCTGTACCGCAATGCCGCCGCCCAGCGCTTTCACGCGATCGATATTGCGCTCGCTGATGGTCTCGGCGTGGTCGAAGAACCAGTGCAGGCCATTGAACGGAATATCACGGTTCACTTTCTCGAACACATCCAGCATCCGGCTGATCGATTCATCGTAAGTGGCATGCAGACGGAACGGCCAGCGGTGCTCCACCAGGTGGCGCACCACGCGCTCCAGTTCATCCTCCATGCCTTGCGGTAAATCCGGGCGCGGTTGCAGGAAGTCTTCGAAATCCGCTGCGGAGAAGACCAGCATCTCCCCGGCTCCGTTCGCACGGTAGAAATCGGTCCCCTGGCCCGGCTTGAGCATATCGGTCCAGCGCTCAAAGTCTTCCAGTTCCTGCTTCGGTCGCTGCGTAAACAGGTTATAGGCAATGCGCACCGTCATCTGATTGTTGGCATGCAGTTGCTCGATGATCTCGTAATCTTCCGGGTAGTTCTGAAAACCGCCGCCAGCGTCGATGGCGCTGGTCAGTCCGAGACGGTTCAGTTCACGCATAAACTGGCGGGTGGAGTTCACCTGCATCTCCAGCGGCAGTTTTGGCCCTTTCGCCAACGTCGAGTAAAGGATCATGGCGTTAGGTTTGGCGATAAGCATCCCGGTAGGGTTACCGTTACCATCACGGACGATCTCGCCGCCTGCCGGATCGGGTGTCGCTTTGGTGTATCCCACGGCTTTCAGCGCCGCGCGGTTTAACAGTGCACGATCGTACAGATGCAGCACGAAAACGGGAGTATCCGGCGCGGCGTCGTTAAGCTCTTCCAGCGTCGGCATCCGGCGTTCGGCAAACTGAAATTCACTCCAGCCGCCCACCACGCGAACCCACTGTGGCGAAGGCGTTCGGTCGGCCTGTTCTTTCAGCATACGCAGCGCATCGGCCAGCGAGGGTACTCCTTCCCAGCGCAGTTCCAGATTGTAATTCAGCCCACCGCGGATCAGATGCAGGTGGGAATCATTAAGCCCCGGAATCACAGTGTGACCTTTCAGATCAACCACCTGTGTACCGTCTGCGGCAAAACGCATCACCTGGTCGTGCGTTCCCGTGGCGAGAATTTTTCCGTCCTTGATCGCCACGGCTTCCGCCTGCGGGCTATGGCTGTCGAGGGTATGTATTTTTCCGTGGGTCAGAATCAATGAGGCAGTTTGAGACATAACGTTCTCCTGATAAGCCGATCAGGCTTTTTTTAGCCAGCCGGCAAACAGACGGGTTACGATGGGCATCCACAACCAGACCACCAGCGCAACCACACAGGCATCGTTAATCAGATGCAGTAACAGCGTTCCCTTCAGCGACGGCAATAGCATGCCGGTCAGCCACGGCACCAGATTAGTGCTGGGAAAAATAACCAGCAAAGTGATCAGGAACTGCTTCCAGCGCAGCGGTTGACGGACGTGTGGCGCGGGGGGCGTAAACCAGAATGCCGCTTCGGTGTGGATCTCGGTTTTATCGCCTTCCGCCAACAGCGGAGCGATCTCTTCGACCAGGAGCCGTCGCGTATCTGATTGCGTCCAGTTATAGAGATGCTCGAGCGTGTCGAAACGAATGATGATGCTCCACAGATTGTGCCCGTCCGTCGGGCGAATGACGTTCGCGCCAAGGTGTCCGGGAAATTCCGCCGCAACCGGCATAATTTTCCCCAGCCATTGTTCATATCGCGCCGCCTGATTGGGCTGCAAAGTATGCGTAATCACCAGCGTCACAGGTTTATTCTGCGCCATGTCGGGTTCCTTGCTGAAGGTTAATGGCGGGTTACCCCGCCATCAGACTGCTGACAAAGAAGGAAAAAGGTGGTTTTCCCTTCTTTGTGGTTATCAGCCGAGAATCAATGAATTGATTTTCCTGGTTTTTAATTCAGAATCAGGCCTTACGTTCCGGTGCGCCATGCACCATCGTGTAGGCATAATCCACGCCCATGCCATAAGCGCCGCTGTGTTCACGAACCAGATCCATCACCGCGTCATAGGTCTCTTTGCGCGACCAGTCACGCTGGTACTCCAGCAGAACCTGCTGCCAGGTCACCGGTACGGCACCGGCCTGCACCATGCGATCGATCGCGCGCTCATGCGCATCAACAGAGGTACCGCCGGAGGTATCCGTCACCACATACACTTCGTAACCGGCTTCCAGCGCCATCAGTGCCGGGAAGGTCAGGCACACTTCAGTCCATAGCGCAGAGATAATCAGCTTTTTACGCCCGGTCGCCGCCACGGCTTTCACAAAGGCCGCGTCTTCCCAGGAGTTCATGGAAGTACGTTCGATAGGTTTCACATCCGGATGCACCGCCAGTAACTCAGGCCAGATGTAACCACTAAAACTTTTTGTTTCGACTGAAGTATAAATGACCGGCACATTAAATATTTTGCCTGCTTTCGCCAGTGCGACGGTATTATTTTTCAGCGTCTGGCGATCAATATTCGCAACCCCAAATGCCATTTGCGGCTGATGGTCAATAAAAATGAGCGTCGAGTTAGAAGGATTAATCAGTTCCCGAATAGACATAATATACTTCCTTAATCAATGAGTTAGAAATTGACGTCTGGTATCCGCCGTCAGCCATCAAATCCTGAATCAGAAAGCCTGTTTAGTATAGTTGGAAATTTCTAACGACTTATTAAAGAAAACTTACCAGCATATGAAATAAGCCTTTTCCGGCGATATAGTCTGGCACCTTCAAAAAAATGCGGATCTTCCGTCTAATTTATTCACTGGTTTTGTTTATCGCTATTCGGTACAACAGTGAGGTTTACTTTCAGGGATATATTTAGCCTATGCGCATTAATCTGGACGTTCTGCTTATCCTGGACGCTATCGACAAATACGGTACTTTTGCCGCCGCTGCCGAATCGTTGTTTAAGACGCCCGCGGCGCTCAGCTATATGATTCAGAAGCTGGAAAAAGACCTGAACATCGAGCTGCTTGACCGCTCCGGGCATCGGGCCAAATTCACCGACACCGGACTGATGATGCTGGAAAAGGGGCGTTTGCTGCTCAGTGCGGCAAAAGATCTGGAAAAGCAGGCGCTGCAACTGAGCTCCGGTTGGGAAAAAGAGCTGGTCATTGCGCTGGATGTTTCCTTCCCCTTTGAGGTGGTGTTACCTCTCATCGACGCCTTCCACGCGCTGAACAAACAAACGCTGCTTAAATTTTCGTATCACACGCTGGCAGGGTCATGGGAAGAGCTCACGCATAATGGCGCGGATATCATTCTTGGCGCGATTAACGAACCACCGACCTCTGCCGCGTGGTCCTACAAAATGTTAGGGACTCTGGATAATGTTTTTGTGGTGGCGCCCAATCATCCGCTGGCCGCACTCTCTGACAGACTGACGAATGAACAACTCTGCCTGCACCGCGCCATTGTCATCAGCGACAGCGCGCGTTTTTGCCATCCGCTGCAAACCAACCTGATGGAAGAACAGCCGCAAATCCATGTTGACGATTTTCACAGTAAAGTGGCGCTGCTGCGCGCCGGGATGGGCTGCGGTTTTCTCCCGAGGCATATCGCCAGCCCGTGGCTTGCCACGGGCGAACTGGTCGAAAAAAGCGTCATCTCTTTTCGCGAAAAAGATGTCGCCTATATGGCATGGCGCGATGGTAGCCACGGGCTGGCGCAGCAGTGGTGGCGGGAAACGCTGCTTGCCAGCCGCGACATCGCGCAGTTGTATCAGTGATTCAGCCAGAGGGTGGCGGAAATCGTCGGCAGCGACAGGACGTCCTCAACCAGCTGCCCTTTTCCTTCTTTACAATGCCATTCTGTTACGTTCAGCAGCGGTGACGCCGGGAGCACCACCTCACACGCCTCTCCGCGGTTAATGGCTACCAGCACGCGCTGCTGCTGGTAGACGCGCAAAAATACCACTACGTTGTCTTCCGCATAAACCACCTGGCACCCACCGTAGCGTAACGCCGGGATACTATGCCTCAGTTTCGCCATCCGCTGGTACAGGGCAAGCAATGTGACATCCTGTTTTTCCGCCTGCCAGGGAAACGTCTTGCGGCAGAACGGATCGTTATCGCCATCCAGTCCCACCTCATCGCCATAATAGATACAGGGCACGCCGGGCCAGCTAAACAGCCAGACTACCGCCAGCGGCAGGCGGGCGACATCGTTGCCCAGTAGCGACTTGAAACGGGCGGTATCATGACTGTCGAGCTGGTTGAACATCCTCAGTTGCTGCTGATGAGAGAGCCCGGCGCGATAGTTTTCCATCCACGCCATGCAGGTCTGCGCGTCAATCTGCTGAGGATCGTAAGAGATATCGGTATTGGCAAGAAACCCCCACAGCGGAAAGGTGAAGCCACGATAGTTCATCGCAGCATCTTCTGCATCCGCCTGCAGCCACTGTCGCGCGTCACCAAAGTGTTCGCCAAAGACGTAGGCTTCTGGCTGCGTTTCCTTCGCCGCCTGAACGATCCCGGCGACATGCTTAAGGTTGTTACGCGCACCGCCCGCTTCACCCAGCATATGCACGACATCGAGCCGCCAGCCGTCCATGTTCCACGGCGCTTTCAGCCAGTGACGAACGATGCTGTCTTCGCCGCGATATATTTCGTTGACCAGACTTTCGGACTGATAATCCAGCTTCGGCAGACTGGAATATCCCAGCCAGTCCAGCGCAACGCCGTCTGGCGAAAAGCTGTACCAGTCACGCCAGGGCGATTCTGGGTTATGGCACGCGCCGCCGGAGCCGCGCTGATAACGATCGAACCATGTATGAGAGTCGCCGCTGTGGTTAAACACGCCGTCCAGCACCAGCCGCATTCCCTGCTGCTGCGTTTTCTGGCGCAGATGCATTAACGCCTGATCGCCGCCAAACTGCGGATCAACATGACGATAATCTTCGGTGTCGTACTTATGCACGCTCGGCGCAGTAAACACAGGGTTCAGGTACAGCGCGGTGACGCCCAGTTTTTTCAGGTACGGCAGCTTTTCGCTGATACCGTCGAGGTCGCCGCCATAAAACGTGGAGCCGCCAGCCTGCGCAGTCACCGGTTCATCCCAGTCACGTAGCACAATCTCCTGCCCGGCGGCGTGATGGTAATAAACCTTATCCTGCTCTGCGTCGCGTGACGAACTGCGGGCAAAACGGTCAGGAAAGATTTGGTAGAAAACCTGATCGGCCACCCACTGCGGCCCGCTGTCCGGTGCATCTACGGCAAATTGCTCCAGACGAGCAGGCGGAAAACGGCTGAACCCAAGCGGTGTAAACCACAACTGGCGATCGATCCAGAGCAGTTTGAAGCTGTAGCGCCGACGCGGCTGCCCGCTGCGAAGATCAATCGCCGCACGCCAGGCGGTCACGCCCGGGAACGGCTGCGTGCGTAATTTATGCATCGCCAGCGCAATTTCTTCGTTGTCATTCTCCGCACGCAGCGTGACGCGCTGCGGCAGGTTCTCCCCCGTCAGCCAGAGCGTAATGGCCAGTTGGTCTTTGTTTTGCTTAACAAATGGGGCAACCGGTAGGTGCCAGGCGTTCAACATCACGTATCCCCTTTGATGAAAATGAGCACACCTTGCCATAGCGATTTACAGGATAACTCATCATCTGAAGGTTTATTGGGGGAGGAGTTCGGGGGAGGAGAAATGACCGGATGGCATTCACGCCACCCGGTACAATCTTACTGCGCTTGCGCCATCTGGCGATCGTGGCGACGCTTGAACATCCAGCCAATCATCAGCAGAACAATCCAGCCACAGCCCACGTACAGCGAGATGCGGGTGTCGGGATGATAGCCAATCAGTCCGATGATAAAGACGAGGAAAATCAGGCCTACAATGGTTGTTGCCACGCCGCCCGGCACTTTAAACTTCAGCGCTTTCACCTCTTCCGGCGGCAGACGACGACGGAACGCGATTTGCGACAGCAGGATCATAATCCACACCCAGACCGTCGCGAAGGTCGCCAGCGACGCAATCACCAGGAAAACATTCTCCGGCATGATGTAGTTCAGATACACCGCAAACAGCAGAGCGATAGTCATCACCATCACCGTGACCCACGGGATCCCCCGACGCGAGGTTTTGGCGAATACTTTTGGCGCACTGCCCTGCTCCGCCATCCCGTGCAGCATACGACCGACGCCAAAGACGTCAGAGTTGATCGCCGACAGTGACGCCGTCAGCACCACAAAGTTAAGAATGCTGGCGGCAAAGGTAATACCGAGATGCTGGAAGGTCAGCACAAACGGGCTGCCATCGGTTCCCACCTGGTTCCACGGGTAGATAGACATAATGACAAACAGCGTCCCCACGTAGAACACCAGAATACGCATCGGCACCGAGTTAATCGCGCGCGGAATGGATTTCTCCGGGTCTTTCGCTTCGCCGGCAGTGATACCAATAATTTCAATACCGCCGTAGGCAAACATCACCATCTGCAACGACATCACCATCCCCAGCCAGCCGTTGCTGAAGAAGCCGCCGTTGGTCCACAGGTTATGGATCCCTGTCGGTTGTCCACCGTTGCCAATCCCCCAGATGATGATACCGAAACCAGCCACGATCATGATGATGATGGTGGCGACTTTAAAGAAGGAGAACCAGAATTCCAGTTCACCAAACACTTTCACGCTCATCAGGTTGATGGCACAGATGATCAGCACCACGCTGAGCACCCAGATCCAGTGCGGCACCGTCGGAAACCAGACGCCCATATAAATGCCGAACGCGGTCACGTCGGCAATGGCGACAATCAGGATTTCAAAACAGTAGGTCCAGCCGGTAATGTAACCGGCGAGCGGGCCGAGGTTTTCCTGCGCATAGCGCGAAAAGGAACTGGCAGAAGGGTTGTGTACCGACATTTCACCCAACGCACGCATAATGATATAGGCCGCCACCCCGCCAATAATGTAGGCCAGCAGCACGCTTGGCCCGGCCATTTTAATGGCATCCGCAGAGCCATAAAACAGCCCGGTGCCAATGGCTGAGCCCAGGGCCATAAAGCGAATGTGTCGGGTGCTTAGCCCACGCTTCAGCTTGTTATTACTTTCCATCGATTCCTAACCCATCAACACAATAAAAAACCACGGGGCCAGTAATAGCCCCGTGGTTAAAACACTTTTCCGCAATCTTAGTGTGCGCTGGAGGTCACCTGTCGACCTGCTGCGCGATCCCAGACAACCGCCAGGACCACCATCACGACAGTGGGCATTAACCACGCCAGACCTTGTTCCGCCAGCGGTAAGCGCTGGGTCCAGGCCGGTAACACGTCGCCGATTGCCGATGCTTTAATACCATCAAGGATACCAAAAATCAGGCTGATAAACATTGCCGGAGCAATGACGCGGGTCGAATTATGCCACCATGAGCGGGTAAAACTTAATACAACCAGTGCGATACACGGCGGGTAGATCGCCGTCAGCACCGGAATAGAGATCTGAATCAGATGGCTGAGTCCCAGGTTGGACACCACCATTGAGAAGCCGCCAAGAATAAACACCAGTGTGCGGTAGGAGAGCGGCACATACTGAGCGAAGAATTCGGCACAAGCGCAGGTCAGGCCGACCGCCGTTACCAGACAGGCGATAAAGATCAGTGCCGCCAGCAGCAGGCTGCCCGCACCGCCAAAGGTGTGCTGAACATAGGCATGCAGGATCGCCGCGCCGTTCGCCGACTGATCGACCAGCGTAGCGCTGTCAGATCCGAGACGGAACAGCGCCAGGTACAGCAGCGTTAATCCGACGCCCGCCATCAGGCCAGCCCAGACGGTGTAACGGGTCAGCAGACGCGCTTCGGTTACGCCGCGAGAACGCGCGGCGTTAACAATAACGATACCAAAGACCATCGCGCCCAGCGTGTCCATCGTCAGGTAGCCATTAACGAAACCATTGGAGAACGCGGCGGTCTGGTACGCTTCCATCGCATGGCTGATCGGACCGGCAGGCCAGATGATGGCCGCAACGGAGAGCACAATCAGCGCCAGAATCTTCAGCGGCGCCAGGAAGTTACCCACGGTATCCAGCAGTTTGCCCGGATAGAGCGAGACCAGAATGACAATGGAAAAATAGACCACGCTGTAGATAAGCAGCGGCATGGCCGAATCGCCGGTCAGCGGGGCGATCCCCACTTCAAAAGAGACCGTCGCGGTGCGCGGCGTGGCGAATAACGGCCCGACGGCCAGATAGCAGACAGTCGCCAACAAAACGCCAGCGACTTTACCGATAGGGGTACTCAGACTATCAACACCACCACCGACTTTCGCCAGCGCGATAACGGTCAGCACCGGTAGCCCAACAGCGGTGATCAGAAAACCGAATGCCGCCATCCAGACGTTTTCGCCTGCCTGCAAACCAACCATTGGAGGAAAGATGATGTTCCCTGCGCCGACGAACAGCGCAAAAGTCATAAAGCCCAGCGCAATAATATCGCGCGATTTTAACTGATGGGTCATAAAGCTTACGGCCTGTGGATGTGGTGTTGATTAAATTAACGTAGTGTCTTTCCCAGCGGGAAGAAACAGCGGTTTTTTTAAGCTATTCCAGAGGGATATCTCCCATAACCTGGAAAGCAGAGAATAGTTTTTCGATTTACCGCCTGAATACAGTCAGTCTGACAGCATCTGGGGCGCAATTTAAACGCTTATAACGTTTTAAAGCAAGGAGGGATCCAAAAACCGGAAGATTATAGTGATATCAAATCTCATACCAGTGTAAAACACCATACTACAGAAAAAGTCATGGCTTATCATGCGAACAAAAAACAACCAGACGTTGATAAATTCAGCAGACTTATCTTAGCCGCAAAGAAAATAAGCCAGCATTGGCTGGCTTATGGAAAGAAAACCTTACGATTGCACTTTAAGCACTTTTTTTGGCAATTAATCGTTCCGGCAGCACAAAACTAAAGCGCGTCCCTTTACCCAGTTGACTGTCGATCATCAGGCGACTTTCATGATGATTCACCGCGTGTTTGACGATAGCCAGCCCCAGTCCACTGCCGCCCGTTTGCCGCGAACGCGCTTTATCAACGCGATAAAATCGCTCCGTTAACCGCGGGATATGTTCCGGCGCAATGCCCGGTCCGTTATCCTCCACGCTAAACTCCGCGCCGTGCGGTACCGTCTGCCAGCGGACGGTGATATGGGTTCCCGCTGGCGTATGGTTCACCGCGTTATACACCAGGTTGGACATCGCGCTACGCAGTTGTTCTTCATTCCCTAGCACTTTCAGCTGGTTATCCACCTCAAAGCTAAAAGTGTGCTTCTGCTGACTGAGCGTCTGCGCCTCGCGTTCGACCATGCGCAATATCATCGGCACATCGACCTGTTCATTGAGCAAAAGCGTCGGTGCGGCTTCAATTTTCGACAGCGTGAGCAACTGTTTTACCAGTCCTTCCATGCGCGAGGTCTGGTCGCGCATCGTTAACAGCGCTTTTTCGCGCGTTGCCCCTTCCAGCGTCTGCTCGTGCATCATTTCAAGATAGCCCTGCAACACCGTAAGCGGGGTACGCAGCTCGTGGCTCACGTTGGCGAAGAAATTACGTCTTGCACCTTCGAGCTGGTGCATCTGGGTCATGTCGCGCGCCACCATCAGCAGTTGCTTATCGGTATACGGCATAACGCGAATTTCCAGATGTCGCCCAGTATTAAGCACCAGATTCAGCGGCCGACTGAAGTCCCGCTGCTTGAGGTACTGCGTAAACTCCGGGTAGCGCAGCAGGTTAAGGATGTTCTGTCCGCTATCGTCCGGCCAGCGTAAGCCCAGCACCTGTTGCGCCAGACCGTTACACCAGAAGATCCCCCCCTCTTCGGTGGTCAATACCACCGCATCGGGCAGCGACTCCGCCCCGCTGCGAAAGCGTTTAATCAGATTGCCCAGCTCGCGACGACGCTTTTTATTGCGCAGTTGCATCTGATGCAAACCGTACAGCAGCGGTTCCCAACTGCCTCGTCCCGGCGGCGGCGTCATGCTTCTGTCGACCCACAGCCACCATGAGAGACGTAATAAATTCCAGAAATGCCAGATAAGCAGTCCTGTTACCGATGCCAGTAAAAACCACGGCAGGTAACCAAAAAATGCACTTAGGATGAAGGCCGGGATACAGCAAAGTATCAGCTCCAGCACCAACCTTTTCCATGACAGCCGTTCCAGCACGGGTCACTCTCCCTTCAGAGCCAGGCTCTTGTTCTTGCCTTTCAGAAACGGGTCGAAAAACGATACCCTGTCCCGCGAACCGTCTGCACCATCCGATCGTGGCCGCTGGCTTCCAGCGCCTTACGCAGACGGCGAATATGCACATCAACCGTGCGATCCTCAACGTAGACATTGGTGCCCCAGACGTGATTCAGCAGTTGTTCACGGCTGTAAACCCGCTCGGGATGTGTCATAAAGAAATGCAGGAGTTTAAATTCTGTCGGCCCCATGTCGAGTGGGTTGTCGCCGGTCATCACGCGGTGCGATGTGGGATCCAGGCTTAACCCCTGCATCTCGATGACCTCTTCCACCGCCATCGGCGAGATCCTACGCATCACCGCTTTGATACGGGCAACCAGCTCTTTCGGTGAGAACGGTTTGGTAATGTAATCATCCGCACCGGTTTCCAGGCCGCGTACGCGATCCTCTTCTTCCCCTCTGGCGGTCAGCATCATGACCGGAATATCCCGGGTCATCGCTTCACGCTTGAGGTGTTTAATAAACTGTAGACCAGAACCGCCGGGCAACATCCAGTCAAGGAGGATCAAATCCGGCCAGGGTTCATTAAGCTGGTTCACCGCACTGTCATAATCTTCAGCTTCAACGGGTTGAAAGCCATTTTGCTCAAGCACGAAACAGACCATTTCGCGAATTGGAGCTTCATCTTCTACGACCAGAATACGTCTCGCCATGATTTGCCCTGTTATATAAGTTGCTTATCATCATCTGTCTTAATGCGGCGCCATTATGCGTCAGTTTTATGACAGATTTATGAAAATGTATGCTGACGTTAACCTTAGGTTGTTGATTTATGACACCCGAGAAACGAGATATTACAGCTCCCGAATGGTTATAATCCCCTTTATGCTTTTTTGCCATGGAACCGTTATGCGCATCCTTCACACCTCTGACTGGCATCTGGGACAAAATTTCTACAGTAAAAGCCGTGCCGCTGAACATCAGGCTTTTCTTGACTGGCTGCTGGAAACGGCGGTTGAGCAGCAGGTGGACGCGATCATCGTGGCAGGCGATATTTTCGATACCGGCTCACCACCAAGCTATGCCCGCGAGCTCTATAACCGTTTTGTGGTCAACCTACAGCAAACGGGCTGTCATCTGGTGGTATTAGCGGGAAATCATGATTCCGTCGCCACGCTGAATGAATCCCGTGAGATTCTGGCGTTTCTCAATACCACGGTGGTGGCCAGCGCCGGTCACGCGCCACAGCTCCTGCATCGTCGCGACGGTCAGCCCGGCGCGGTGCTGTGCCCGGTGCCGTTTTTACGCCCGCGCGACATTGTCAGCAGTCAGGCGGGACTCTCCGGTCAGGAAAAACAGCAGCATCTGCTGGGTGCCATCACCGACTATTATCAGCAGCAATACGAGGCCGCCTGCGCGTTACGTGGCGATCTCGCCCTGCCGATTATCGCCACCGGCCACCTGACCACCGTTGGCGCCAGCAAAAGTGACGCTGTGCGTGACATTTATATTGGTACGCTGGATGCTTTCCCGGCGCAGAACTTCCCGCCTGCCGATTATATCGCGCTGGGCCACATCCACCGGGCGCAGAAAATTGGCGGTACGGAGCACATCCGCTACTCCGGCTCGCCCATCGCGCTGAGCTTTGACGAATGCGGCAAAAGCAAGTACGTGCATCGGGTGGACTTCCAGGACGGCGCGTTAGCCGGCGTTGAGGAACTCATCGTTCCGGTTACGCAACCGCTGGCAATATTAAAAGGCGATTTCGCCGCCATTACCGAACAGCTGGAGCAGTGGCGTGACAGCCCTCCGGCCCCCCCGGTCTGGCTGGATATCGAAATCACCACCGATGAATACCTGCATGATATGCAGCGGAAAATTCAGACGCTGACGGAAACGCTGCCCGTTGAGGTACTGTTAGTCCGACGCAGTCGGGAGCAGCGCGAACGCATGTTGTGTAACGAACGCCGGGAAACGCTGAGCGAGCTGAGCGTGGATGAGGTATTTACTCGCCGTCTGGCGCTGGAAGAACTTGAGCCGCCGCAGTGCGAACGCCTGACAGCACTTTTTCACCGCACACTACAGACACTGTCCGGGGAGCATGAGGCATGAAGATTCTCAGTCTGCGCCTGAAAAACCTCAATTCGCTGAAAGGGGAATGGAAGGTCGATTTCACGGTGGAGCCCTTTGCCAGCAACGGCCTGTTTGCCATTACCGGGCCTACGGGGGCGGGTAAAACCACTCTGCTCGACGCGATTTGCCTGGCGCTGTACCACGAGACGCCACGCCTGAATACCGTGTCGCAATCGCAGAACGATCTGATGACCCGTGATACGGCGGAATGTCTGGCGGAAGTGGAGTTTGAAGTCAAAGGCGAAGCGTATCGTGCGTTCTGGAGCCAGAACCGGGCGCGCAACCAGCCCGACGGTAATTTACAGGTTCCGCGCGTTGAACTGGCGCGCTGTGCCGACGGGAAAATCCTTGCCGATAAAGTGAAAGACAAACTGGAGATGACGGCGGAACTGACCGGTCTGGATTATGGTCGATTTACCCGTTCGATGCTGCTCTCGCAGGGGCAGTTCGCCGCCTTCCTCAACGCGAAGCCGAAAGAGCGTGCGGAACTGCTGGAAGAACTGACTGGCACGGAAATTTACGGCCAGATCTCTGCCCAGGTGTTTGAGCAGCACAAAACCGCACGCACCGAACTGGAAAAATTACAGGCGCAGGCCAACGGCGTCGCGCTGTTAGCCCCCGACGCGTTGCAGACGCTGACAGAAAGTTTGCAGGCACTCACTGACGAAGAGAAACAGCTGGTCTCCCAGCAACAGACTGGACAGCAGCAACTGAACTGGCTGACGCGACAGCACGAACTGCAGACCGACGCAAACCAGCGTCAGCAGATGCTGCGGGTTGCCCAGGAAGCACTGGAAAACGCCCAGCCACAGCTGGCAACGCTCAGCCTCGCACAACCTGCCAGAGCGTTGCGCCCATTATGGGAGCGCATTCAGGAACAATCCGCTACCGTTTCCCGCACTCGCCAGCAGATTAACGAAGTAAATACTCGCTTACAGAGTATATTTACGCTGCGCAACCACATCCGACGCCAGGCAGAGCAACAGTCCACCGCCCTGCTCGCTACGCAACAGACGCTGAGCGAGTGGCTAAACGAACACGATCGCTTTCGCCTATGGAACAACGAGTCAGGAGGATGGCGCGCCCTTTTTGCTCAGCAGGCCAGCGATAACGTTCAGCTGGCAAAATGGCAGCAACAGCAGGTCAACGATAGCCGCAAGCTGGAATCGCTGCCGCCAGTGACGCTCAATCTGACGGCAGAGGAAGTCGCAGCGGCGTTGGTGCAACATGCGCAACAGCGTCCTCTGCGCCAGCAACTGCTTTCGCTCCATGGTCAGATTGTTCCCCGACTGACGCGTTTGAGTCAGCTTCAGGCGACGATAACGCATAACAAACAGGAACTGGCCCGACTCAATACCCTGCTGGAGGCAAAGCGCCAGCAGTATAAAGATAAATATCAGCAGTATCAGGATGTTAAAACACTCTGTGAGCAAGAGGCGCGGATCAAAGATCTGGAAAGCCAGCGTGCGCAGTTGCAGTCCGGCCAGCCCTGCCCGCTTTGCGGTTCCACCACCCATCCTGCTGTCGCGGCATATCAGGCACTCGAACCTGGTGTTAATCAGGCGCGACGCGATGCGCTGGAAAAAGAAGTCAAAATGCTGGCCGACGAAGGCGCCACCCTGCGTGGACAGTCCGAGGCAGTCAACCAGCAGCTACAGCGTGACGAAAGCGAAGCGCAGACGCTGGCTAAAGAAGAGCAAGCGCTCACTCAACAGTGGCAAACGACGATCGGTGCACTGAACCTCACGTTACAGCCGCAGGATGATATTCAGCCCTGGCTGACGGCGCAGGACGAACACGAGCAGCAACTCTACCAGTTGAGCCAGCGCCATGACCTACAGGCGCAAATTACCGCCCATGCACAACAGGTGGCGCAGTTCCGCCAGCAAATCGACCAGCGCCAGGCGACGCTGGCAGCACAGTTAAGCCGCTATACGTTGTCACTTCCTGAGGAAGGCAGCGAGGAGGCATGGTTAGATGCGCGCGCGGCAGAGGCACAAACATGGCAACAGCGGCAGACGGAGTTGACGGCGATACAGGCGCGCATCGCGCAGCTCACCCCGCTACTCGAAACGCTGCCCGCCGTTGATACCGACGCTGAAGATGATGCAAGCGTGACGCTGGAAAACTGGCGTCAGGTTCATGACGAGTGCGTGTCGCTGCGCAGTCAATTGCAGACATTACAGCAGCAGGAGAAACAGGAAACTCAGCGCGCTGCCGATGCGCAGGCGCAGTTCGATGCCGCGCTGTCGCACAGTTTGTTTGCCGATCAGGCAGCATTTCTTGCCGCGCTGCTGGATGACGAGGCGGTCACGCGTCTGGAACAGCTAAAACAGTCGCTGGAAAACCAGGTTCAGCAGGCACAGACGCTCGCCGCACAATCGGCGCAAGCGCTGGAGGCACATCAGCAACAGCCGCCAGCGGGTCTGGATCCCACGCTGTCGATTGAGCATGTTCAGCAAACCGTGGCGCAGCTTAACGATCGGGTACGCGATAACGCTACGCGTCAGGGCGAAATACGCCAACAGCTAAAACAGGACAGCGACAATCGCCAGCAGCAGCAGACGTTGATGCAAAAAATCGACAACGCGATGCAACAGGTTGAGGACTGGGGCTACCTGAATGCGCTAATCGGCTCTAAAGAGGGGGATAAATTCCGCAAATTCGCCCAGGGGCTGACGCTGGATAACCTGGTCTGGCTGGCGAACAACCAGTTGACCCGCCTGCATGGTCGCTATTTACTGCAACGTAAGGCCAGTGAAGCGCTGGAACTGGAGGTGGTCGATACCTGGCAGGCCGACGCCGTACGCGATACCCGTACCCTTTCCGGTGGCGAAAGTTTCCTGGTCAGTCTCGCGCTGGCGCTGGCGCTCTCCGATCTGGTCAGCCACAAAACGCGCATTGACTCGCTGTTCCTTGATGAAGGCTTCGGCACGCTCGACAGTGAAACGCTGGATACCGCCCTTGATGCGCTGGATGCGCTCAACGCCAGCGGAAAAACCATTGGCGTGATTAGTCATGTAGAAGCGATGAAAGAACGGATTCCGGTGCAGATCAAGGTGAAGAAAATCAACGGACTGGGCTACAGCAAACTCGACAGGATGTTTGCCGTAGAATAACAGGTACGACAGGCCGGATAGCGCCGGCCTCTCCTGGCATTATTCCTGCGGCCACAGCCACGCCGCACCGCGCACGCCGCTGGAGTCACCATGCAGAGCCTTACGTACCGGCGTTTCACACTCACCACCAAACACAAACTGTTTAATTAGCGGCGGTATCGTTTTGTACAGGCGGTCAATATTGCTCATTCCGCCGCCGAGAACGAAAACGTCCGGGTCAAGAATATTCACCACATGAGCCAGCGATTTTGCCAGCCGCAGCTCATAGCGGCTGAGCGCCAGTTCGGCCAGCGCATTTTGCTCCTCCACCAGACGGATAATCTCACTGCCTTTTAAGGCGTTACCGCTCAGGCGCTGGTAATCGGTGGCGAACCCGGTACCGGAAATAAACGTCTCAATGCATCCCTGTTTTCCGCAGTAGCAGGGGACTTCTTCACGGTAGCGAAGCTCATCCTCATCCATCCACGGCAAAGGGTTGTGACCCCATTCGCCCGCCGTCCCATTGCCGCCGATGTGCGCCCGACCGTTGAGCGCCACACCTGCGCCGCAGCCGGTACCAATAATCACGGCAAAAACCGTCATTGCCTCGGCAGCCGCTCCATCAACGGCCTCAGAAACGGCCAGACAGTTCGCGTCATTCGCCAGACGAACGTCACGCTGCAGACGGGTGCTGAGGTCTTTATCAAACGGCTGACCGTTCAGCCACGTGGAGTTGGCATTCTTCACCACGCCGGTGTAAGGCGAAATGGAACCCGGGATCCCTATCCCTACCGTCCCCGTTTGTCCGGTGGTCTGCTCCGCCATCGCCACCAGCGTGGCAATGGTTTCGATGGTTTGCTGATAGTCATTTCGCGGCGTCGGCAGACGATGGCGGAACAGTTGTTCACCAGCCTCACTGAGCGCGATCACTTCCGTTTTGGTGCCGCCTAAATCAATACCAATACGCACACGATGTTCCTCTTTTTTTGGGAATATCAACAGAGTAGAGCGAGGTATAGGGAATGGCAATGCAAGCCTGCCGACAATTCGTTACTATACGCGCTGGATTTAACGACAAGGCCGTGGAAATTATCATGCTGTGGTTCAAAAATTTAATGGTTTACCGTCTTAGCCGCGATATTTCATTGCGTGCCGAGGAGATGGAAAAACAGCTAGCCTCGATGACGTTTACCCCTTGCGGTAGCCAGGATATGGCAAAAACGGGCTGGGTGCCGCCAATGGGATCGCACAGCGATGCGTTGACGCATACTAACAACGGCCAGATTTTGATTTGCGCGCGTAAAGAAGAGAAGATCCTGCCCTCTCCGGTGATCAAACAGGCGCTGGAAGCGAAGATCGCCAAACTGGAAGCCGAACAGGCGCGTAAGCTGAAGAAAACCGAGAAAGACTCGCTGAAAGATGAAGTGCTGCATTCGCTGCTGCCGCGCGCCTTCAGCCGCTTTAGTCAGACCATGATGTGGATCGACACCGTGAACGGATTGATCATGGTGGACTGCGCAAGCGCAAAAAAAGCGGAAGATACGCTGGCGCTGCTGCGTAAGAGCCTCGGCTCTCTGCCGGTGGTTCCGCTGGCGCTGGAAAACCCGATTGAGCTGACGCTCACCGAGTGGGTGCGTTCCGGCACCGTGGCGCAGGGCTTCCAGTTACTCGACGAAGCCGAACTGAAAGCCATGCTGGAAGACGGCGGCGTGATCCGGGCAAAGAAACAGGATCTGGTGAGCGACGAGATCGCCGTGCACATTGAAGCCGGTAAAGTGGTGACCAAACTGGCGCTCGACTGGCAGCAGCGTATTCAGTTTATGATCTGCGATGACGCGTCGATTAAGCGCCTGAAATTCAGTGACGAACTACGCGATCAAAACGAAGACATCGACCGGGAAGATTTCGCCCAGCGTTTCGACGCGGACTTTATCCTGATGACCGGCGAACTGGCCGCGTTGATTCAGAATCTGGTGGAAGGTTTAGGCGGCGAAGCGCAGCGCTAAACGAAGATTCCCTCTCCGCACGGAGAGGGAAAAAATATTACAGATAGCGGCAAAGATAAGAGGTCGGTTCTGCGACCTGTAAATGAAACTCGCTATGGCCCGGGACGTTAAATACTTCTCCTGCGGCATACACTTTCCATTCGGTGGTATCCGGCAGTAACACATTCAACGCGCCGCTTACGACCGTCATCTCTTCAGGCTCTGCGGTACCGAAGGTGTATTCACCTTCCAGCATCACGCCTACACTGGCACGGCCAGTACTGCTGCTGGTAAAGCCGATTGATTTTACTTTGCCGGAAAAGTATTCGTTACTTTGAAGCATAAACGGACCCTGTCTCGTTGGTAAATTGACAACCAATATAGGGGGCAGCCCTTTGGCCTGTCACGCAAAATTAAACCAGCAGTTCTGAAGCCAGTCGCGCAATCAGCACATTAGAGAGCAGTACCGGGACATCAAGCGATTTTTGCAGGACATCGCGGTGGCGCTGATGAAAACCCAGGCAATCGAGCATAATAACATCTGCCCCTTGCTCCAGCAGATCTTTACCGGCTTCAATCAACTGCTCGGTGGTGCCGTGAACCGGATTCGCCAGCGAGAACAGCGGCGGCGACTGTAAAACCTGCCATTTCTCCGCTTGATCGGCCATCAGATCTTCAACCGGCACAATCACCCCCACCTGATGGCCATCGACAATTGAGGCCACCAGCGGTGGAATAATACGCAGCGGCTCAAGCAGAATGCTGTTACGGGCGGTCATGCTGGCAATCGACACGGTGCTCATCAGTAAAATGACGTCGTAGCCCTGGTTATCCAGCACTTCGATGACGCTTTGCAGATCGCGTTCTACTTTCTGCCGCGAAACATAAGCCAGTTCATTATCGTTAAGCAGGGTTAACAGCGGGTCTTCGTCGGATTCCAGCGCATATTCCGCCAGAACGTCATCACGACTCATTTTTCCGAGCAAGCTGTGATGGGTGATATTTTGTTCGTCGATGTACTCAGTCAGAAGCGGTAAGACTTCACTCATGGGTACAACACCGATTGTGAGGATAGCCAACGACGCACTCATTTTTTCCACCTTCTTTTTTACTTCGTCGTTTATTCCCGGGCAAATGCGCTGCACCACTGCCGACACTTACCTTTTGCAAATGCAAAAAAGCGTAGCAGGCGCAGCGCAAATCGCTGTGTAAAGATTCCAGATCATTCCAGTAATAGGTTGTTATTGTTTGATGTTAGTTTTCAGGTACAACGATTCATCGGCGAAAAATGTGATGCAGGTTGGGTTTACACTCGCTCAGATTCCATTCCGAGCCGTTCAGTCGTCAGGTTTTATCAGGATCTTCGTAACGGGCTTTCGCATCCATCGCTTCCTGCGCGCTGGGATGCTCGCTGATTAACGAATCCGGTTTAGGGTGATCGGCACGTAACTGGTACCAGGTGACCGTCTGTCCCGGCGTCCCTTTCTCAATGGTGACAATATACGCTTCGCGTGGATATGGCGGTTTGGTTGGCATAGTGCTTCCTTCTGTCGAATGAAGTTTAAGTATAGACCCCGCCTTGCCTGCAGCGCGCGCGCTGCGCCAGCCTGCGCTGAATTTCAGAAATCACCTGGTCAGGTGAATTCGCCGCATCAATGATGAAATGGGCCGCTTCGCGATACAAAATATCCCGCTGTTGCAGCACCTCCCGCACCTCTTCGCTCAGGGGTTTACCGGTCAGCGTGGGGCGCAACTCCTCTTCAGGCGAGGCCTCAAGACGATGAACCAACGTGGAAACCGGCGCGCTTAAATAAATGACGATGCCGTTATCACGCATAAAGTGACGGTTATAATCAGTGAGAATGATTCCCCCACCGGTCGCGATGACCGTTGACGGTGCAGTCACCGCCGCCAGTGCCGCCGTTTCTCTGGCGCGAAAACCCGGCCAGCCTTCACGCTCGACGATTTCCGCGACGGTCATTTGTACCTGCGACTGCAGCCATTGATCGGTATCGACAAACCGACAACCAATTGCCGTAGCCAGCGCCATGCCAACCGTTGTCTTTCCACAGCCGCGTGGGCCAACAAGATAAAGCGGTTGCGTCATAGTGGGCGTTCCCCAGAAGGCCGCAAAGCGGCAGGATCAGATGTCATTAAAGGAATAATCATACCATCAAACTAGTACAGCGTTAAGTGTAAAGTATTTATTCCACTAAAAGTGAAAATATCAATGTACGGCCTACTATATCAAGAAAAAGCGCCGAGGAAAGTGTAAAAAATAAATTACATTCACGCGTTTCTGCGCTGAACTTCCAGCCACCACTTTTCCAGTTCCGCCGCAAAATGCTGACGATCGCGGGCAGAGAGGCTATCCGGACCGCCCGTCTGGATCCCGCTGGCGCGCAATGTATCCATAAAATCGCGCATTGTCAGACGTTCGCGAATGGTCGATTCGGTATAGCGCTCACCGCGCGGATTAAGCGCCGACGCGCCTTTCGCCAGCACCTCGGCGGCCAACGGGATATCGGCCGTGATGACCAGATCGCCCGCCGCACACTGGCGCACAATCTCGTTATCCGCCACGTCAAAACCCGCAGGTACACGCAGCGTACGGATATACGGCGACGGCGGCACGCGCAGGCTCTGGTTCGCTACCAGAATCAGCGACATTTGCATGCGCCCGGCGGCACGATAGAGGATCTCTTTAATTACGTTCGGACACGCATCCGCATCCACCCATATGGTCATACTGGCTCCCGTCTCTTGTGCAATCGGCTATTGTCTCGTGCTTTTGCGCTGCGGCAAAGTGCTGTTTACCCTTCATGCGTCTTTCAATCCGCGCTAAGCTAGGCTTTATCAAACAAAACAACAACTATCACCCATAGGGAGTGACGAGATGGAGAAGAAAATCGGTTTTATCGGCTGCGGTAATATGGGGAAAGCAATCCTCGGCGGCCTGATTGCCAGCGGTCAGGTGCTTCCAGGCCAGATCTGGGTCTACACCCCTTCCCCCGATAAAGTTGCCGCGTTGCACGATCAGTATGGGATCAACGTCGCGCAGTCCGCCCAGGAAGTCGCCCAGGTGGCGGATATTGTTTTCGGCGCCGTGAAGCCGGGCATTATGATCAAAGTGCTCAGCGAGATAACCTCCAGCCTCAACAAAGAGTCGCTGGTGGTCTCTATTGCAGCAGGCGTGACCCTCGATCAACTCGCCCGCGCGCTGGGACACGACCGGAAAATCGTACGCGCAATGCCGAACACGCCGTCGCTGGTTAATGCCGGGATGACCTCAGTGACGCCAAACGCGCTGGTTACCCCGGAAGACACCGCGGATGTGCTGAATATTTTCCGCTGCTTTGGCGAAGCCGAAGTGATTGCCGAGTCGATGATTCATCCTGTGGTTGGCGTCAGCGGCTCCGCCCCGGCGTATGTCTTCATGTTTATCGAAGCGATGGCTGATGCCGCAGTACTGGGCGGTATGCCGCGCGCACAGGCTTACAAATTTGCCGCTCAGGCGGTCATGGGTTCCGCGAAGATGGTACTGGAAACGGGCGAGCATCCTGGCGTACTGAAAGATATGGTTTGTTCGCCTGGCGGCACGACGATTGAAGCGGTCCGCGTACTGGAAGAGCGAGGATTTCGTGCGGCGGTGATTGAAGCGATGGCGAAGTGTATGGAGAAGTCAGACAAACTCAGTAAATTCTGAGTGAACAACCGGACGTCAGGCCGCCACTTCGGTGCGGTTACGTCCGGCATTCTTTGCTTTGTAGAGCGCCAGATCGGCCGATTTCAACCATTCCCGATAGTGACTGAACTGCGGCGTTAACGGCGCAACGCCCACGCTGATATGTAAAATGACCTGCGGCGCGCAGGCCAGACGTAACCCGCGTAGCCCCTCATGAATCCGTGACATCGCCGCGATGGCGCTCTCGGCTGGCGTACCGCACATAATCACCGCAAATTCATCACCGCCAAAACGCCCGATCACATCGCTCCCGCGCAAGGTGATTCTCAGCTGTTGGGTTAGCGCCAGAATAGCTTCATCGCCAACATCATGACCCCAGGTGTCATTAATACTTTTGAAATGGTCGATATCAATGATCAGCAGCGTGGCCTCCCGATGCTGGCGACGGCAGTGCTCAAATTCGTTGCGCAGTAATATTTCCCAGTGTCGCCGGTTGTAAACGCCTGTCATGCCATCACAGGTACTCATCACCTGTAACCGACGCTTATGTTGCGCCAGCCTGGTCGCGGCCTGATAGCTAATCCAGGAGAATAACAGCGGGTAAATCACGATGACCGGCAGCGTCAACACCCCTTCCAGCGGCGCGCTTCTTAAAGCCAGAGAGGTTCCCGTTAACTGCAATGTGACCAGACAGGCAACCACCATCAGAGCCAGTCCGGTAACAAACAGTCGCACACCGCCTGCGCCCATCAGATTCATACAGATGATCATCAACAACGCGGCGGAAGGCAGCGCATTGACGCCCATCAGTCCCATCCACATTCCGGCGAGTACCGCATCTGTTTTTAAATTGGCAAATTCCCGACTCATCGGGTCGACGGCTCTGCTGGCGATTTGCCAGGCCAGATGAGGCCAGACGAACGCCCATCCCACCAGCAACAACCACCAGACGCCGGGGACAGGGTTCGCGACCAGCGCGGCGGCGACAGGGAAAAACATCCCTCCCAGCGCCACTGCGCGCGGCACTCTTACTCGCCGGGCGAATCGCAGTCCAGAGCGTTGATGGTCGTTTTGCTGCGATGAAAGAGCGGTTTCATCGAGATCGACCGCTTGTTTGTAAAAGTTTTCGTCGTTCATTATTTTTTGGGAACATTCTGAAACAATTTTCCCAAATTATAGAGACGGGTCAGGCGGGGAAAGTATGATATTTCGGGTGAGCGTTTTTCTTTGCTCACCCGTAAGCACTAGGTCGGCTAGGCTGCTTTCTTCAGGCAGGCACTCATAAACTTACTGCGGTCGTCACCTTTTAGCGATTGTTCCGTCGCCTGGACGTTGCACTCGCGCATTTTTTGCTGTTGCGGCGTCAGGCTTTTTTCACCAGGAGCTGACTTGCTGTTTTTAAGGCAATCGCTCATGTACGTCTTACGGGCATCTCCTTTCAACGCTTTCGCCGTCGCCTGTTGATTGCAGGTGGTCATGCGCTGCTGCTGCGGGGTTAACGTTTTCTCAGCCGCACCAACGGTCGTTAAAAAGATCAAACCAAACAATAGGGTAACCAGTAATGTTATTTTCATAGCACCATCCTTTTTTGAGTATTCACTCGACTATCTCCCGCGAATAAACGCCGGGAGATTCAGATAAGTCTGGCTGCTAACGATAAAAAAACCACCCTTCAGCAAAAGTTATCCTGCCGGGGGTGGATTATTTCAGGCCGAGTGCCGCTTTCATGGTATAGAACAGGTCGGTTTGATCGGTCAGCCCCACCACGTTGGCCGCATGAGGGCCGTAGGCCGCAATACGCAACTGGCTGCCGGTATGCTCCTGCGATTCCTCTTCGGAGTTGCCATAGCTGATCACCATCACGGCGCCATCTTTGGTGTTTAATGCCTGGGTCAAGCCCGGCGCTTTTGTCTCTGGTGCGACGATCTGGCTGGCGTGAGCGTGATCGGCAGTGACGATCACCAGCGTGTTACCTTCTTTTTTCGCAAAGGCCAGCGCGCGCTGCACCGCTTCGTCCAGATCCACCGTCTCGCCGATCTGTCCGCAAGGATTGGCGGCGTGATCCTGTTTATCGATGGAGGCCCCTTCCACCTGCAGGAAGAATCCCTTCTCATTTTTGCTGAGCAACTCAATGGCTTTGTCGGTCATTTGCGCCAGCGTAGGTACGGTCTCATCGCGTTTTGGATTCGGCGTACAGGTTACGGCAGGCTTATCAATATTGCCGTGATAAGACGCTTTTGGGCCTTCCCAGCGCACAGGCATGTTGCCGTCAGAGAACAGGCCCAGCAACGGTTTGTCCTGACTGGCTTCGCCGATCGCCGCCAGCGAAGCCGCATCGCCGACCAACTGGTAACCCCGGGCCTCGGCCTGTTCACGCAGCGTTTTGCCCTGCCACTCGCCGGCGGTTGCGGTTTCGGCGAACGTTTTCGCACCGCCGCCCAGCGTGACATCCGCGCGGGCATTCAGCAGTTGTTCGGTGATCGAGCCTTTACCGCCATTTTCCAGCGCATTCGTCGGGCATTTCTCGCTCGTTACGCTCGGGCCATAGCATTTACGAGACGTCACGTGCGCTACCAGCGCGGCTGGAGTGGCATCCTGCAGCTCGGCGGTTGAGACGTTACCCGTCGCCAGCCCCGCCGCTTTCGCCATTTCCAGCAGCGTCGTATGATATTTTTCGTGAATATCGACGCCCAGCGCGCCATTGTAGGTTTTCACGCCGGTTGTCCATGCGGTTGCTGATGCCGCAGAATCCGTCACGTAATCCGGTTTACCGGTTTTTTTATTCAGCGCATAGTGGGTGTATTGGCCAGTCAGCGGTAAGGCATCAATCCCTTTAAAATAGCCACCCGCGCCTTCAGCATAATTTCGCGCGGCCGTAATTTCCGAATCACCCATACCATCGCCAATCAATAAAATAATATTTTTAGCCGGTTTATCATTCAGTGATTCGCGCAATGCTTGTGTTTGATCGGCCGATAATCGGCGTGCTCCGCCTGGCGTTGTAATATCACCCTGTGCGGCACGATTGTCCAGCACCGCCATTGACGACGTTTCAGAATGACTCACAGGCATATACAACAGTGGTAACAATGCAAGAGCAATAGCGCTTTGTTTCACTTTATTTTCTCCATGTACTTAATACACTTAAAATAAAAAACAAAGCGACTATAGGTCTCTGATATGACAGGTTTATGACAGCATAGAAACGAAATAAACTAGTAACGAGGATGCCTCAACAGCTTTTGTACGTACTGGCGCAGCAACTCCGTATCGTTATCCGGAACGCTGGCATCGGGCTTTACGTCATCAAGTGCGCCCTCTACCTGATGAATCAGCATTTGCTGCTCGTTCTGAGCCATATTGCGCAGCATCGCTGTAACGATAATCTCTAATGCTTCTACCTGAGCAACCAGTTCTTTCGACTCTTCCTCTTTCTGGGCAAGCTTAAGCAACAACTCAGCTATTAGATTTTTCATGACCGCATTTCCTTATCCAAAGAAGGCTGACGGTATCACTATGAATCCATGCTGCCTAGAGTCTGAAAGTAGTATTTTTATAAAAAAGGAAAGACTTTGCGTAAATAATCACAGAATACGGTGAGCGAAACGTTTCTCGCGCGAAAACCGAACGCTAAATTAAAAGCCAGGAATAAAATAGTCACCCCTGGCCATAATCAAAAGTTATGCTAAAAAATGACTAATTTCACTTAAGTCATTTCTTTTTAATCGCTTCAACCCGCTTGCGGATATTTCGCCGCTGACGCAGAACCAGGGCTAACTGACAAATGTTAATCATCACGATAATGGCAGTGGCAATAAATACCCAACGGAATCCTGCCATGGCTGAAACCGTTGCGCCCATCAGCGGGCCAGCGACATTGCCAAGATACATAAACGATTGGTTATAACCAAATATACGCCCGGTTATTTGGTCACTGGAATATTTGACCAGTAGCGTCTGAACCGCGGGTAGCATGGCGCCATCGGCAAAACCGAGCAGAAAACGTAATACCCCGAGCTGGAAAGGCGTCGTCACCCACGACATGGCAAAAAACAACACGACCGCACAAATCAGCGTTGCCATCAGGATCCTTTCGGTGCCGATGCGATCCCCAAGTTTACCCAGCCGGGGCGCGGAGATAAGCGCGGAGACCCCAGGCACCGAGGCAATTAATCCACTCAGAAAAGCAATATTATTACTATCAGGGGCCATCGACTTAATAAATAGCGCCAGGATCGGGCTGATTGAGCCATTACATAACTGAATCACCAGCGTGGTGAAAAACAGGCTGATCACCAGCGCCGGATAAGGTAGCGACGCAAATACGGCTTTTCCGCTCAATCGTTCGCTCTTTTTCAGCGTCGGGCGCACGCCTTCTTTAATCAAAAAGAGCGTGACCATAAAGCTGACGATCAGCAGCATTGCAGTGATAAAAAAGACCGGGCGTAAGCCCACGTGATCGGCAATAAAACCGCCCATCAGCGGGCCACCAATCACACCGCTGATTTGCGCGGTCGCCAGCGTACTGAGCGCCCAGCCACTTCGTTCACGGGGCACCTGAGACGCCACCAGCGCCATCGCATTAGGAATATAGCCGGACGTTAACCCCATGATGCCGCGCAGCAGGAAAAGCTGCCAGACGTTGGTAGCAAAAGCCTGCAGCAGTATCGCAATCGCCATGCCGAGCGAGGCGCGTAGCAACATCAGCTTGCGACCTTTACGGTCTGCCAGGCTACCCCAGAGCGGAGAAACAATCGCGGAAATTAAGAATGTGACGCTGAATGTCAGACCGGACCACATTGAGAGCGCTTCGTGGGAGTTCACCCCAAGCTGCGAAATATAGAGTGGCAAAAACGGCAGGATTTGACTGATTGCCAGACCGGTAAAAAAGCAGCCGAACCAGACGGAAATGAGATTAACTTTCCAGGATTCCATAAACGCTCATCGTGATAAATAGCAGAAAACGCCGGCTAGTTTAGCAATCTCCACGTCTGTCAGGGGATCCGCAGGTGCGGTGGCACGTAATTTGCTATTTTATCTTCCCGTTCACCACATTTGTGATACACATCACATTAAAACCCAACAAGCCACAGGGCTTTATGCTTAGCGACAAAGGCCAATTCCCCGTATTCCCAGGTGAAAATGGTTGGCGTGAGCGGCGTTGTAGTCCGGCCCCAGGCCGTTGCCATAATATTGACAGCTCGCGCTGAGCAGCACCCGCAGCCACGTTGCGTTTTCTTCCTGCTTCCAGCCGCGCAGAACGGTAACGTGTCGCCCGTCGGCGAGAATAAAGCCGCTGATATCCAGGGCTTCTGCGCTCGCATGTTCGCTACGGCGTGCATCAGGGCGATGGTAAATGTTGCGGCAGGCATAGCTGCCGAGATGCTCGATCCGGGTCAGCCGGCTTTCCATCATACGTTCCGTTAAGGGTGCAGCCTGCTGAGCGACATACAGCGCGGAACGCAGTGCTAACGGACAGGAGGCAAGGAAGCTGCTGCTCAGTTTGACTGCGCCAAAATCCCGCACCCGTACTACGTCGGTTAAGGGACATTCGCCAGCGCTGTCGGCTACGGACTGCGACGTGATCAGCTTCTGCTCGTTTGCCTGTTGCAACAGCGTCTGACAGCGCGCTGGCGTCAGACGTTTAAGCTTAAATTGGGTAAGCCAGTTGGGTGGATCGGATAACTCAAGCGGGGCGAGCGGGTCATAATAAGACGGCAGATAGTGATATCCCACGCCACACGCCACGCTCAGAATGATCATCGTCAGCCAGACTTTTCCTCTCACGCTTCCTCCCGTGTAATTCTCCCTAACATTATGGCAGAAGCCCGCGAATCCCTCGTTTTGTCGTGGTAATGTATACGCTTTGCGTTCGAAGGAATGGGTTTAAGATGGCAAAGTTGCGGGTAGGAATCGTATTTGGTGGTAAATCAGCGGAACATGAAGTGTCATTGCAATCGGCAAAAAATATTGTCGATGCCATCGACAAGACCCGCTTTGAAGTCGTGCTGTTAGGCATTGATAAGCAAGGACAATGGCACGTCAGCGATGCCAGCAATTATCTGCTCAATGCCAACGATCCTGCGCATATTGCGCTGCGTCCTTCTGCGACCAGCCTTGCGCAGGTTCCGGGCAGACACGAGCAACAGTTGATTGATGCGCAAAATGGTCAGCCGCTGCCGACCGTAGACGTGATTTTCCCGATTGTGCACGGCACGCTGGGTGAAGATGGCTCACTGCAGGGAATGCTGCGCGTGGCGAATCTGCCCTTCGTGGGTTCCGACGTGTTGGGTTCAGCCGCGTGTATGGATAAAGACGTCACCAAACGCTTGTTGCGTGATGCCGGACTGACTATCGCGCCGTTTATTACGCTGACGCGAGCCAACCGCAACACGATAAGCTTTGCCGAGGTAGAAGCCCGTCTTGGCCTGCCGCTGTTCGTTAAGCCCGCCAATCAGGGATCGTCTGTCGGCGTTAGCAAAGTCACCAGCGAAGCGCAGTACGCGCAGGCGGTCGCCCTCGCCTTCGAATTCGATCACAAAGTGGTGGTGGAGCAAGGGATCAAGGGGCGCGAGATCGAGTGCGCAGTGCTGGGCAACGATCATCCGCAGGCCAGCACCTGTGGCGAGATCGTGCTCAACAGTGATTTCTATGCCTACGACACCAAATACATTGACGATAAAGGCGCAAAAGTGGTGGTTCCTGCGGCGATTGATCCGCACATCAACGACAAAATCCGCGAGATCGCCATTCAGGCGTATCAGGCGCTGGGCTGCGCTGGCATGGCACGCGTCGATGTCTTTTTAACCGCCGACAATGAGGTGGTGATCAATGAGATCAACACCCTGCCAGGCTTTACCAACATCAGCATGTATCCGAAACTCTGGCAGGCCAGTGGCTTAGGTTACACCGACTTGATCACCCGCTTGATCGAACTGGCGCTGGAACGCCATGCTGCAGATAACGCGCTGAAAACGACGATGTAATCTGCACTCCCCGATAAGCCTGACAGCGGTTTGTTGTCAGGCTTACGCCGCGTCATCCTCCACGCGACGACGAATAATCAATCCTGCCAGCCAGAAACTGACGATCCAGGTCACCAGCCCCACGGCATAGGTTTGCCAGCCCCTGGCTTCAAACCCCAATAGCCCGACAACGCCGTTCAGAATGAAAATCAGGCCGATAGCAAAGGCGTAGTAGTGCCAGTCACGGCGAATTTTTAAAGGCAGGTTCATGGAAACTCCGCAGCGAAAAAAACGTATCGTCGCATATTACGGGAAACCGGTCTGTGTCGTGTGCGGAATTTCTTAAATGTTGCCAAATTTAATTTAAGGTAACCAATTTGTGACAACTGACAAAAATCTGCAATCCAGGATTCATCCCAGACTGAAATTACCATCATTCTGATATTGACAAACGCGATGACCTGTCACACTCACGGTAAGTTACTGGCATGGTGTCAGAGATGCAGAATTACTCGCGGAGGTCATTTATGGCTGATTTCACTCTCTCAAAATCCTTGTTTAACGGGAAACATCGAGAAACCGCCTCTACGCCAGGCAATATCGCTTATGCCGTGTTTGTTCTGTTCTGTTTTTGGGTCGGGGCGCAGATCCTGAACCTGCTGGTTCACGCGCCTGGCGTATATGAACATCTGATGCAAGTGCAAGAGACAGGACGCCCGCGCGTAGAGATTGGGCTGGGCGTCGGCACCATCTTTGGTCTGGTGCCGTTTCTGGTCGGCAGTCTGATTTTCGGCGTCATCGCCGCCATTCTGCGCTGGCGCTACCGCCACCAGTAATGGCCAGGCGGTTATTGCCCCATGCACTTCGCACGACGATCGTCGACCCGTTTTGCAAACCATGCCGTGGTGAGATTACGGGTGATTTTCGGGCTTTCCAGTTGAATACCGGGCAGCATTTCACGCGGTAATCTCTTCCCTGTCTTTGCTTCAGCAAGCGTAAACACCTTTTCATAAAGCGCCGTTTCTTCAAACGCCAGACTGTCGCCTTTCTCCAGTTGGCGACGGATCGCGCTTTCGCTGAGATCCAGTTTTCCCGCCAGTTTACGCACCGCCAGCTCCGTTTTACCGGCGTCTTTACTGCCGTAGGCGATCAGGTCGCCATCCAGCGCCAGTTTGACGCCGCTGGCTTTACTGACTGCGTTCTGAAACGCGGCGTTTCGACTGGCATACCATCCGGCGTTGAAGTCGGCAAAGCGGAAAATCGGCGCGCTGTAGTTGGCCGGGTAATTGAGCAAATGGTAGGTTCCGAACCAGAGTCCACCGCGACGGCTGAACACTTCCTGGCGCACCGTTCCCTCCATCTTCCACGGATATCCTTTGCTGTGCTGCTCGGCAAACGCAATGCTGACCTGCATCGGACCACCGGTATGGACCGGATTCAGCGAACCGAACAGCGTCTGCCCCATCGGCACCATATTAATAAAGTCATCGAAAATGGCGCTGAGCTGTTTTTCCGTTTTTACTGTGTCCAGACGCTCGCTATAGCTTTTCCCGTTCGGGGAGGTGATTTTCAGCGCGGTATGCACCAGGAAAACCGGAATATGCATCCGTTCGGCGCGCCGGTCTATCTCCTTCCAGGCAATGTTGTTCAATCCCGGAACGGCGGGATCGGCCTGATAGTTGGACTCCTGCTGCGCGACCGCCAGCACCGAACAGATATTTTCCACCGTCGGTGCCAGCTTCTGGCTTTCAAAGGTTTTGGCGATATCCTGCGCCCAGGCGTCCCGATCCTTCACGCTGGCCGGCATTTTCTGGCGCACCACGCTCGCGACATCGACCGGTTTCTCGCCTTTTTTGAGCGGTTGCGAAGGCTGACTGCTACATCCCGCCAGCACCAGTCCGGCCAGCAATGACAAAGGGTAAAGACGAGACACCGCCGACATAACGTTTCCTTTTGTTAACCAAGTGTGTGGGTGACAGCCTGAATATCCCGCTCGTCCAGTTCACGCTCAAAACTGCGCAGACGTTTATAGATAGACATCAGTTCAACCAGCGT
This sequence comes from Citrobacter sp. CtB7.12, assembly GCF_001297795.1. Lineage (NCBI taxonomy): Bacteria > Pseudomonadati > Pseudomonadota > Gammaproteobacteria > Enterobacterales > Enterobacteriaceae > Citrobacter > Citrobacter sp. CtB7.12. The sequence continues at coordinate 44,377 of NZ_LIFT01000002.1, read as the reverse complement.
TGTCCAAGAGTTGATCAGGTACTGGAACGCGCCCCGCACCTGGCTAAAGACGTTGGTAATTTGCGTCATCAGACCCAGGGTAATCGTACCGGCAACAATCGACGGAAACAGCAGGAACAACCCGAAAACGTTGTCCACCTGCAGGTAGAGAATGCGCGCGATATTAAAATACATGTAGTGGAAATAGAGACGGAAATAGTTCTGGCGAACCGCACTGAACAGCTCACGAACCGTCGGCGGCGTGGCGCGGTTGGCATCATCTTCCCCGTATACCAGCTCTTTACGATAAGCCGCTTCCACCCGCTGATTTTTAAATTCCAGTCCCGGGAGCTTGATCCCGACTACCGCCAGCATACCGGTGCCCATCAGTGACCAGACGATCGCCGCAATCACCAGGCCATAAGGCACATGGCCGACTATCGGCAGTTCGGGCACGTGCGGAGAAAGCGCAACCAGCACCGGCAGGAAGGCGATTAGCGTCATGATAGCGTTAATAAAGCTCACGCCCATGCTTTCCAGCGTTGAGGCAAAACGCATGGTGTCTTCCTGCACACGCTGCGCGGCCCCCTCGATATGGCGCAAATGCTGCCACTGCGCCATGTAATATTCGTTCATCGCCGTACGCCAGCGGAACACATAGTGGCTGACAAAAAAGTTGTTCAGCACGCTAATCACCACGGCAATCAGCGCGATACCAAGAAAGATCCCCAGTTCGTTATAGAACTGGCTCATGGTGACCTTATGTGGTGCGCTGAGGGCGGTCTGGATCAGATCGTAAAATGGCGCATACCAGGCGTTGACGGCCACCCCGACTTCAACGAGAAACCAGGTGACGAAGATAATCAGCGAGGTGCCAAGAATTGACCAGTACTGCCAGCGATGCGGACTGTAGAGAAACCAGAACAGCGCAAACAGCCCGACGCAGAGCACGTAGTAGGCATAAAAAATCAGGTAGCTCGGCGACCAGAAACGGGCGGCGCTGATAGGCACGGCGCCCGTTGCGCCAGTCATCCGCGCAACCCAGTCCCCACCACCGGCTTGCCAGAAAATAACCGCGACTATTGCCCAAATAAAAGCCGAAAGGAAAAAAGGACCCGGCTTTGGGAAAAAAGACTTAAACATGATGCTCTCCTGCTAACTTCTTATCGTTATGACAACTGCTGTGCTTCTGCCGCTGCGCGGACTAAAAATAAACGATCACAACAGGCGAAACCGCCCATTGTGACCAACATGGCGACGCTTAGTTCGTTTTCCAGTCCTGAAGAATTGTTTCGACGGGTTTCACACGTACCGGATTGCCCGGCACGATCAGATTGCGCCAGACATCATTATGGTGCGCAATCAGCGTCTGGGCAGGTGCAGCCGCGCGATGTGCGGTGGTGTGGGCATCTTCCGCAACCGTAATGCGATAACTCCGGCTGGCACCGTTTCTGATGGTGGTATCGACACAATAGTCCGTCGCACAGCCGCAGATGACAAAGTGTGAAATCGCCTGCTCGCGGAGCAACTGTTCGAGCGCCGTTTTGTAAAAAGCATCACAGGCGGTTTTCGTAACATATTTGGCGTTCACGGGTGTCTCCAGTTCAGGCAGCAGCGCAAACCCCGCGCTCCCCTCCTCCAGGCCACCCGCCTCGGTGTGTTGAATAAAAATCGTGAGATCGGCTGCCCGCGTCAATTGATTGATACGTTCCACACACGCATCCCGATTAATACGCGGCGTGGCAAACACGCCGATTTGCATATCAACAACCATCACAACCCGTTTTTCAGACATCGTCAGCCCCATCCAAGAGTGGTAATGAAAGATTATTGCACGCCCCGGATCACAAAAGCGGACTTTCTTTCGCGGCAAAAACGCTACGTTTACGCGTCGTTACGTTTTTCTCACTATCCTTGCTCTAATTAGCGCTTTGCAACAGGCGGTACAGTAGTATAAATACGCTTAGTTTTTTACTCTCATTCATGGACACCACCGTTGAAACGTAGTCTGCTTTTTTCTGCCGCGCTGTGTGCGGCGTCATTGACCTCAGTCCAGGCGGCTCAGCCTGTTGCCGAACCGGTTTTTGCGTCTGATATTGTCGAACGTTACGCCGAACATATTTTTTATGGCAGCGGCGCGACGGGGATGGCACTCGTCGTGATCGACGGAAACCAGCGTGTTTTTCGCAGCTTCGGTGAAACCCGTCCGGGCAATAACGTTCGTCCGCAGCTGGATTCGGTGATTCGCATTGCGTCACTCACCAAACTGATGACCAGTGAAATGCTGGTCAAACTGCTCGATCAGGGCACCGTAAAACTGAACGATCCGCTGAGCAAATATGCCCCCGTCGGCGCGCGCGTACCGTCGTATGAGGGAAAACCGATCACGCTGGTCAACCTGGCGACGCACACCAGCGCACTGCCCCGTGAACAACCCGGCGGCGCGGCAAAGCGCCCGGTATTTGTCTGGCCGACGCGTGAACAGCGCTGGAGCTATCTCTCCACGGCGACGTTAAAAGCCGCTCCGGGTTCACAGGCGGCCTATTCCAATCTGGCGTTCGACCTGCTGGCGGATGCGCTGGCAAACGCCTCCGGCAAACCCTATGCCCAGCTTTTTGAAGAGAAAATCACCCGCCCGCTGGGCATGAAAGACACGACCTATACTCCCTCTCCCGATCAGTGCAAACGTCTGATGGTCGCGGAGAAAGGGGCCAGTCCGTGTAATAACACGCTGGCAGCCATCGGCAGCGGCGGGGTTTATTCAACGCCGGGGGATATGATGCGCTGGATGCAGCAGTATCTTTCCTCTGATTTTTACCAGCGCAGTAATCAGGCCGACAGAATGCAAACGTTGATTTATCAGCGCGCGCAGTTAACGCGGGTAACCGGTATGGATGTCCCCGGCAAGGCCGATGCGTTGGGCTTAGGATGGGTCTATATGGCGCCGAAGAATGGACGCCCGGGCATTATTCAAAAGACCGGCGGTGGCGGAGGGTTCATTACCTATATGGCAATGATTCCGCAAAAAAATGTGGGTGCGTTTGTCGTTGTCACTCGCTCTCCGCTCACCCGCTTCACAAGCATGAGCGACGGTATTAACGAACTGGTGGTTGAACTGAGCGAAAATACACCGCGCGAGGTTCCTGCGTCTTAATTAATAATCAGAAGGCAAACGGTTTATTCCCACCAGTTTGCCTTTATTCATTTCGATGTAGCCGCCTTTTCGTAACGCCGCAAGGACCTCTGCTACCACGGAACGCGAAATTTGCGTGCGCTGATGAATATAACTCATCACCCCAATTTTTGAGCGTAAACCTTCATCCCACTCAATCATCGAGAAAAGGGTGGTTCGGATCTGTTCGTAGGAATTATTACCAATTAACTGGCGATCGCGCTGCTGCAGGATACGGTTCTGCCAGGTCAGCCAGTAAAACGCCTCACGCCATAGCTGATATTCTTCAATAATATCAATAGCTTGTGAAGACTGCAGGTGATAGCCTGAACATACTCCCTCGCTGATGAGATCATAATGAGCATCATTTTTCATCACCCCATTGCTCAATCCCATAATGAAAGGGGCCTGGGCGATACCCACAAGAATATGTTCATTACGTCTTAATGAGATAATCCCCTCCAGAATCACTACCGTCGTGTCGGGATTCTTTTCAGTGGAATAAAGAAGATGTTTTGCATGGACATATTCAAAACGTGTCCCAAATTTTGACAACGACTTATCAAGCTGAGCAAATTCTTTTAACGGTTTATTCAGAGATAACATCTGCGCGTTCCTTGCAGTAATGCCCGCCAAATTCTTGACGGGCATTTTTTAGATTAACGACGCGATATCCATTTCCGTAAGGGAAGGATTACCAGGTATATTTAACGCCTGCGTTAGCCGACCAGTCCTGATCAACATCGCCGCCGCCAAGGTAGTTCGCATCGGTATACGCGCTGAAGTTCTTGGTAAAGCTGAACTGCGTACCCAGCCCAACGCGAACCGCTGAACCTTTGGTGCCATTGTCGATTGAATCGCCGTTGACATCCGCATGGTTGCCCTGATCGTCATACACGTACGCCAGTTTGAAGTAAGGCGTCAGAGCCTGATCCTGGCTATAGGTGAAGGTATAGCCCGTATCTACACCCAGTTCATAACGCATGCTGTCGTAAGACTGACCATCAAGATGCATGTCGTTGCTCAAACGATAGTCGTCACCAGACTGGAACAGACCTGACACGCTGCCATACGGCGTAACATAACCCGCGTCACCCACTTTCCAGTCGTAGCCCACTTTCAAACCGAAGCCCCAGGCATCTGTTGACGTGTTGCCATCGACATACTGACCGTCACTCATATTGGCAGACAGATCGTTGTTGAAGTGAGAGTAGCTCAGGTTGCCATCCACAAAGACGTCATTGGCAAATCGGGCAGAGGAGTACAGGTAAGCAGACTGACTATCCTGATCTACCTGGCCGGTATGGTCGCTCATGTCGCCTTTAGCGAAACCGGCTGCCGCACCAACAATCCATTTAGCGTTGTTACCATCAACTTTAGTATCCACACCCACCATGATGCCGTTGACATCCTGGTCGTAATTGATGGTGCCATTGTCGCCGCTGAAACCGCCGCCGAAGTAGCTTACCCATGCGCCGCCGTTATCCGCCAGACCGTGGCGAGAGTTGGTCAGACGTGTTCCAACGGTATCCTGCTCCAGGTTCCAGGTATTGGTGTTCGCAGACGGGATGCTCAGCGCCATATTGGCATAGTCAGTCAGCTCCATCTGTTGCATAACAACCGTATTACCCTGCTGCTGAGCCTGGTACGTGTACGCCCCCAGGTCTGCTTTATTGGCCGCAGAGAAAGTCGCGGTGCTGTTCTTATCGTTAACGTAGATCAGCTCTTTGCCTTTGTAATCGGCAATGGAGCCTGCACCCGTGGCGTTATCGATACGCACTTTGTAGTTACCGGTTGCCGCCGCAATGCCGTCGCCCGCGTTATCCACTTCAGACAGATCAGCGGTGTAAGCATCACCGTTACCATTAATCGTCAGGTGACCATCGGAATTCATGCCGATAACACCGTAACCATAGTTTGACTTGCTGGTGTCTGCAGTGCGATCGTTGACCAGATCAGCGTTCAGAACGTAGTTGTTGCTGTGAATGTCAAATACACCGGCATGCACATTGCCACCCGCATCGGTGGTGCTGGTCAGATTCAGGGTATCCGTCTGCAGCGCATAGTCCGCGCTGTTACCGACATCCAGAACACCGTCGTTTGTGACCTTAATGGTGTTGGCATACAGCGCAGCATCACCCACGCTCCAGCCTGAAGCCACATCATCAGCAATAGTCACGGTACTGTTGTCAACCGTCAGGGTATCTGTCGCGACATGACCATCTTCGTTAATGTTCAGCGCTGCGCCACCGGTCAGGCCAATGGTGTCAGAAACCAGCGATGAATCGCCGACGTTCACCACAGAACCGCTGTTGATGCTCAGCGTATCAATCAGAGAGGTTTTGGTGGTATCCCACTGTGAACCATTCTTCAGCGTGACGTTGAACAGACCGCTTTGATAAACCTCTTTCCCCACAACATGACCATTTTCGTCATAGGCGGTGTCGCCGTTATCAATGCCATACGTTGAGGTCGGCCACAGGCTGTTAGACGCGATATCAATCAGCGTAGCAGTCGCGTCAGTACCCGCAGCAACGCTGTCATACACACCGTCGCCATCGGTATCGACCTGGTGGACGGACATCGCCGCACCCACCCATTTACTACCGTTATCTAATGTCAGATCCAGACGATCGGTGCCATCCCAGCCGTTGGTATCCACATTTGCATCGGTATCACGATAGCTATCAGCGCCGTTCGGGAAGAAGTTTTCGTCAAAGTTGCTGGAGAAAACCACATCGCCCATCAGCGTAGAATTACTGAAAGTTGCGGTGGTCTGCATCGCATTGTCTGCCGCCGGATTTGCAATCACAGCTAATGCAATATCATCTGCGGTGTTTGTACCGCTGTAATCGCTGGCGTTACCGTTATTGCCGAACCAACCCGTGGTGCCTTCGTCAGACAATGAGCCTGAGGTCACGGTAGAGTCCTTCACCGTAATGGTGTTATTGAACACTTCATTGCTGTTTACGCCAGTGCTGACGGTATTATCGTCAACATCCTGCCATTCATAACCCTGAGTCAGGGTAATACCGGCAACATGGGAGTTGTTGCTGATAGCCAGGTCAACTTCCTGATCCAGGGTGATCGCGGTGCCCAGGTTGTAGACATCAACAACATGCGTATCTGCAGTGCCGTCGGTATGGGTGCCGTTGTAAGTATAATGTTCGTAGTTGTCGTCGATAGTTGAGTTATCAACGGTCAGCGCCAGACGATCATAAACATAGCCGGTCGCATCACGTCCGGCACAATCCTCCGTCATGCACTGTGAGGTAATCATTCCGTGAACAGTACTGTTTTTAATCGTCAGGCTGTTACTGTTGGTGTTGGTCGTCAGACCATCATCCAGATAGTACGTTGAAATCACACCGTTAACGGTCGCGTTATTGATGACCGGATAGATGTCTCCGTTATACACGCTATCGGTGCCGTAGTTATTCCAGCCGACATAGCCATCGTAGTACACACCATCCGCATAAGTCGCGTCGTTAAGGTGTTCAAAGGTGGTGTACGTCTTGCCAGAAATATCAGTTGAAGCATTCGCCTGAGAAGTGATTGCCAAAGTGCAGGCTAATGCTAATTGTGAGACTACAAGTTTCTTTTTCCAGGAGTGCATTTGTCATCCCTCCTCAGGGACGTAATAGTGTTGATCCATCAATATCAATGCATAGAAAACATTATGTTTCGCGAAGAAGATTATGCGGTGTCCACAATGAAAGGTTCAATTATTCTTTATCCGTAGTCCGAAAACGGACAATAACAAAAACCAGGAAAACACTCAGTTGAAAAATAAAAAATTACTTATAAATCAATGCAATAAAAAGGAAAAAGACAAGGATACATATAATAAATCAATACTTAATGCAGCGAGCATTGATAATAACGAACAAATAAAAAACCAGCCAACCTAAATAAATAAAAACTCAAATAAATAGATATTCAAAATAACCAAACGAATAACAATCACACTTTCAAATATGAATTTTTAGCTATTCATATTAAAAAATTGCCATGCGATTTCTTTTATTTATTAATAAAACAAAACAATAAGGCCCATTTTCGTAAAACACTCGTCCGCGGCTTCAGGTATACTATGGCCTTCACTTTCACAAGCATCAGGCATCCCATGACAGACTTAATCCATCGCCCTCGCCGTCTGCGCAAATCTGCAGCGCTACGTGCCATGTTTGAAGAGACAACACTCAGCTTGAACGATCTGGTGTTGCCGATCTTTGTTGAAGAAGAACTCGACGACTACAAAGCGATTGAGGCCATGCCCGGCGTCATGCGCATCCCGGAAAAACACCTGGCGCGCGAGATTGAGCGTATTGCCAACGCCGGTATTCGTTCCGTCATGACCTTTGGCATCTCACACCATACCGATGACACCGGTAGCGATGCCTGGAAGGAAGACGGTCTGGTGGCGCGGATGTCGCGTATCTGCAAGCAGACCGTACCAGAAATGATCGTGATGTCAGACACCTGCTTCTGCGAATATACCTCCCACGGCCACTGCGGCGTGCTGTGTGAACACGGCGTCGATAACGACGCCACGCTGGCAAACCTGGGTAAACAGGCGGTTGTCGCGGCCGCCGCAGGCGCAGATTTCATCGCCCCTTCCGCGGCGATGGATGGTCAGGTGCAGGCGATTCGCCAGGCGCTGGATGCCGCAGGCTTTACCGACACCGCCATCATGTCCTACTCCACCAAATTTGCCTCATCGTTCTATGGTCCGTTCCGCGAAGCGGCGGGCACGGCGCTGAAAGGCGATCGCAAAACCTACCAGATGAACCCGATGAACCGCCGTGAAGCGATTCGCGAATCGTTGCTTGATGAAGCACAGGGCGCGGACTGCCTGATGGTGAAGCCGGCGGGGGCCTATCTTGACGTACTGCGTGACATTCGTGAGCGCACAGAGCTGCCGCTCGGCGCGTATCAGGTCAGCGGCGAATACGCGATGATCAAATTTGCCGCTATGGCAGGCGCCATTGATGAAGAAAAAGTGGTACTGGAAAGCTTAGGCGCTATCAAACGCGCAGGCGCGGATCTGATCTTCAGCTACTTCGCACTGGATCTGGCAGAGAAAAAAATCCTGCGTTAAGTTTTCCCTGAACATGCCGGGTGGCCTCGCCATCCGGCCTTTCCCCAAAACGTCACCCAAACGTCATACCAGCGACACTTACCGCTTCTACTGTCAGCACAGGAAGAAGGAGGTGTTGTGATGTTCAGTCTCGATAACGTACTCAGCGACCTTTGGCCCGAGGCGAGAACCACGCCCTGGCAGAAAAAGGTGTTACAACGCGTATTGTATGAAAAAGAGTTCCAGCTGTTTGCCGCCCGCCATTGCCATCTGAAAGGCGTGGATATGGTGGAACAAGTCCTGGAACATCTCCAAATACGTTGTGAAATCCCCGAGCACCACATTGAAAACATCCCCGAAAATGGCCCTCTGATCATTATTGCCAACCACCCTACCGGGGCGCTGGATGGACTGGCGCTCATTTATGCCCTCTCCCGCGTACGGCGCGACATCAAAGTGGTGACTAACCGGCTGCTCTCCCATCTGGAACCTCTGAGTTCGTTGTTTATCCCGGTCGATAATATTCAGGGACGCACGCCCAAATCGTCGTTACAGCAAATGGATAGCCATCTGCAGACCGGCGGCGCGCTGGTTTTCTTCCCGGCAGGGGAAGTTTCGCGTCTGACGCTAAAGGGAATCGCTGAACGCCGCTGGCACTCCGGGTTTATCCGCATGGCAGAAAAGTACCGGACGCCGCTACTGCCGGTACATATTCAGGCCTATAACAGTCCGCTGTTCTATGCCAGCGGACTGGTTTCTTCCCGCGCCACGCTGCTGCTGTTAATGCAGCAAATGTTTCGCCGCCGTGGCAGCACGCTACCCGTACGTATAGGCCAACAAATTGCCTGGACGCAATGGTCTACCAGCAAAAGCAGCGTGCGCGAGCAGGCGGAAAAGTGCCGGGAGCACGTGATTGCGCTGGGCAAAGGCCGACCAGGTCTCTTTCGTACCGAATCGACAATCGCCCCGCCGGAAAACAGAGCGCGACTGAAACGCGAGCTGGCACAGGCGGAATGTCTGGGAATAACCGCCGACGGTAAGCACATTTATCTCTGGCAGCGCAACGGGCAAGAGGAAGCGACGGTCCTGCGCGAGCTGGGACGACTGCGTGAAATCGCCTTTCGCGCCGTGGGTGAAGGGAGCGGCAAGCGCAGAGATATCGATCGCTACGATGATGACTATCTGCATTTGATCTTATGGGACGAGGAGGATCTTGAGATCGTCGGCGCTTACCGGTTTATCCCCTGCGCACAACAACTGGAAAAGCAGGGGCTGGATGGGCTCTACAGTCACAGTCTGTTTGATTACGATGAGCAGATGGCGGACATCATGAAACACGGTATTGAGCTGGGACGTAGCTTTATTCAGCCGCGCTACTGGGGACGTCGCGGGCTGGATTATCTCTGGTCAGGAATCGGCGCATACCTGGCGCGTTACCCGCAGTATCGTTACCTGTTCGGACCCGTGTCTATCTCCGGAGGATTACCGCCGGATGCGCGCGATCTGCTGGTTGCCTTCTATCGTCTGTGGTTCCCGCCCACGCATCCGCTGGCCGTCTCACGCCAGCCGTATCCCGCTTCGCTACCGGATGTGCTGGCGCAGTTTACCGGTAGCGACTACGCCGACGATCTGACGCGGCTGAAGTCGCTGCTGGGAAATCTGGGCTGCGGTATTCCCCCACTCTATAAGCAATACTCAGAGCTCTGCGAACCCGGCGGCGTACAGTTCATCGATTTCGGCAGCGATCCGGATTTTAACCACTGCGTAGATGGCCTGGTATTGGTGGATTTGACCCGTCTGAAGGCCAACCGTTATCAGCGCTATATTGAGGCACATTTATCACGCCATTGCCCGGTGACGTGACGCGTACCGGGCCGACAATGACATACCGGCCCGAGGCGGAAATTACGGCGCTCGATAAAACGGTTTATCCCCTAAAATCGTGGCACGGTGCATAATACGCCGCTGCGGCAGGTAATCGGCGTTCGCATAATGCTGCGTCACACGATTATCCCAAATCGCCACATCATTCGGCTGCCAGCGCCAGCGCACCTGGAATTCCGGTTTCGTAATATGCGCAAACAGAAAGCCAAGCAGCGCCTCACTCTCTTTCTCCGTGACGTCAACAATGCGCGTAGTGAAGCCTTCATTCACAAACAGCGCCTGCTTACCACTGATCGGATGGGTTCTTACCACCGGGTGCACCAGCGGCGGATGCTTTGCCACCGCTTCACGCCAGCGCTGATGCCCTTCCTCTGTTTTGCGGTATTTGTATTCCTGGAAGGACTTGCGGAAGTCATGCTCCGCCCGCAAACCGCTCAGCAACTGACGAAACGGCTCCGACAACGCCTCATACGCCGCAATGCCGCTGGTCCACAGCGTGTCGCCCCCGGTTGACGGCAACGCTTTTGCCGCCAGAATCGCCCCGGCAGGCGGTGTCTCAATAAACGTCACGTCGGTGTGCCAGTTGTCATTATCCGGCGGATTATCATTGTGGGTATCCAGCACGATAATCTCCTCGACGCCCTCCGCATGCGGATAGACCGGATGGATATGCAGATCGCCAAAGCGCTGGGCCAACGCCCGTTGCTGTTGTGGCGTAATGGCCTGTTCGCGCAGGAACACCACCTGATGGCGCAGTACCGCGTGATAAAGCTGCTCAAACTGATTGTCGCTCAGCGGACGGGTCAAATCCGCCCCGGCGATCTGTGCGCCGATGTACGGCCCCAGCGGGGTAATGCTCAGACGTTCACTCATTGGACTTCTCCATGCCAGGGCGTCAGACGGCGCTGAAGCGCACGCAGACCCAGTTCTAAAATAAAGGCGATAATCGCAATCACCGCGATCCCCGCCAGCACCACGTCGGTCGCCAGAAACTCACCGGCCGACTGCACCATAAACCCTAACCCCCGCGTTGCCGCAATCAGCTCCGCCGCCACCAGCGTCGACCAGCCCACGCCAAGTCCGATGCGTAATCCGGTGAGGATCTCCGGCAGCGCGCCTGGCAGGATCACCAGCCACAGTACCTGCGCCCGGCTCGCGCCCAGCGATCGGGCGGCGCGGATCCGTACCTGCTGCGCGCTCTTCACGCCCGCCAGCGCCGACATGGCGACCGGGGCAAAAATTGCCAGGTAGATCAACAGGATCTTGGACGTTTCGCCAATCCCGAACCAGATAACCATTAATGGCAGATAAGCCAGCGGCGGCACCGGACGATAAAGCTCGATGATCGGATCGAGAATGCCGCGTAGCGTCGGACTGAGCCCCATCGCAATCCCGACCGGAATACCGAACACCACCGCAGCCAGCAGCGCCAGCACGATGCGGGTCAGGCTCGCGGCCAGATGCTGCCACAGCGTGGCATCCATAAATCCTTGCGGACCAGCGATGGTGATAAGCTTTTGCATCACCTGGTCCGGCGGCGGCAAAAACAACGGGCTTATCAGCTGCAGCGCGGCAACCGTCCACCACACCGCCAGAATCACCGTTAGCGTCGCCAGGCTCAGCGTAATCTGGCGCGAGAACGGCCAGCGCCATCTCAGTGGCCGTTGGCGTGGTTTGTCGTTGATCACCACACTCATGAGAAGGCCTCCCGTTGTTCAAAGACGCGGCTTAAGACATATTCGCGGGTCGCGATAAACTGCGGATCGGACTTAATGCTGCGGCTCGCTTCGCCTGCCACAAAGCGCCGGGCAAAGGTCAACGGCAGACGCTCCAGCACCCGGCCAGGTCCTGGTGACAACAGCACCAGTTCGGTCGCCATAAACACTGCTTCTTCAATATCATGTGTTATCAGCAGCACCTGCTTGCCGGTCTCATGCCAGAGTTTCAGCAGCAGGGTTTGCATCTGTTCACGGGTAAAGGCGTCCAGCGCGCCAAAGGGTTCATCCAGCAGCAACAGCTGTGGGTTCGCCGCCAGCGCGCGGGCAATGCCAACGCGCTGGCGCTGACCGCCGGAAAGCTGCCAGATGAAGCATTTTCCCGCGCCTTCCAGCCCCACTTTTTTCAACATATCCTGAGCGATGCTGACACGCTGCGCTTTCCCGATGCCCGCCAGTTGCAGACCCAACGCGACGTTATCCTGCACGTTGCGCCACGGCAGCAGCCCTTCGTGTTGAAACACCACGCCGCGCTCTGCCCCCGGCCCGTCAACGCGTTTTCCCGCCAGCTGAATGCTGCCGTGTTGATACGGTACAAATCCGGCAATCAGGTTCAGCAGCGTTGTTTTGCCACATCCCGAAGGCCCCAGCACCACCAGCAGTTCACCGCTGTCGAGCGTCAGATTGATATCTTCCAGCGCCGGTTTACCACCGTAATCGGCGTACAGATGAGAAAGTTGCAGCATCAGCGCCTCCTTTATTGCACGAAGCGGTCGGTGACGTACTGGCTGTAATCGCTTGCCACCGCAGGCACCTTGCCCTGCTCTTTCAGAAACTGCGCGGTGTCGATAATCGCTTTGTTCACCGGTCCGGTTAGCTCAGCCGTCTGCTGCTGGGGAGTGAGATAGGTATTGCCTTTTACCAGTCCCGGCACATCGGCTTCCGGAACGCCGCTCAGACGCGACAGCTTGCTGATGTTCTCCGGTTGCTTCAGCCATTCGTCGGGATTGGCGATATAGGACTGCTGCGCGTCGATGGCGCTTTTCGCGAAGGCTTTCACTACCTCCGGATGCTTCTCGGCAAAGTCTTTGCGCACGACCCACACATCCAGCGTCGGTGCGCCCCACTCACCGACTTTTTCCGAGTCGGTCAGCACCTTGCCGTCTTTTTCCAGCGCGTTAACGGCAGGTGCCCAGACGTAGGCACCATCAATATCTCCGCGCTGCCAGGCGGCGATAATCGCTGGCGGCTGCAGGTTCACAATCTCCACCTGACCGGGTTTAATCCCCCAGTGTTTTAACGCGGCCAACAGGCTGTAGTGGGTGGTGGAGATAAACGGCACCGCGATGCGTTTGCCGATCAGATCCTCGGGCTTACCAATCGTTTTTTTCACCACCAGCGCTTCGGAGTTACCGAGTTTTGACGCCAGCAGGAAAACCTCGATCGGCACCTGCTGACTGGCGGCGACCGCCAGCGGACTGGAGCCGAGATTACCGATTTGCACGTCGCCGGAGGCCAGGGCGCGCACAATACTCGCGCCGCTGTCGAATTTACGCCAGTCGACGGTGGCCCCGCTTTCTTTGGCGAAGGTGTTATCCGCCTGGGCCACTTTTGCCGGTTCAGCGGAGGTTTGATACGCGACGGTGACGTTCACCGCCTGCGCCTGAAAGGTGATGAATGCCAGTGCGGCAAGAAGTGTATTACGCGATGAAACGGCCATAGTGTCTGCTCCCCTGTCTTGTTATGGAGGCAGTATTTCGTTGTGGCCGGATTTGATAAAGGAATTAAAAATTCTTGCTAAGAACAAAGCGTTTTTAGAAAAAAAGTGGGAATGGTTAGTTGGGATATGACTTTCATGTCACCGTATCAAACGGTTCCGTTCGCCTTGTATTTCTAACCGTGGAACCATTTAATGAAATGACATGAAAACACATACCACCAGCGCCCCCAAATATTGCCATTTTGTTACATTCATTCCATAACTGTACCTGATTGATTGCCAGCGCAGCGGCGCCAGGCATCATAGGATCATTATCCGGCAAGAGAGCAAAATCATGATACGTGTGGTGCTGGTGGACGACCATGTGGTGGTGCGTTCCGGCTTTGCGCAGTTACTCAGTCTCGAAGAAGACCTCGACGTCGCAGGCCAGTATAGCAGCGCGGCGGAAGCCTGGCCTGCGTTGTTGCAGGACGACGTTAACGTTGCGGTGATGGACATCGCCATGCCGGACGAAAACGGTCTGAGCCTGCTGAAACGCCTGCGGGCACAGAGGCCGCAATTTCGCGCCATTATTCTTAGCATCTATGACACACCAGCCTTCGTGCAGAGCGCGCTGGATGCGGGAGCCAGCGGTTATCTGACCAAACGCTGCGGGCCGGAAGAGTTAGTGCAGGCCGTCCGTTCCGTTGGACTGGGGGGACATTACCTCTGCGCGGATGCGCTGCGGGCGTTGCGTGGTGGAGAACCGCCATCACCGGTACTGGAAGTTCTGACACCACGCGAACGGGAAGTGTTTGATTTACTGGTCAAAGGCGACAGCGTTAAGGAGATTGCCTTCAAACTCGATCTCAGCCATAAAACGGTCCATGTCCATCGCGCCAACGTGCTGGGCAAGCTGAACTGTCACAGCACCATCGAGCTGGTTCATTTCGCTCTCGACCATCAGTTACTGGCGGGGCATTGATGTCGCACAACCTCCGCCACGTCGTCATTTCACTGTTTATTGTGCTGGCCTGGGGTACCGGTTGGCTGATGCTGTGGACGCTTGGTTTTTATCTGACCCACAACGGCCAGCAGGCGGCCCTGTTCCTGCCGCACGGCGTCTACCTGGCGCTGCTGATCCTGCTTTCACGCCGCTACTGGCTCGCGCTGGTGCTGCCACCGATGATGATGATGTTCTGGCTGCACAGCGAGCAACTGCTCAATGGTTATATTCTGCTGACCACACCGCTTATCAGCATGATTCCCGCCAGCCTCGCACAGACTTTCTGGTACCGTTTCCCTCTTTACTGGCAGCGGCTGACGCTGCTGCTGTCCACGGTAACAGCCGCCTCATTGCTCAACGCCGCTCTGCTGTCGCCGTTTGTCAAAAGTCCGGCGATGCTGCTCGGGCTGGCGTCCTTTACCGGTGGCGTGCTACTGACGCCGTTCGTTTATCTGATCTTCGAGTTTCTGCGCCAGCAGCATCGCTATCACCTGCTGGGTCTGGACACCAATAACCCGCCGCTGCGTACCTCGCTCATCATCTGGTGCAGCCTGTTTTTTATCATTGGCATTGGCACCCAGATGGTGCTGTCGCCAGAGATTGAACGCCTGCTGTTGATTGTGGTGTTTCTGCCCAACGTGGTGATGGCGTGGAAATTCGGCTGGCAGGGTGGCGTGCTCTCGGGGCTACTCGGCAGCATGATGATCACCATCGCCCGCCAGATTGGCGTGGGCTTCAGCAATCTGATTGAACTGGAGATTTTTCTCGCGACACAGTCACTGCTCGGTATTGGTCTGGGGATCGCCATCAGTCGTCAGCAGCATCTGGCGCAAAACCTGCACCATTATCGCCGGCGTCTGGAAGCGGAACTGGCGGCGCGGCGCGCGCTGGCCGAGAAACTGGTGCATACCGAAGAGGATACGCGCAAGAGCCTGGCGCGCGAACTGCATGACGAGATTGGGCAGAACATCACCGCCATTCAGATCCAGTCGCAACTGGTAAAACGGGCGCACGATCCGGCGCAAGCCCAGGCCGCCGCCAGCCAGATCAACGATCTCGCCCGGCGAATCCATCACTCCACCCGCCAGTTGTTGCGCCAGCTTCGCCCACCCGCGCTGGACGAACTGTCGTTCAAAGAGGCGCTGCTCCACCTGCTCAACGAGTTTGCCTTTACGGAACGCGGCATTCACTGCCAGTTTGACTATCTGCTTACCGCCACGCCCGAGAATGAAACGGTGCGCTTCACTCTCTATCGACTGTTACAGGAGTTGCTCAACAACATCTGTAAACACGCCGGGGCCAGCGAAGTACGAATTGTTCTGCGTCAGCAGGGAGATATGCTGCATCTGGACGTGTCCGACAACGGCGTGGGGATCAGTGCAGACAAGATAGCCGGTTTTGGCATTCAGGGAATGCGCGAGCGGGTCAGCGCCCTCGGGGGTGAACTGGCGCTGGAATCGCGGCACGGTACGCGGGTAAGTGTTAACTTGCCCACAAATTTGCAACAAATCGCCTTCTGACCAGGAAAAAGTCTTAGTCACTCCGGACTTTCTCTCATCCCCTTTCGGTTTCTCTTTCTTATAGTCAACAAAACGGAGACGGCTATGCACGCAGGCGCAGCAACTGACATCACACAACGTTACCGGACGCTGCGTCCCCGGCTGCTGATGTACATGGTCATCGGTTACGCCGCGTTTTACCTGACGCGTAAAAGCGTTAACTACGTGCTGCCAGCGCTGCAAACCGATCTCGGGCTGGATAAAAGTGACATCGGTCTGCTGGGTTCCTTGTTTTATCTGACCTACGGCCTGTCGAAATTTACCGCCGGGTTGTGGCATGACAGCCACGGACAGCGTTGGTTTATGGGCGCGGGACTGTTCGCTACTGGCCTGTTGAATGTGGTGTTTGCTTTTGGCGAGTCGCTGACGCTGCTGCTGGCAGTCTGGACGCTGAACGGTTTTTTTCAGGGCTGGGGATGGCCGCCCTGTGCTCGCCTGCTGACCCACTGGTATTCGCGTAACGAACGCGGCTTCTGGTGGGGCTGCTGGAATATGTCGATCAACATTGGCGGGGCGATTATCCCGCTGATTAGCGCCTTCGCCGCCCACTGGTGGGGCTGGCAGACCGCAATGCTGATGCCAGGGATAATTAGCATGGCGCTGGGAATGGGGTTAGCGCTGCAACTGAAAGGCACGCCCCAGGAAGAGGGGTTACCGTCCGTCGGCAACTGGCGTAACGATCCGCTGGAGCTGCGCCAGGAGCAACAGAGTCCACCGATGGGACTGTGGCAAATGCTGCGTACCACGATGCTGAAAAACCCGATGATCTGGCTGCTGGGCGTTTCGTATGTACTGGTCTATCTGATCCGCATTGCGCTTAACGACTGGGGCAACATCTGGCTGACGGAAAGCCACGGCGTCAACCTGCTCAGCGCCAACGCCACGGTGATGCTGTTTGAAGTCGGCGGACTCCTCGGCGCGCTGTTTGCCGGCTGGGGGTCGGACCTGCTGTTTAGCGGTCAGCGGGCGCCGATGATTTTGCTGTTTACGCTGGGCCTGATGGTCTCTGTCGCCGCGCTATGGCTGGCACCCGTTCATCATTACGCCCTGCTTGCTGTCTGTTTCTTTACGGTGGGCTTTTTTGTCTTTGGTCCACAAATGTTGATTGGTCTGGCGGCGGTGGAATGCGGGCACAAAGCGGCTGCAGGCTCAATCACTGGTTTTCTCGGCCTGTTCGCCTACCTGGGGGCAGCGCTGGCGGGCTGGCCTCTGTCGCTGGTCATTGAACGCTACGGCTGGTCGGGGATGTTCAGTTTGCTCTCGGTCGCCGCCGTACTTATGGGTTTACTGCTGATGCCGCTGCTGATGGCGGGCATCACCACCACTCTCAGTCAAAGGATAAAACAATGAAAATGACCCTTACCTCTACTCTGATTGCCTCTGCCGTTGCGCTGGCGACCTTATCGGGCGCCGCACACGCGAAAGGGCGTCTGGTGGTGTATTGCAGCGCCACCAACGAGATGTGCGAAGCGGAAACCAAAGCCTTTGGGGAAAAATATGACGTGAAAACGTCGTTTATTCGTAACGGCTCCGGCAGCACGCTGGCGAAGGTTGATGCCGAGAAGAAAAACCCGCAGGCTGACGTCTGGTACGGCGGCACGTTGGATCCACAATCTCAGGCCGGAGAAATGGGTCTGCTGCAGCCGTACAAATCCCCTAACCTGGAACAGGTCATGGAGAAATTCCGCGATCCGGCGAAAGTGAAAGGCAACCTCTCGTCAGCGGTCTACGTGGGGATCCTCGGTTTTGGCGTCAACACTCAACGCCTGAAAGAGAAAAACCTGCCGGTGCCGAAATGCTGGAAAGACCTGACCAAACCGGAATACAAAGGTGAAATTCAGATTGCCGATCCGCAAAGCTCCGGTACGGCCTACACCGCACTGGCCACTTTCGCCCAACTCTGGGGTGACGATCAGGCCTTTGATTACCTGAAACAACTGAACGCCAACGTCTCGCAGTACACCAAATCCGGTATTGCCCCGGCGCGTAACGCGGCTCGTGGCGAAACCGCCATCGGCATTGGCTTCCTGCATGACTACTCGCTGGAAAAAGAACAGGGCGCACCGCTGGAGCTGATCTCTCCGTGTGAAGGTACCGGTTATGAAATCGGCGGCGTCAGCATCCTGAAAGGGGCACGTAACCTCGACAACGCCAAACTGTTTGTCGATTGGGTACTGTCAAAAGACGCCCAGGAACTGGCGTGGAAGAAAGGCAAGTCCTATCAGATCCTGACCAATACCACCGCCGAAACCTCGCCGAACTCGCTGAAGCTCGACGACCTGAAGCTTATCAACTATGACATGGATAAATACGGTTCAACGGATGTCCGTAAAGCGTTGATCAATAAATGGGTCAGCGAAGTGAAGATGGGTAAATAAGCCCACACGATGACTTCCTGACGTTAAGGTTACGTAGGCCGGGTAAGGCAACGCCGCCCCCCGGCAATCATCGTCACCCTGAATGCCGGATGGCGCTCACGCGTATCCGGCCTACTCGGGATTGAACACCGGAAAACGTATGTCACACACACTTGCACTCCATCCTGTGAAAAAGCGGGATGCGATATTCCTTTGGGTTTTACTCGGCTGGCTGGCATTCGTTCTGCTGCCGAGCTGGAGCCTGGATTACGGTCTGCTGGAGTCCACGAGCGATGAAATCCTCGAGGCCTACGGCTGGTCACGGTTCAATATCAGTTGGCTCTGGTATCTGCTGCCGAGCCTGCTGCTGGTACGCCCGTTCCACGAAGCCAGACGCGAACAGCGCAGCCGCCACACCCTCGATGCGGGCTGGGCGCTGTTGTGTATGGCGTTTATCGTCATCAGCGCCACCGTTGAAGGGCGCGGTTTAGGCTACGCCACTATCGTGCTGTTTGTCGCGCTGGGGGCGATCATGACGCTGGCGCTGACCCGCCTCGAATGGCTGGGCGGCGACCGGTTTGTGATCGGTTCGCTGGTCACTATCGTGGCGCTCATCGGCATCTTTATCGTCTGGCCGAGCATCGCCATTTTCATCCCAATGTTCACCAACGACGCCGGGGAGTTCGCGCCGCTGGCGTTTATGAATGTGCTGTCGCAGGCGCATATCATTCAGGTGATCCTCAACTCTATCGCCCTGTCGATTGCGGTAGGTATCGGCTGTACTTTCTTCGGTCTGGTACTGGCGATTTATACTACCCGCATCGCTCAGCGAAGCGCCATTATTGGGCGTATCTTTTCGATTCTGCCGATCGTCACACCGCCGTTTGTGGTGGGGCTTGGCGTCACGCTGATGATGGGCCGTTCCGGCTATGTGACCGAATTAATGGTCGACTGGTTCGGGTTGACGAACACCAACTGGCTGTACGGATTTACCGGCATCTGGCTGGCACAGGTGCTGGCGTTTACCCCAATGGCGTTTATGATCCTCGACGGCGCGATCAAAACCATTCACCCGTCGCTGGAAGAAGCGTCATATACCCTGCGCGCCAGCCGCTGGCAGACGTTTAACGGCGTGTTTGTCCCACTGCTGAAACCGGCGCTGGCGAACGCCTTTCTGATTGTCATCGTGCAGTCGCTGGCCGACTTCAGTAACCCGTTGGTGCTCGGCGGGAACTTCGACGTGCTGGCAACGCAAATTTACTTCTACATCACCGGCTCACAGCTTGATTACCAGGCCGCCAGTACGCTGGGCGCGTTCCTGCTGCTGTTCTCGCTGCTGGTGTTCTGCGTACAGTACATGTGGATTGGCAAGCGCTCTTACGTCACCGTTTCCGGGAAATCGTACCGTGGCGACGTCCAGCCGCTGCCGGTGACGCTGGTCTGGAGCGTGGTGGCTATTCTGGCGATATGGATTGCCTTTAACGCCCTGCTCTATGGCAGCATTTTCTACGGCAGCTTCACCGTGAACTGGGGCGTGGACTACACCCTGACGCTGGATAACTTCATCAAACTGTTTGGTCAGGGGATGAGTGACGGCGCATGGCCTTCGCTGCTCGATACCCTGTTGTATGCCGGGATTGCCGCGCCGATCACCGCCGCCTTCGGTCTGCTGATCGCCTGGATTGTGGTGCGCCAGCAGTTCAAAGGCAAAAAGACCATCGAGTTCACCACCATGTTGTGCTTTGCCGTACCGGGCACCGTGGCGGGCGTTTCGTACATCCTTGCCTTTAACAGCGCTCCGGTATACCTCACCGGCACGGCGGCGATTGTCATTATCTCGATGGTGATGCGTAACGTCCCGGTCGGTATTCGCGCCGGGATCGCCGGACTCGGCCAGATCGATAAATCACTGGACGAAGCCTCGCTCAGTCTGCGTGCCGGGAGCTTACGCACCATCACGCACATTCTGTTGCCGCTGCTGCGCCCGGCCATTCTCTCGGCGCTGATCTACAGCTTCGTGCGCGCCATCACCACCGTCAGCGCGATTGTCTTCCTCGTCACCCCGGACACCCGCGTGGCAACGGCCTACATTCTGAACCGCGTGGAAGACGGCGAGTACGGCGTGGCGATTGCCTATGGGTCGATTCTGATCGTGGTCATGCTGGCGATTATTTTCATCTTTGACTGGCTGATTGGGGAAGCGCGTATTTCCCGGTCTAAAGCCAAAAACCAGGCGTAATGGAGCGCACTATGAGTCAGAAAAATTTCGTTGAACTGCGCAACGTCACTAAACGATTCGGCAGCAACACGGTCATCGACAATATCAATCTCACCATCCCGCAAGGGCAGATGGTGACGCTGCTTGGCCCGTCCGGCTGCGGCAAGACCACCATTCTGCGCCTGGTCGCCGGTCTGGAAAAACCGAGCGAAGGTCAAATTTTTATTGATGGCGAAGACGTCACTCATCGTTCTATTCAGCAGCGCGATATTTGTATGGTGTTCCAGTCGTATGCTCTGTTCCCGCATATGTCGCTGGGGGAAAACGTCGGCTACGGTCTGAAGATGCTGGGCGTGTCGCGCGCCGATGTGAAGACGCGGGTGAAAGAGGCGCTGGCAATGGTCGATCTGGAAGGATTCGAGGACCGCTATGTTGATCAGATCTCCGGCGGTCAGCAGCAGCGCGTGGCACTGGCGCGCGCGCTGATCCTCAAACCGAAGGTGCTGTTATTTGACGAACCGTTGAGTAACCTCGACGCCAACCTGCGCCGCAGCATGCGCGATAAGATCCGCGAGCTGCAAAAGCAGTTTGATATCACCTCGCTGTACGTTACCCACGATCAGAGCGAAGCCTTTGCGGTTTCCGACACCGTGCTGGTGATGAACAAGGGGCATATCATGCAGATAGGCTCGCCGCAGGATCTCTATCGCCAACCCGCCTCCCGTTTTATGGCGAGCTTTATGGGTGACGCCAACCTGTTCCCGGCGACCTTCAGCGAAGCCTCTGTTGATATCTTTGGTTATCGCCTGCCTCGCCCGACGCACTTTGTGGCTCAGGGCACCGGCACCGTTGGCGTCAGGCCGGAAGCGATCACCTTAAGCGATCGCGGAGAGGAGAGTCAGCGCTGTGTGATTCGTCATGTCGCCTATATGGGACCGCAGTATGAAGTCACGGTGGAGTGGCACGGACAGGAGATCCTGTTACAAGTCAACGCTACACGCCTGCAGCCGGATGTCGGTGAGACGTACTATCTGGAAATCCACCCGTACGGCATGTTTGTGTTAGCGGATGCGGCATGATGCAATGCCGGGTAAGGCATCAGCCACACCCGGCACAAACTCAACGTTGCGCGTTCAGCGCGGCAATATCCTCTGGCGTGGTGCGACAGCACCCGCCAATCAACTTCGCCCCGGCCGCCTGCCACTGCGGCAGGTAATCCGCCAGGCGCGCACACGATTCATCATGATGATGCCAGCTTTTGCTGCTCGCATCGTAATGCTCTCCGCTGTTCGGATAGACCACCAGCGGCAGCGCCGTTAACCCGTGCAGATGCTGCAAAGCGGCGGTGGCCTGTTGCAGGGCAATACAGTTGATCCCCACCGCCACCGTCTGCGGATAGTGTTCGAGAAACGTCACAACCTCGCGTAGCGGCGTGCCGTCGCTCAGATGCTCGCTGTCGCGCAGGGTAAAAGAGTACCACGCTCGCGCACGCGGATATGCGGTTAACAACGCCGCCAGTGCCTGAATCTCGGCAAAATTTGGTAGCGTTTCGCAGGCCAGCAGATCGACTCCGGCATCCAGCAACGCCTCCACGCGCGGACGGTGAAACGCCTGAAAATCTTCGCCGCTCAGCGTGTAATCTCCGCGATACTCCGAACCATCAGCCAGAAATGCGCCGTAAGGCCCAACCGAACCGGCGACCAGCAGCGTGCCCGCCTGCGGATTTTCTGCCAGATACGCCTCACGCGCTTTACGCGCCAGCTCGACACTTTTCCCAATCAGCGCTTTCGCCTGCGCCTCATCAAAGCCGCAGGCGGCAAATCCCGCTGGCGTCGCCTGATAGCTGGCGGTGATGGCGCACTGCGCCCCCGCCCGAAAATAGTCAAGGTGCACTTCGCGGATAAGCTCCGGGTTTTCCAGCAGAATTTTCGCTGACCATAGGCTGTCGGCTAAATGGCACCCACGCGCTTCCAGCTCCGTCGCCAGTGCGCCATCCAGCAACAGGAAATCCTGCTTATCCAGGAGGGCACTTAACGGATTATATTGCGACATGATAAGGCTCCTGTTTTGCGAACGAGAACAGTCACCATAACACAGCGTCAGCGACGGGGATCCGCGCTCGCACGCAATTCCCGACATACCGTCAGCGTTGCACCAGTCGCAAAAACCCGCGCCGGGCGCTTAATGCAGGATCAGGAGTCACAATCAGATACAGAATGGGTCGCCAGCTCATAACACCTCCACTTCATGGGGTTATCTACACTCTGGCAGGGGCAAAGCAGCCTGACACTAAGACAAAAGTAGGAATGCTGTGCTATTGCTCATACCACAACGTGCGGGGCAAGTAAGAGAGAAACAGCCCTCCCGGCAAAAAAGCCGGGAGGGCTGGAGGCACATCATAAGGCTAGAACTGGTATTTGATTCCCAGCACGCCGCTCGTATCGCGAAAACCGTTATGACCCATTTGTTGCGCAACGTTGCCCCAGACGCTCAGGTCCCGGGTCAACCGCCCCTCGACGCCCACCTTCACTTCACCGACGTTTCGACTTCCCTGCAGGGAGGTGCTCGTGTCATTCATCCTGACGCCGTACTGCTTCGAGTTGTGTATCCAGTTCGCCTCGATAAAGGGTTCAAACTCGCGTACGGTTCCTTTTTCCGCGGCGCTTTTACCATTGACGTAAAGACGCATGCCCAGACGGGTCTGAATATTGTTGTCGCCCTGCCCCTGAACCCGCGTGCCGTTTTTCTCTGTATGGTCGTTAGCTTTCACCCCCATCCAGGTGACTTGTGCCTGTGGGCGAAGATACACGTTGCTTTCTATGTCGTCTGCTGCCATGAATGACCCCAGATGGAAGGCGTAACCCGATTCCAGCGACGCCGTCAGCCCCTTGCTTTTATAGCTTTCCTGAGCAATCTCATCACCTTTAACCGTATTGTCAAACCAGTTATAGAGTACCCATGAATCGACATACAGGCCGGTTTTATCCACGGCGTTCTGATACCAGGTTCCGTACAGACCCGCGCTGTAGCCGCTCACCTCACCATGAGAATCGTAGCCTGACAGGCTGTTATGGATGTCGTTATCCTGCTTACCATAGCCTGCCATTACGCCCAACTGATAGCCATCCGTGCCGTTCACACTCCCCTGCAACAACGCGCCGCCGATCTGCACAACAACGCGGTTAGAAGACAATGTGTTCTGATCGTCCGACATCCGCCCCTTGCTGTGCCCGCCTGACGTACGCAGCCACAGACTGGTCATATGCCGTTCCCCGGTAGCAGGGTCGGTATACCAGGAACCTCCCTGACGGTCCTGCAGTCGGGTGTTAAACAGCGTATTCGCTGCCGCCAGGTTGCTGGCATAGCTTCCCCCCTCAGGGCGATAGAGGTTGACCGCATCCGAGGGTTCGCCCGGCGCAGGCCGATCGTTATCAATGACATCAGGGGAATCATCAGGAACAGGCGTGTCTGCCAAATGGGTTAAATACCAGTTATTCCTGTCACTGCCGGAAGCCGTTCCCTGCTTCACGTGATATTCATAGCTTCCCGCCACGATACGACCTCGTTGCACAAAGGCCTCTGGCGTTGAACTGCCGGTCTCAATAATTTTAATCCCTTCATGCAGCAAGGCTCCTGAGCCATTCTCATTGTTAACATGCACATAGGTCGTGCCGGTCGCGTTGCCGGTAATCACCAGCTTATCCGTCAAGCTGTTGTCGCCGCCGAGAACGGTGCCCAGCGAAAGCGTACCGCCATTACCCGCATAGTCACCATTGATGGTTAATGTATTCCCGGCGCTGGTCACGCTGTTGTTAAGAATGATATTGCCGCTATTCGTCACATCGCCCGTCAGCATGACGTTGAGAGGTGAGGAAGGCGGAACACCATAATCATCAATCAGCAAGGTGCCACGGTTCTCCAACGCGTTGACGATCTGGCTGTTGCCGTGAAGGTTAAGCGTCCCTTCCTCGCCGACGATGACGCCGGAGGTACTGGCAAATGCATTCGACGTGGTCGTCTTCAGCATGCCTTCACTGACAAAAGTCGACCCCGTATAGGTATTTTCCGCTGACAGTATCAGCGTGCCTTCTCCCGCTTTGGTCAGGCTTTTACCATCCCAGGCCGGATTGACCTGCACCGTATTGTCCGCCAGCGCGACGCCGAGATCGAAGGTTCTGCCCTCATCAAGCGTGAACGTTCCGTGCGCATCCGAATCCAGCCCGTTCCAGTACAGAGAGTACTTAATGACTCGAGAACCTGCGTTGATATAAGCAAAGTCCGGCTGGTTCATGCCTGCCACGAGGGCATTACTGTAAGAAAAAGCGCCCGTAATCCCGTTTGTGGTTTCAACCAGAAGAATGTCCTGCATATCCCAGTGGGTAATGTTGGCGTTAAGCGAGGCGTTGTCGCCAACAGTAAGCGATGCCGCCTTGAGGCTGACGTCACTGCCAAGGGTGAGCGCTGCCCCATCGGCAAACAAAGCATTACCGGAAAATTCAATCGGCTGTTCAGCCAGCGTCACGCTGGCCGCCTGACTCACCGTCAGATTACCGTTGATGGCTCTGTTTGCTTCATCATTACTGACGATCTGCAACGTTGTCGCGCCATCGGCCAGCCTGATATCGCCGGTGATAGTCGAGTCGGTATTCAGTGTCAGCATGTTGTTGCCGCCGCTAAGACTGATAGCCGCGCCAGCTTCGCCACCGCTCGAGTACGGAGCACCGCCGGTAATCACGCGGTTATTGATTATCGTCAGGTTACTGCCGGATATCGCTGCACCACCTGCACCGTTAGTGCCACCGTTTCTGCCATTGCTGGCTCGCCCTCCTACAATAGAGCCGCTATTCATAATCGTCAGACTGTCGCCGACGATTCCGGTACCACCGTTACCACCGTTGTTGCTATCACTGCCAGCGCCACCGTAGGATCCCTCGCCACCGACGATCGAACCGCTGGCCATATTGGTTATGGTCAGATGATTACCATATATGCCTGCACCACCGTCTGCGCCGTCGGGGCCTGTTGTCTGACCGCCAGAAAAACCCCCATCACCACCGGTAACCGATCCCGCATTGGTGATTGTCATATTATTACCCAGTATTCCCGCGCCCCCTGCGCTGGGCATCCCGGCACCGCCGGCATCGTCCAGACCGCCATAGCCGCCTTCACCGCCGGTCACGGAACCACCGGCTAAATTGTTAATGGTCATATTGCTGCCGGATATTCCCGCGCCAGCATTGCCGGCATTCTCTCCGTAGCCAAACCCTCCTTCGCCCCCGACAATGGATCCGCCGTTGGTGATTCTCAGGTCGGTACCCGATATCGCATCGCCACCTGCGCTGCCGGATTCGCCTCGACCACCCGTAATTGACCCACGGGCAATATTATCAATCACCATATTACTGCCGGATATTCCGGCGCCGGCATTGCCACCTTCAGCCCCATCATAGCCATAGCCCCCTTCGCCACCAAGAATAGCGCCGCTGTTGGTTATGGTCAGCGCAGAACCCGAAATGGCATCGCCTCCCACGCCACTGGAATCGCCTTCACCACCGGTAATACGGTAAGTATTGATAATCGTCAGGTCAGTGCCGGATATTCCAGCACCGCCAATACCGCTCCTACCGCTGTAGTCATCATAACCGTAACTGCCATCGCCTCCGGTGATAGCACCATCGTTGGTGATCATGAGGCTGTTACCTGAGATACCCGCACCGCTAGCGGAATATCTGTCCCCTTCGCCACCGGTGATAGAGCCAGTACGAGAATTGGTTATCGACAGGTCAGAACCCGAGATTCCCACCCCCCCTGTGCCACTGCCGCTAACGCTATAGCTCCCATCACCGCCCGTAATTGCTCCGCCGTTAGTGATGGTTACATTATTACCGGTCATTCCGTCAGCACCGTCGCCGCCAGCGTAGCCATTACCGCCTTTAATCGTGGTGCCGCTGCCAACGCTTACGCCGTTATCCGCCGCGGTCGTTTCCGGGTTCGGCGATAAGACATACCCGGCTCCGGCGCCTTCACTGCTGCCGCTAATCCCGTGAGTCCCTGTGTTGGATTGCGCCGTATAAGGAAATGAGCCATCAACATGAATCGTGGCACCGATTACCAGTCCAGGGGAAATAAAGAGTGAAGCAAGCAATAACGCTATTTTATTTTTATTAAAATGTTGCATAAATAAATCCTTTGTTAGTTTCTACAACATTTAATTCATTTCAATGCATTATTTAGATAATAAATAAGCCTGAAAAAACTAACGAGTAAGAAAAACAGTGAATATTTAAATTATGGAATTTTGCTTAACACTGAATGGGTAGCAAGCATAGTATTTGAAAACTACCGAACTTCCGTTATAGAGTAAATAGCAAAAGAAAAGTAACGAATAATTCTTAAATAACTTTATGCTTTAATAAATAAGAACATTAACAACACAAAATCAACAAGTTAGTTAGAATTCAAATCGCCATGGCATTAATATAGAGACAATCACTTAAGCAACAGCATCAATTTAATTCTTGATAAAAACAGGCTGTTACCTCTCGTACTCGACAATATAAAGTGGTACGTTTATAAATCCTTAAGTTTCTTTATTTCATCTGCAACCAATAAATAAGCTGGGAAATGTAGAAGCGGTATTCGGATTTGGCACAAATTCCCTCTATTGGCCCAATCCCATCGGTATTCGCCCATTTGCCCACATTCAGCTTCTGGTCAACACTCTACGATGACACCACTGGCCCCCTCACGTGGAGTATCACTATGAACATTACCCATATTCGCAACGCCACCCAGTTGATTACCTTTGGCGGCAAAACCTTTCTGGTCGATCCTATGCTCGCCCCGCAGGGCGCGTATCCCGGTTTTCCCGGCACAGCGCGAGCCGACATCCGTAATCCGACGGTGGAACTTCCGTGCGACATCGACACCCTGTTACAGGCCGATGCCCTGATCGTCACCCATCTCCATGCGGATCACTGGGACGAGGTCGCCGCAAAGGTCGTGCCGAAAGAGAAGCCGATTTATGTGCAAAACGACAAGGATGCGCAAATCCTGCGGGACCAGGGTTTCAGCCAACTCACCGTACTGACGGACGAGAGCCGATTGGGTGAGGTAACCCTGCGCAAAACGGGCGGTCAGCACGGTTCCGACCGGCTGTACGCCATTCCCGCCATGGCCGAGCGGATGGGCGATGCCTGCGGGGTAATCTTCCAGCATCCGCAAGAAAAAACGCTGTATCTGGTTGGCGATACGATCTGGCGCGATGAGGTTGAAAGCAACTTCATCACCTTCCAGCCGGATGTGGTGGTCCTGAACGCCGGGTTTGCCCACGTGATCGGTTTTGGCGCGATTATCATGGGCGCAGAAGATGTGCTGAAAACCCACTTCGTTCTGCCCGACGCGCAGATTGTGGCTGTTCACATGGAGGCGATAAACCACTGCCTGCTAACACGCGCGGCGCTCAGGGAATACGCGCGCGATAACCAGATTGCAGAATGTGTCCGGGTGCCGGAAGATGGAGAAACCCTGACGTTTTAATCCCCAGTCGAGGAGTGGTATGCGCCCTGTTACCGTCGCGATCGTCGCCGTTGAAGATTTTAGTCCGTTTCACTTCTCAGTGCCGTGCATCATGTTCAGTGAAAAAGCGGCAACGAAGAAACGCTTTGAGGTGCAGATTTGCGCAGAAGTCCCCGGCGTGGTCACCTCTGTTGAAGGCTTTTCCGTTACTGCCCGCCAGGGATTTGCAGCGCTGACGGGGGCTGATATCGTGATTGTTCCCTGGTGGGGGACGACCGCGATTCGCCCACCGCAGTCGCTACTCGATGCGCTGGTTCAGGCCCGGCAAAACGGCGCCCAGGTGGTCGGGTTATGCCTTGGCGCATTTGTTCTCGGTTACGCAGGACTGCTCGACGGCAGACGCGCCGCTACCCACTGGGAGTTTGAAGCCGATTTTCAGACGCGTTTTCCCGCCGCGCGCCTGGATATCAACGCCCTGTACGTCGACGATGATGGCATCATCACCTCGGCCGGTACCGCCGCTGCGCTAGACTGTTGTCTGTATCTCATTCGCCAACGGTTTGGCAGTTCGGTGGCGAATCAGATTGCGCGCCGGATGATTGTGCCACCGCATCGCGAGGGGGGGCAGGCGCAGTTTATTGCCCAACCGGTGGCGAAAAACACCCAGGATCAACGAATTAACGGCCTGCTGGAGTACCTTCGCCAGCACAGCCACGAACAGCACGATCTGGACTCGCTGGCGCAAAAGGTGATGATGAGTCGCCGCACTCTGACCCGTCATTTTATGAAAGCCACTGGCTCAAGCGTTGCTGAATGGCTGATTGCTGAACGTCTGCGCCGCAGCCAGGAACTACTGGAATCCTCCCGACTGCCCGTCGAGCGTATCGCCACAGAGGTCGGTTTTCTGTCTCCGGTGACCTGGCGACAGCATTTTAAGTCCCGCTTCGGCGTCAGCCCGGCAGAATGGCGAAAAACCTTTCAGGGTGTGACGCAAGCAGATTCTGAGTGAGAGACCTCACTCATTCCTCTTTCTCACCTTTACAGGCTTTCACCGCACACCGTATCTTCAGCAACCTGTGAACGAACAAACTGCGCAACAGGATGCCTCCATGACCTTCAGCACGAATTCACTCGCCGCCGTACTGGCCCGACGCGACTGGGAAAATCCCGGCGTCACGCAGCTAAACCGTCTGGAGGCGCATCCTCCTTTTGCCAGTTGGCGCAACGCGACTGATGCGCGTCACAATACCGCCTCACCCTCCGTTCGCAGTCTGAACGGTGCGTGGAAATTTATCTGGTTCGCCTCGCCGGAAGCGGTGCCGGAACGTTGGCGTCTGGGCGATCTGGACGATGCCGATACGATCGCGGTGCCATCAAACTGGCAGTTGCTTGGCTATGACGCCCCCATTTATACCAACGTGACCTATCCGATCCCGGTGGATCCGCCGTATGTGCCGCATGAAAATGCGACAGGATGTTATTCGCTCACCTTTACAATCAGCGAAGCTGAAATACATGATGAACAGACGCGAATTATCTTTGATGGCGTAAATTCCGCTTTTCATCTCTGGTGCAACGGGCTTTGGGTGGGCTACGGTCAGGATAGTCGCCTGCCGTCGGAATTTGATCTCAGTGAGTTTCTGGTCAGCGGTGAGAACCGTCTGGCGGTGATGGTGCTACGCTGGAGCGACGGCAGCTATCTGGAAGACCAGGATATGTGGCGAATGAGCGGCATTTTCCGCGATGTCTCCCTGTTAAACAAACCCGCCACGCAAATCAGCGACTTACGCATCACCACCCACCTCAACGAGGATTTCAGCCGGGCAATCTTTGCCGCCGAGGTCAGAATGCGTGGAGAATGCCGTGACACTCTGCGCGTGACCGTTCAACTGTGGGATGGCGACGAGCTGACGGGCGAAATCACCGCGCCTTTTGGCAGCGAGATCGTTGATGAGCGCGGAGCCTATGGCAATCGCACGACGCTGCGTCTGCATGTCGATCAGCCTTCACTGTGGAGCGCCGAAACACCGCATCTTTATCGCGCAGTTGTGCTGCTCCATACGGCGGATGGCACACTGATTGAAGCCGAGGCCTGCGATGTCGGCTTTCGGAAGGTGTGCATTGAAAATGGCCTGCTGTTGTTGAACGGTAAGCCACTGCTGATTCGCGGCACTAACCGTCATGAACATCATCCTGAAAACGGTCAGGTGATGGACGAAGAGACGATGGTGCAGGACATCATTCTGATGAAGCAGAACAACTTTAACGCCGTGCGCTGCTCCCACTATCCGAATCATCCGCGATGGTACACGCTCTGCGATCGCTATGGTCTGTATGTGGTGGATGAGGCCAACATCGAAACCCACGGCATGGTGCCGATGAATCGCCTGAGCGACGACCCGACCTGGCTGCCCGCCATGAGCCAGCGCGTGACGCGCATGGTGCAACGCGATCGCAACCATCCGAGCATTATTATCTGGTCGCTGGGGAATGAATCGGGTCACGGCGTCAACCATGACGCGCTGTATCGCTGGCTGAAATCAGACGATCCGTCACGCCCGGTGCAGTATGAAGGTGGCGGCGCGGACACGGCGGCAACGGATATAATTTGCCCGATGTATGCGCGCGTCGATCAGGATCAGCCGTTCCCGGCAGTGCCGAAGTGGTCAATCAAAAAATGGCTGTCGCTGCCCGGCGAACAGCGCCCGCTGATCCTCTGCGAATATGCCCACGCGATGGGTAACAGCCTCGGCGGATTCGCCAAATACTGGCAGGCGTTCCGCCAGTACCCGCGCCTGCAGGGCGGCTTCGTCTGGGACTGGGTCGATCAGTCGCTGATTAAATACGATGACGAAGGTAACCCCTGGTCCGCGTACGGCGGCGACTTTGGCGACACGCCTAACGATCGCCAGTTCTGTATGGACGGGCTGGTGTTTGCCGACCGCACGCCGCATCCGTCGTTGTTTGAGGCGAAGCACGCGCAACAGTTTTTCCAGTTCACGTGGCTGCCTGGCGCGCAACGTCAGATTGAGGTCACCAGCGAATATCTGTTCCGCCATAGCGACAACGAGATCCTGCACTGGACCCTCGCTCTGGATGGCAACCCAGTTGCCACCGGGGAGGTCACGCTGGATATCGCGCCGCAGGGTCGTCAGCGCATCACCCTGCCGGACATCACACAGCCTGACGCGGCAGGTCAGCTCTGGTTGACGGTGCGTGTGGAACAACCGCAGGCAACCGCCTGGTCGCCTGCCGGACACATCAGCGCCTGGCAGCAGTGGCCGCTGGAGGAAAAACTGAGCGTCGTATGCTCACCGCGCGCCAGTACTGCGCCACAGCTCAGCGTCAGCGACGCCGCATTTACCGTCACGCTCGGCCATAAGCGCTGGGAATTCTGCCGCCAGCAGGGCACGTTAACGCAATACTGGATTGGCGATGAAGCCCAGTTACTGACGCCACTGCGCGATCAATTTACCCGCGCGCCGCTGGATAACGATATTGGTATCAGTGAGGTGACACGGATCGATCCTAATGCCTGGGTTGAGCGCTGGAAAGCCGCCGGGCATTACCAGGCGCAGGCGGTGTTGCTGCAATGCGAAGCCGATACCCTTGCAGACGCGATTCAGGTAGCCACCGTTCACGCCTGGCAGTATCAGGGTGAAACCTTGTTTATCAGCCGTAAAGCCTGGCGCATCGACGGCCACGGCGAAATGCAGATCGCCGTTGATGTCGATGTTGCCAGCGGCACGCCGCATCCGGCACGTATCGGTCTGACCTGCCAACTGGCCCAGGAAGCAGAACGGGTGAACTGGCTGGGGCTTGGTCCGCATGAAAACTACCCGGATCGCCTGTCTTCAGCCTGTTTTGACCGCTGGGATTTATCACTGGATGAGATGTATACCCCTTACGTTTTCCCCAGTGAGAACGGCCTGCGTTGCGGTACGCGTGAACTGAAGTACGGTGCGCACGTCTGGCGCGGTGATTTTCTTTTCAACATCAGCCGATTCAGCCAGAAACAACTGATGGAGACCAGCCATCGACATCTGCTACAACCGGAGGCCGGGGCCTGGCTGAATATTGATGGTTTCCATATGGGCGTCGGCGGCGACGACTCCTGGAGTCCTTCGGTGTCGCCGGAATATCAGCTGAGCGCCGGGCGTTATCACTATCGTGTAAGCTGGAGCTAAGTGCCTGATGGGCGGCTTAAGTTGTAGGCCGGGTAAGGCCTACAACGTTCAAATAAAAGTCCAGGTAAAAAACTTTATGATAGAGATGATTATATTGTTGAAAAACGTGAAACAACATTGAAATGGAAGAGAGCTATTCAGATACTACTAACAAAAGATAGTCTTGCTGAGATTAGTTGATAATGGAAAAGGTTCGAGAATTTTAATTTACCAGACCAATAAACCCACTAACTTATATTTACCACCTGAATTTCCAATAGAGTGATTCACGGTTTTTTTTCGAATATGCGGATAGAGTCACAATGAAAGTCACAAAAATAGTCTGATATCAAACTCTGATAATTCATACGAGAGTTTACATTGTGAGATCATTTGACAGGCATTTTGAAGGTTTTTTATTATCACCGGGAGATCGAACAAGTTGTGGCGGTTATATAGTAGAGAGTAAAGAACGCTATATTCTTGATGGCATGGAAATAGTATATGAAATGGATGAATATATATGCGGGGTGAATGGTCAAAAATATGAGATTAAAGGTGGTGTACCTAAAGGTTCACGGATTGAAAGAGGGAAAGAACCATTTCGTCGGACTTACTTAAGTTCCTGGGATAGTGATATAGATTTGGAAGGGCGAAAAGTAGAACCTCCATCAGGGTCGATAAAGCGGCTTAATGAAGAAAGTTTTTTATACAGGAGGAAACCCGATTCTCTTCGGGATTTTGAAAACGGATTTGGCTTTGAACATAACAGATTTCTCGGAAGTGTGGGAGGAACGATTAATCTCAGAAAAAAAACAATCGTTAATGAGAAAAAAGGAGGTATTTTTTCACATAGAATGTCTCATTTTCAATTCCGAACCAGGATAAGTAACGAATTATATAATCATTACTTAGCAATGGGGCATGATATGTCTCAATACGAGACGGAAATTATCTGTTCGCTGGCTGGTTCAGCACATAGCAGCGGTACATGTCCTTGCCATTGTCGATTTATACCCCATTTAAATATTGCATACAGATATGATAATTATATTTTAGCAAGCTATGAATCAGCAAACAGACCTCAAAATTCCACACATCCAGTTCACGCAACAAGAAAGATTTCAGAGACCAGACAATCAGTTGAACCGGGTTTTTGTGTAGTACCAGAATTGACGACACCCAAATCATATGAATATGAGTTAATGGTTAATCCACCATCTGGAGTAAAAGAGTTATATCATCAGTTGAATCCGGAAAAAAAGAAAAAGCCCGGTTCAATCTTAGTTGTTGCTGACCCACTATCCAGGTCATCTGAAAAAATTGCGCAAGTACAAACAGCAAGGGACAAAATTGATAAAGCACTTGAGCCGCTGACTAATGAGGAAGCTAAATTATTGTATGAAAACAGAACCTCGATAGATATTTTCTCATCTAATTTATATAGTGATGCTTTAGGACAAAGCGGAGATATCTTAGGTTACATAAAGGATGCTGGCGGGGGTTATTATGAAGAAATAAATAAAATACTAAACGAAATTCAGGAGCTTTATAAAAAAACATATCGCCAAAATTCCGGTCTCATTTCTGGAGAGGAGTTTTTCGGTCAACGAGAAAGATTATTTAAAAAGTTAGATATTCTTTTGAATCAATTTTCAAAAGAACAATTGGATTTAAAACAATACGAACAAATAAAACAAGCATTGGGTTTATCCACAAAATCCATTATGCATAAGTGGGATCAAACCGGGGTAAAAGATATTGAGGGATATGCAAGCTATATAGAAAAATCCGCAAAACTAATCAAAATAATGAGAACAACAGGCTATGTCGGTATTGGTCTTGATTTTGCGAGTTATACAACTAACGTTTATGAGGCCTGCGCAAAGGGGCGAGAGAGCGAATGTAGAAAAGCAGCGATAACTGAGTATAGTAAATTCGGGGGTAAGCAGGGAGTGGGTATTACTGCGGGAGGTATCGCTGGGCCTGCAGCAAGGAGTGTATGTCTGTGGGCGCTGGGGCTTCTCACATCAGAAGCAGGCGCGGTCGGAGCGGGACTATGCCTGGTGACAGGTATCGGTACGGGAATTGTAGCTGGAAAAATGGCAGAGAAAACAGGTGAAAGATTAGGGGGGCGTTTGGGAGGCGCTATTAATGACGCGATAAATAATAATCCAGATAAATTAACCCATTCACCCGATACGTTTAATGAAGAATCAGGTTTATTAATATATGAAAAACTTTTTGATAGAAAACTTCGATAATATACAGTTGTTATTTAGTGTGGCTTTTTTTTTCAGTTTTGTTGTATTAGTATTTGTTTCATATGTAATTAATAAAGATAGTTATGGAAAAATCGTGGAATTATATGAGGAAAAATTTGGCCATTTACCTATGACAGCGCGTATGGCAAGGGGGGCAAGTTTGATTGGTTCCCCGGCAGCATATCATGCAAAAATTGGTTTTATAATGGGTAGCTTGGTATTTCCATATAATCGTGTTACAAATCATGATATGAGCATAGAAGGATATAGATTTATTCGCAGTTTACCTGGTTATCTGATTACAGGTTTTAGAGTGGAAGCTGCCATTTGGTTCATATTGACTATACTATTATCTGGTTATATTTGCATTGAAACTATAGTGTAAATTGCAAGAAGGGACGTTATCAGAGTCCCTTCTTTAATTTTATTTCAATGCGCCATATATCTGGTCAACAATCCAGCCATATGTGGCCGCAGGTAATAACCCGCTCACAGAAGCATTCGAATTTATTTTAGGACCGGCTACTGGTGAATGTGGCCAGATAAGGCGTTTACGCCGCCCTATCGGGCCATCAGATTACTCCTCCATCGCCTGGCGGATTTGCTGCAGCGCCGCCGGATCGTCAAGCGTGGTGAGATCTCCCGGATCGCGGCCTTCGCAAATGGCCTGGATCGTGCGGCGGAGCATTTTGCCGGATCGGGTTTTCGGCAGTTGCGAAACAAACCAGACGTGGGCAGGACGACCAAAGTTGCCAATCTGGCTGTCCACCAGCGCCATGATCGCTTTCTCTTCCGAATGCGCCACATCGCGGTCTTCCAGACTGTCGCTCTGTTTGGGAATGACAAACGCTACCGCCACCTGCCCCTTCAGCGCATCTTTTACCCCGACCACCGCCACTTCCGCCACGTTCGGATAGCTGGAGATACTCTCCTCAATTTCCCGCGTGCCCAACCGGTGCCCGGCGACGTTAATCACATCATCCGTGCGCCCCAGAATGAAGTAGTAACCGTCGGCGTCACGAATACCCCAGTCAAACGTGGCGTATACCTGACGATTGAACAGCGACCAGTAGGTATTCACAAACCGTTCATCGTCGCCCCAAATGGTCTGAATACAGCCGGGTGGCAGCGGCCCTTCGATCACCACCATCCCCTTCTCGTTGGCGCCGCAGGGTTCGCCGGTCATCTCATTGAGCAACTGCACGTTATAGCCATACATGGGCACGCCGGGACTGCCGAGGCGCGACGGCCGGTCATCCAGTGCCCGGGCCAGCGCCATAATCGGCCAGCCGGATTCGGTCTGCCAGTAATTATCAACAACCGGCACGCCCAGTGTTTCCGTTACCCAGCTTGCGGTCGGTTCGTCCAGCGGCTCGCCTGCCAGATAGAGCACCTCCAGCGAGGAGAGATCGTGATTGCGGATCTGCGCGGTCGGGAATTTTTTCAGCACGCGAATGGCGGTCGGTGCCGAGAACATCCGGTTGACCTGATATTTCTCGACGATCTTCCACCACACGCCGCAGTCCGGATACGTCGGCAGTCCTTCATACACAATGGTTGCCATCCCTGCCAGGAGCGGCGCGTAGACAATATAGGAATGCCCGACAACCCAACCGATATCCGACGCGCAGAAGAACACGCCCCCCGCTTTGCCGCCAAAAATGGTCGCCATTGAGGTCGCCAGCGCCACGGCATAGCCGCCGACATCGCGCTGCACGCCTTTGGGTTTTCCGGTGGTGCCGGAGGTATAAAGAATGCAGGACGTTTCATTGGATTCCAGCCACGTCACCGGCACCGTGGCGCCGAGATGCTGCTGGCGCAACGTCGCAAAGTCGAGATCGCGACCGGCCACACGCGCCATTTTCGCCAGCCCGCGATCCACCAGTAACACCTGTTTCGGCTGATGTTGCGCCTGCTCGATCGCATCATCGAGCAGCTTTTTATAGGGCAACACTTTACCGCCGCGCGCCCCCGCATCGGCGGAGACAATCAGCACCGGCTTCGCGTCATCGATGCGCGCCGCCACGCTGTGCGAAGCAAAACCGCCGAACACTACCGAGTGGATCGCGCCAATCCGTGCGCAGGCCAGCAGCGTGATATGCGCCTCAGCGATCATCGGCATGTATACCAGAACCCGATCGCCGCGCTGCACGCCGAGCGATTGCAGCATTGACGCCACCACGTTCACTTCGTCATAGAGCTGACGGAAGGTAAAGGTGCGCTCCTCTTCGGTCTCGGATGAGACAGCGATCAGCGCCAGCGCATCCGGTTGTTTCTCCAGCCAGCGGTCAATGGCGTTATGACACAGATTGGTGGTACCGCCGCAAAACCAACGGGCAAACGGCGGATGGCTGTGATCCAGCGTGCGGATAAACGGCTGCTGCCAGTCAATCCGCCGGGCCTGTTCGGCCCAGAATGATTCCGGTTGCGTAACAGAACGCTGATAAAATTCGCTAAAAGACATAACGCTCTCCTGTTGAACTTACGCCTGATGAAGCGGGTTCTAGATGACATAAAGGTCCATGTACTCATTGACCGGCATCTGCTCCAGGCGAGTTCTGTCCAGGGAGACCTCCAGGATGCGCTGCTGTTGGCGAGTCGGGAACTGGCGCGCCAGGTTAATTTTGAATTTTTCGATCAGTTTCGGGATCCCGTCGGTACGGCGACGTGCATGGCCAATCGGGAACTCCACGACCACCTCGTCAAACTGTGAACCGTCAGTGAATTCCAGGGTGATCGCATTGGCGATGGCGCGTTTTTCCGGATCGTGATAGTCCGCGGTAAACGCCGGATCTTCAACACAACGGATCTTCTCGCGCAGGGAATCGATTCGCTTGTCCTGTGCCACGCCGTCCTCATAATCCGCCGCCGTTAAGCGTCCGAACAGCAGCGGGATCGCCACCATATACTGAATACAGTGATCGCGATCGGCCGGGTTATTCAGCGGCCCCTGCTTATCAATGATGCGAATGCAGGCTTCGTGGGTGCGAATGGTCACTTTTTCGATATCTGCAGCGCTTTTACCTGCTGCCTGCATTTGCGCATACAGCGTCATTGCCGCTTCAACCGCCGTCTGAGAGTGGAACTCCGCCGGGAACGAAATTTTGAACAGCACGTTTTCCATTACGTAGGAGCCGTATGGACGCTGGAAGCGGAACGACTCGCCTTTGAATGAGACGTCATAAAACCCCCAGGTTTTCGCCGTCAGCGCTGACGGATAACCCATCTCACCGGTTTTCGCCATCAGCGCCAGACGCACCGCGCGCGAGGTTGCATCGCCCGCCGCCCAGGATTTACGCGTGCCGGTATTCGGCGCATGGCGATAGGTGCGCAGCGACTGTCCGTCGACCCACGCCAGCGACACCGCGTTGAGGATCTCATCACGCGTTAGCCCCAGCATTTCAGCCACCACGGCGGTGGAGGCCACTTTGACCAGCAGAACGTGGTCAAGCCCCACGCGGTTAAAGGCGTTTTCCAGCGCGATACAGCCCTGAATTTCGTGGGCCTTAATCATTCCGGTCAGCACGTGTTTCATGGTCAACGGCGCTTTACCCGCCGCGACCGCGTTGCGTGAGAGCCAGTCCGCTGTCGCCAGGATCCCGCCGAGGTTATCGGAAGGGTGGCCCCACTCCGCCGCCAGCCAGGTGTCATTGAAGTCGAGCCAGCGGATCATCGCGCCAATGTTAAACGCGGCCTGTACCGGGTCGAGCTGAAACTGGGTACCCGGCACGCGCACGCCGTTGGGCACCACGGTCCCCGGAACAATCGGCCCCATCAGTTTTTTACAGGCCGGATATTCCAGCGCTTCCAGACCACAGCCCAACGTATCAAGCAGGCAGTAGTGGGCGGTGTCATACGCCACCGTTGACGCTATCTCGTAGTTGACGACGTAATCCACGATATCAACGATTTCACGATCGAATTCCGGGCGAACATTTAAAATTTGAGCGGACATAAGGTACGTTTCCTGTTTTTTTATCTTTAGAGGTAATGAATTACTGACGCTGATCGATCGGCACAAACTCACGATCGTCCGGGCCGGTATAGTTGGCGGAAGGACGAATGATTTTGTTGTCCTGGCGCTGTTCAATAATGTGTGCCGCCCAGCCGGTGACGCGGGCGATGACAAACAGCGGGGTAAACATTTCGGTGGGAACGCCCATCATGTTGTAGGAGACCGCCGAGAACCAGTCGAGGTTAGGGAACATCTTCTTCGTCTCCCACATCACCTCTTCCAGACGATCGGCAATGTTGTACATCTTCAGCGAGCCCCCCTCTTCGGAAAGCTGCTTCGCCACACGTTTGATGACCTGATGACGCGGATCGGCAATGGTATAAACCGGATGACCAAAACCAATCACCACTTCTTTGTTTTCCACGCGCTTACGGATATCGGCTTCGGCTTCGTCCGGCGTTTCGTAGCGCTGCTGAATCTCCAGCGAGACCTCATTCGCCCCGCCGTGTTTCGGACCGCGCAGTGCGCCAATCGCGCCGATAATGGCCGAGTAAACATCCGATCCGGTGCCGGCAATCACGCGGCTGGTAAAGGTGGAGGCGTTGAACTCATGCTCGGCGTACAACACCAACGAAATGTGCATTGCTTTTTCCCAGCTCTGCGTCGGTTTTTCGCCGTGCAACAGGTGCAGAAAATGGCCGCCGATAGAGTCGTCATCGGTTTCTGGCTGAATACGCTCGCCGTTGTGACTGTAGTGATACCAGTAGAGCAGGATGGAACTGAGCGAGGCCAGCAGCTTATCGGCAATATCACGCGCGCCGGAAACGGTGTGCCCCTCTTTTTCCGGCAGCGTACAGCCCAGCGCCGATACGCCGGTGCGCATCACGTCCATCGGATGCGATGCCGCTGGCAGCGCTTCCAGTACGGTACGGACGTTAGCCGGTAACCCGCGCAGCGCTTTGAGTTTACTTTTGTATGCCTGAAGTTCGTCACGGGTCGGGAGTTTGCCGTGAATCAGCAGATGCGCGACTTCTTCAAATTCGCACTGCCGGGCGAGATCGAGAATATCGTAGCCGCGATAGTGCAGATCGTTGCCGCTTTTGCCGACGGTGCACAGCGCGGTATTGCCCGCCGGTACGCCGGACAGCGCGACGGA
This sequence comes from Citrobacter sp. CtB7.12, assembly GCF_001297795.1. Classification (NCBI taxonomy): domain Bacteria; kingdom Pseudomonadati; phylum Pseudomonadota; class Gammaproteobacteria; order Enterobacterales; family Enterobacteriaceae; genus Citrobacter; species Citrobacter sp. CtB7.12. The sequence goes on along the minus strand of NZ_LIFT01000002.1, from coordinate 4,649 downwards.
TTTTTTAGGCTTAATAACATGGGTATTATTTTGCAGGATCGTTGTGTCGCTCATGTTGTCCTCATCATTATTGTCATATGTAGGGTACTGAGGGTTTTCGTCCAGGCCTGATAAGGCGTAGCCGCCATCCGGCCTACTTGATATACAACGCGTCGAGCTTCTCTTCGTACTGGTAGTAATTGATGCTTTCATACAGTTCGTTACGGGTCTGCATGATGTCGATAACGCTCTTTTGCGTCCCTTCCAGGCGCAGCACGTTGTAGACCTTTTCAGCAGCCCGGTTCATGGCGCGGAATGCCGAGAGCGGATAGAGCGCCATCGCCACGTTCGCACTGCGCAGTTCGTCGGTCGTGAACAACGGCGTAGCGCCAAATTCGGTGATATTGGCAAGAATCGGCACCTGGACTGCATCGGCAAACTGGCGGTACATCGAAAGCGCCGTGATCGCCTCCGGGAACAGCATGTCGGCGCCCGCTTCGACATAGGCCTGCGCACGATCGATCGCTGCGTCTAACCCTTCCACCGCCAGGGCATCGGTACGCGCCATGATCACAAAGTGGGGATCGGTACGGGCATCAACTGCCGCACGAATGCGATCGACCATCTCCTCTTTCGAAACAATCGCTTTATTCGGACGATGGCCGCAGCGCTTGGCGCCAATCTGATCTTCGATGTGTAGCGCCGCCGCCCCGGCTTTGATCATCGACTTGACGGTGCGCGCAACGTTAAACGCCGACGAACCAAAGCCGATATCAGCATCCACCAGCAGCGGGAGCGGACAGACGTCGGTGATGCGGCGAATGTCGGTCAAGACGTCGTCCAGGGTGGAGATGCCCAGATCCGGCAGTCCCAGCGAACCGGCCGCGACGCCGCCGCCCGAAAGATAAATCGCCTGATACCCGGCGCGCTGGGCCAGCAACGCATGGTTGGCGTTGATGGTGCCGACGATTTGTAAGGGGTTTTCTTTGGTGAGTGCAGCGCGAAATGCCTGACCCGGAGAATCCAGAGACATAGTCCATCCTCGTGTTATCAACTTGTAACTAACCGTTGATTCACATAAAGCAAGGGCTATGCCAAAGGCGCTTTGAAAGAGAGTGTTTTAAATAACCATCGATATAACAATAAGATAAACCACAGCATACCGCGATAAGCGAAAAAAAGCGTGTCAGCTAACGTTTCATGAAACGTCCCGACCGGTTTCATTGCAACAATTATGAAACAAGACTACACCCATTACTCTGTCCTTTTATTTTGGGTTGGCTATGGCGACGACAACGCTTCCCCCGCGGGTGAATGATGACAAACCGGTTATCTGGACGGTCTCGGTAACGCGACTGTTCGATCTGTTTCGCGACATCAGCCTGGAGTTTGATCATCTGGCGACCATCACCCCCATCCAGCTCGGTTTTGAAAAAGCGGTCACCTATATCCGTAAGAAGCTGACCACCGAACGCTGTGATGCGATCATCGCCGCCGGATCGAACGGCGCGTATCTGAAAAGTCGCCTGTCGATACCAGTTATCCTGATCAAACCCAGCGGGTTTGACGTTCTGCAGGCGCTGGCAAAGGCCGGAAAACTGACCGCCTCCATTGGCGTGGTGACCTACCAGGAAACGCTCCCCGCGCTGATGGCTTTTCAAAAAACCTTCAACCTGCAACTGGAACAACGCAGCTATATCACCGAAGAAGACGCGCGCGGGCAGATTAACGAGTTGAAAGCAAACGGCATTGACGCGGTGGTTGGCGCGGGACTGATCACCGATCTGGCGGAAGAGGCAGGCATGACCGGTATCTTTATCTATTCTGCCGCCACGGTGCGTCAGGCCTTTAGTGATGCGCTGGACATGACCCGCCTGACCCAGCGTCGCCACGGTCATTATGCCTCCGATCAGGCGCTGCGCACCCGCTATGGGCTGGGAGATATTCGTGGCGAGTCCGCACAGATGGAACAGGTGCGCCATACCATTATGCTGTATGCCCGTTCACCCGCCTCTGTCCTGATTCAGGGGGAAACCGGCACCGGGAAAGAACTGGCAGCCCAGGCCATTCACCGCGAGTTTTGTACGCGTCCTGGCACGCGCGGCGACAAAACGGCGCATCCGTTCGTCGCGGTGAATTGCGGGGCGATCGCCGAATCGTTGCTGGAAGCGGAGCTGTTTGGCTACGAGGAAGGCGCCTTCACCGGATCGCGACGCGGTGGTCGTGCCGGGCTGTTTGAAATCGCCCACGGCGGAACGCTGTTTCTCGATGAAATCGGCGAAATGCCGTTGCCGCTGCAAACCCGACTGCTGCGCGTGCTGGAAGAAAAAGAGGTCACCCGGGTGGGTGGACATCACCCCATTCCGGTAACAGTGCGGGTGATTAGCGCCACCCACTGCAATCTGGAAGACGAGATGAAACACGGGCAGTTTCGTCGCGATCTGTTTTATCGCCTGAGTATTTTACGTCTGTCGTTACCGGCTCTACGGGAGCGCCCCGCCGATATCCTGCCGCTGGCGGAAGGTTTTTTAAAACAATCGCTGGCCGCGCTCTCCGTACCGTTTACCGAGTCGGTGCGCGCCGGACTGGCGCAGAGTGCCGGTGCGCTGTTGCACTATCAGTGGCCGGGAAATATTCGCGAATTGCGCAATATGATGGAACGGCTGGCACTGTTTTTAAGCGTTGAACCGATGCCACAACTGAATGAACATTTATTACAGCAGATACTGCCGGAACTGGCGGAGAACGAATCGCCGTCATACCCTTCGCCTTCCGCTACGCCACAGCAGGTGCTGGCGCAGTTTAACGGCGATAAGCGCGCCGCCGCGCGTTATCTGGGGGTCAGCAGAACCACATTCTGGCGACGGCTGAAGGAATGAACGGCCGGATGGCGACACACAGCGTCTTACCCGGCCTACACATTTCACCAGGCCAGCGCCATCCGGCACGCTTACGAATTACTTTTTCTTGTAGATATTGGCAGTGCCATGAATTTTGTTGTCGGTTTGACCGGAAGTCAGCACGACCACATCAGCCCCTTTCTCATCCGCTTTTTTGAGCAGATCTTCTTTCGCATCCTGAGTGGACGTTTCATTGCTGGTATTGATGTTGCCAATCAGGGTGTACTGCGACTCCACTTTCTCAAACTCAGCTTTTGTTAACAGCTCCGCTGCAAACGCATTTGTCGCCACAAAAGCCAACGCACCAATCAAGAGTTTATATCCAGTTTTCATAGAGAAGCTCCAGGTTATGTTATGACGCTATCATCACCGCTGAATCCATGCCGCTGTTCAGGGATGATTAATAACTAGTTCAGCTTCCAGAAAAAATCCAGAGCCCTTTCAGTGATAGGTTGCTTTTGTGATTTCGGCCTGCTCAGTCCTTTTTTGCATACTACGGTAAAGTTAAGTCACTTTCTGCATACAAATAAAATAATGACCGACAACCCTGTCTTTTAATAAATCTCTCATTATTGCGTAAATATGCATAACCCTGTTCGAAACAACTCCACTTAAGATTATTATCAAAACCCTTACAGACTTATTGGTAATAATCTTAACATCGATAAAAGACATTCAGATTAATACCAATGTAAAAATTGATACTCATCAAAACAATGATAATTAGTCAGCCTAAAATTCTTAAAAAACATTATTACTGTCCGTAATTAAACATAGTGAAGCGATATTCACACTAATGTTAATCCTTCGCATCTATTCAGTCTTCCTTATCAAAAACCTCATCTATCCTGTTGTTTTTCGCCTTATATTTGCATTATTCCTGGAAGGATAGCCAAAAACAATAAACATTTGTAATCAAATAATTAGCCATCACTTAAATATCTTCACTCTGTTAATGACGGTTAATAGACTCAGCCTATCAATATCGAATGCAAGCCTGCGGCAAAACGATTACGCTATATCGCCCGCGGCAAATAATATTAAAAATCATCAGAATTTTATTTGCATGAGCAACCCGACAAATAGCCGTGTATTCAGCACTGGCTTTTCTGGCTTATGCCTGGATGTAATATTTAAATCTTAAGGAAGAGTCAATATATGAAAATAAATGCACAGTGTTTCCCTGAAACTCTATTAGCCATTGCAATTTCCATGGCTTTAACGTCCACTGCTGTAGCCAATAATAATATTTCCCCACCAACAGGTGTGGGGGATACTGTCATTATTAATAATGGACAAAATATTACGCTTTCCGCCACGGAAAATACCGACCCCGCATGGAATAACTTCCGCAGTCTTTGGGTGGGTGATAACTCCGACGGCTCACTGCTGATCGATGGTCGGGCTATCACCACCGCCGCCGGTATGATCGGTAATGGCGCAAACGGCAGCGTGACGCTGACGAATGGTGCGACCTGGACACTGGGCAATTTGAATCTGGTACTCGGGACCCATGATGGTTCAGGTACGCTGCGGGTGAATAACGGCAGTAAAATCAGCGGTATTGATGAATTGCGCATTGGAGAATATGCCGCAAACGCGCAGGGAACGGTTACTATCGATGGCGCAAATTCGTCCGTCTCTTCCGTCTGGAGCGTGGTCGGCGATCAGGGGCGCGGCAACCTGATGATTACCCGCGGCGGAACCCTCTCCTTAAGCGAACACATGAACATTGGCTACGTCGGCAATACGAGTAACACCAGTCGTAAT